>JAZSQD010000150.1:0-10180 GCA_045537815.1 Acutalibacteraceae bacterium | reverse complement strand
GTGTCTTCAGGGTGGTGTCGGTTATGAATATAAGTATCAATAGAATCAGCAGGACCGGGTCTGTAAAGGGAAATAACCGCAATTAGATCTTCAAGTGACTGGGGCTTAAGTCTTGTCAGAACACTTCTCATTCCCGATGATTCATACTGAAAAACGCCGTCTGTTCTGCCCTGAGACAGCATTTCAAATGTCGCCTCATCGTCCTGATTTATATTTTCAAGCTTAAAATCAGGCTCGTTTTTTTGAATCATTTTAACTGCATCGTCAATAACGGTAAGTGTACGCAGGCCAAGGAAATCCATCTTTAAAAGCCCTAATTGCTCAAGCGTCACCATTGTAAACTGTGTTACAACACTTTCGTCATTCACCGCTAACGGAACATATGACGAAACAAGATCTCTTGTAATTACGACGCCTGCCGCATGTGTTGATGCATGACGGGGCATACCTTCAACCTGTTTAGATATATCAATAAGCTTTCTGATGTCGTTGTTTGTGTTATAAAGATTGCTGAGCTCAGGTGTCTTCAATGCCTTATCAATTGTAATTTTGAGTTCATTGGGAATAAGCTTTGCAACCTCATCCACGGTAGCATAAGGCATACCGAGTGCACGTCCTACGTCACGTATTGCTCCTCGGGCAGCCATAGTGCCGAAGGTTACAATCTGAGCAACGTGGTCAGCACCGTATTTTGATATAACGTAGTCGATAACCTCCTGACGTCTGACATAACAGAAGTCGATATCAAAGTCAGGCATACTGACTCTCTCAGGGTTGAGAAATCTTTCAAACAGTAAGTTATATTTTATCGGATCAATACCTGTTATTCCGATACAGTAAGCGGCAAGTGAGCCTGCGCCGGAGCCTCTGCCCGGACCGACGGGTATCTTTGCGTTTTTGGCATATCTTATGAAATCGTGAACTATAAGAAAATAGTCAACATAGCCCATACGTTCAATAACGTCGAGCTCATAGTTAAGTCTATCAACATAATTTTCGGGCGGATTGTCACCCTTAAGTCTGCAAAGACCGTAAAAGCACTGATTTTTAAAATACTCAAAATGGTCCATTTCATTCGGCACTTCAAAATGAGGAAGCTTCGTATTACCGAATTCAAACTCAACATTACATCTGTCGGCAATAAGCTGTGTATTATAAACTGCTTCGTTGAGATTTTCAAATGCACTGAGCATTTCATCTTCACTTTTCAGATAAAACTCTTCCGTGCTGAATTCAAGACCTGTAGCCTCACCAAGCACGTGGTTGGTCTGAATGCATATGAGTATCTGCTGAATTGATGAATCCTCTTTATTTATATAATGAGCGTCGTTTGTAGCAACAAGAGGAACCCCTGTTTCCTTTGACAATCTGATAAGGTCAGGAATAATCTGCAGCTGCTCTGTAAGTCCGTGATTTTGAATTTCTATAAAATAATTTTCTTTTCCGAAAAGCTCACGGTAATATTCGGCAGTTGCTTTTGCAGTTTCATAATCACCTCTCATAAGCGCCTGTGGAATTTCGCCTGCAAGACATCCCGAAAGAGCAATAAGTCCCTCGTGGTGCTTTTCAAGAAGCTCACGGTCAATTCTAGGCTTAACATAAAAGCCTTCGGTCCATGATTTGCTTACCATTGCTATAAGATTCTGATAGCCGATATTATCCTTACAAAGTAAAACGAGATGATATCTCTGTGAATCGAGACCGTGAACCTTATCGTGTCTGCTCCTGGGAGCAACATAGCATTCACAGCCGATTATAGGTTTAATCCCCTTTTCTTTTGCAGCTTTATAGAAATCCACAACACCGTACATAACACCGTGATCTGTGATTGCAACAGAATTCTGTCCGAGCTCCGACACCTTGTCAATAAGTCTATTGATTCTGCAGGCGCCGTCAAGAAGACTGTATTCGGTGTGAAGATGAAGATGGACAAATGACATATCATCCCTCCTTTTTTTGTTATTTTACTTTAAGTCTTTCGACAAGATTCTTATTGGGGTCTGTAGTTATTGTCCAATATTCGTGATAAATAACCATTCCCGCCTTTGCTTTATTTGGCTTTTTCAACTGTTTGACTCTTGTATAATCAACAGGCACGTGAGATGAATCCCTCGCTTTGCTGTAATATGCCGCAATAACTGCCGCCTGCTCAATTGATAAATCTGAAATTTCCTTGCCATCAGCGCAGATAATGACGTGAGAACCGGGTGTATGCTGAGTGTGGAGCCACATATCGTTTTTCATTGCGGTTTTTAAAGACAGTCTTTCATTCTGAATGTTGTTTCTGCCTACAAGAATTCTGAATCCGTCATCGCTTCTGAATTCAATGGGAGGAAGCTCTTTCGGCGGTTTTTGTTTTTTACCCTTAGTGTTTTTTATATATCCGGCCTGCGAAAGCTCCATTCTTATAAGAGAAATCTCAGAATCCGTATCTGCACGGGATATTTCATCAAGAACAGATTCAAGATACAAAAGCTCGTTTTCTCCCTCTGTTATAAGCTCCGACAGCATTTTTTCCGCGGTCTGAGCTTTTCTGTATTCCTTATAATACTTTTTCTGATTTTCCTGAGGAGAAAGTGCGGGATTGCAGGGTATTCTGATTAAGTTACTGCTGTCATAATAGTTTTCAACTTCGTAATAAGGTGTTCCCTTTTCGAGGCGGTGCATATTTGCAACGATAAGCTCGCCGAAAAGTCTTAGCTCATCCTTGTTTTTACACCTCTCAAGCTCAGCCTTCTGAAGAGAAATCTTTTTGGCGGTTCTGTCTATAAGGTTATTTAGCAGCCTTATGAGTTCGTGACCTCTGTGATTTATTCTGTTGATTCGGTCTCGTTCAAAATAAAAGCTTTCCAAAAGCTCACTGCAGCTATCATACTCACGCACATCAAGAATGTCGCCGTATTGCGAAACACTGCAATGGGATAAATCCTTAGGCTTACCATTCTTTTCAGTAACCATATACACTTTGCCGCAGGCATCAAGATTACTTTTGATTTCGCTCAGAACAGCCTTTAATGAAGAAACCGCCTCATTAGTCAAGCTCCCTACGAAAGCATCTTCAAAGGCCGTTTTATAAGCGATTTCACGGCTCACAATCGGCGATACACCCTGAACGGTATTAATAACGGCAGAAGAAAGATATTTATCCTTCTGAGAAATAATTCTCGAAATAAGAGTATCAATATCAGTTGCTTCGATTGAGAGCTTATCCTGCTCAGGAGGAAGTCTGTATTCAAGACCGGGTAATATCTGTCTTACAGAAGATGTGGTATAATCAACTCTCTTTATTGAATCGATGATTTTTCCGTTGCTGATCAATATAAGATTTGAATATTTGCCCATTATTTCAATACAAAGTGTAAGCTCGGTTTTATCACCGATTTCATTTGTACCGATAAAATCAATAAACAAAATACGGTCTGTCTCATACTGTCTGACGCACTTAATAAGAGCTCCCTGAAGATGCTTTCTCATAAGCATACAAAACATCGGAGGAACAGGAGGATTATCAATGCTTGAGCTTAAAAAATGAACTCTCGGGCTGTCGGCACGCACACAGATAAGAAGCTTCTTGTTTTCGCTTCTTCCACGAAGATTCAGTACGATTTCATCCTTGGTCGGTTGATTGACACGGTCAACTCTGAGTCCCGAAGCTTCATTATTTAATTCATTTCTTACTTTTCTTAAAAAAATACCGTCTAAAGCCATAATATATCCTTAACCTATAAATTTAACCGGATTAGTCTGATTGACAACAAAGCATTCAAGCTCTTTAAACTCGTTCGAAACCATATCCATAAGTCTTATCATAGCAGGTGCTTCAGTTTCAAAATGACCTGCCGCAATCAAAGTTATACCTCTGTGTGATGCCTCAAGAAAGTGGTGGTGACTAGCGTCTCCTGTTACAAAAGCATCGGCACCCATAAGCACTGCTTGATCAAAAAAGTCCATCCCTGAGCCGCCGCAAACAGCAACCCTGCCGATTGTTTTATCCGATAACGATACTCTGCATAAAGCACCAAGCTTCTCTGCAACCGAATGAGCAAATTCATCCGCAGAAACAGAAGAAACCTTGCCTATTCTTGCCATCGGAACTTTACAGTCATCTGACGGAACTCCTACAGCATCGGTTATTCCCAGAATTTCACAAAGCACATCATTTACACCGCCGTCAGCACAGTCAAAACAGGTATGGGCAGAAATTGCCGACATACCGAGTATTGCAAGCTCATAAGCAAGAGAGCCTTTGATGAAGCTGTTAAGCGGCTTGAATATAATCGGGTGATGGGTAATAATAAGGTCAGCGCCGAAGTTTGCTGCAGAAGTCAATGTTTCAACTGTAAGATCTAGTGCAAAAGCTATTTTATTTACTTCTTTTTCATCGTCACCGACGAGTATACCGCAGTTATCCCAATCACACTTTGTTGAATAGGGTGAAATTTTATCTATGTAATCGGAAATATCTTTAACTTTAATCATAATAAGCCTCCGAAATTTTCTTTTTAATATCAGAAATCAGCTCCGACAGATTTTCTGTGTCGTTAACTCCTGCTGACATCTGTGCCTCATGCTTTTTTTCCATTGAATGAAGCATTTTATTAATATAATTTCTTGTTGTTTCATCCTTGATGCAGAGAAGCTCACCGAGATAATAGTAGCTTCTGTCTTTTAACTGCGTTACACCTGTATACCGTGCACAAATAACACAATAAAGTCTTTTCCCGTCGGTTGCGGTAGCTTCTTTGACAATTTCAAAGGAATTTCTGATAAAAAACTCACGAAGATATTCGGCGTGAGTCATAGGCTGAGCCACAATATTAATTTCAGTATTATATACCCACGGAGATTTTTCCAAAATTTCACTTATAAGAATCCCACCCATACCTGCCAGAACAATATCATCGGCAGAGTTCTCGGGTATATTATCAAGACCGTCTGAAAGTATAAGCTCCACTTTATCGGAAAGGCCGTATTCAATTACGGTCTTTTTCGCATTTTCAAGCGGTCCCTTTCTCAGATCGGCACCTATTCCCGACGGTATTTTATCAGAATTAAGAAGATAACACAGAAGATAAGCATGGTCAGTGCCTATATCAGCGACTCTGCTCCCTTCTCTGACTAGAGAAGCAACTGCTTTCAGTCTGTCGTCAATTTTAATGTTATTCATAAATACCTCTAAAAAAAGAGCCACCCGTTATAAAAGGTGGCTCAAAGTTGAAAATTGCTTATTTTGTAGCAAGATAACCGTTGATTTTCTCAACAAGTTCATCAACATTAACGCCGTGAACAGCACAAGCCTCTTCTACTGATTCGCCTCTTGATGCAGGGCAACCGAGACAATGCATACCCATTTCGAGGAAAAACACTGCAGTTCCGGGCTCCTTGTCAAGAATATCACCGATAAGCATCTCTTTTGTAATTTCTTTCATTGAATTTTACCACCTTAAAATTATTTAGCAAGTTTATTCTTAAGCTCAATGGCTTTTTTAGCCTTAATAACGATGTTTTCAGCATCAAGTCCGTAAATTTTGAGAAGCTCGAGAGCAGGGCCTGATTTGCCGAATGTGTCGTTTACGCCGAGTCTTACAACAGGAACGGGATATTCCTCTGCGAGAACCTCTGAAACCGCGCCGCCGAGACCGCCGATTACACTGTGCTCTTCAGCAGTAACAATAGCTCCTGTTTCCTTAGCAGCCTTAACAAGAATTTCCTTATCAATAGGCTTGATTGTATGAATGTTGATAACCCTTGCATGAACACCCTCAGCCTTTAAGGCTTCAGCTGCAATAAGAGCTTCGTTAACCATTAAACCTGATGCTACGATAGTTACATCGTTACCCTCCTTGAGTGTAACACCCTTACCGAGCTCAAATTTATAATCCTCGGCATTTATACGGGGAACAGCAAGTCTGCCGAATCTCATATATACAGGGCCGTCATGCTCAACTGCGGCAAAAACTGCCTGCTTTGCTTCAATATCGTCAGCAGGGTTGATAATAACCATATTGGGAACTGAGCGCATAAGAGCGATATCCTCACAGCACTGATGGCTTGCGCCGTCCTCACCTACTGAAATACCTGCGTGGGTAGCACCGATTTTAACATTGAGATTAGGGTAAGCGATTGAATTTCTTACCTGCTCAAAGGCTCTGCCCGCCGCAAACATGGCAAAGGATGATGCAAATACGGTGTAGCCTGTTGTAGCAAGGCCTGCAGCTATACCCATCATATTTCCTTCTGCGATACCGCAGTCAATGAATTTTTCGGGGAATTCCTTTTTGAATGTAATAGTCTTTGTTGCCTTTGCAAGGTCAGCGTCGAGAACAAGAATATCATCACGTGCTCCGAGCTCCTTAAGAGCGGCACCGTAAGCGTCTCTTGTTGCACATTTAATTACGTCAGCCATAATTACACCTCCAATTCTGCCATAGCTGCATCTAACTCAGCCATAGCGGTTGCATACTGTTCAGCGTTGGGAGCTGAGCCATGCCAGTCACACTTATCTTCCATAAAGGAGACACCCTTACCCTTGACAGATTTTGAAATAATGCAGGTAGGCTTACCCTTACATTCGTCCGCCTTATTGAAAGCTTCCTCAATCTGGTCAAAGCAATGACCGTTGATTTCGATAACATTCCAGTTAAAGGCTTCAAACTTTTCTTTAATTGGATAGGGTGAGTTAACCTCGTCAAGTGAGCCGTCTATCTGAAGATTGTTGTAGTCAACAACTGCAACAAGGTTATCAAGCTTACGGTTACCTGCAAACATTGCGGCCTCCCATACCTGACCTTCTTCGATTTCACCGTCACCGAGAATGGTATAAACCTTATAATCCTTACCCTTAAGCTTTCCTGCAAGTGCCATACCGCAGGCAACGGATATACCCTGACCAAGTGAGCCTGTGCTCATATCAACGCCGGGAGTGTATCTCATGCTGGGGTGACCCTGAAGAATAGAGCTAGGCTTTCTGAGAGTTTTGATGAGCTCAACAGGGAAAAATCCTCTATAGGCAAGTGCTGCATAGAGAGCAGGAGCAGTATGTCCTTTTGAAAGAACAAATCTGTCTCTGTCTTCACAGTCGGGCTTTTCAGGGTTGACGTTCATCTTTACAAAATAGAGATAAGTTACAATATCTGCTATTGACAGTGAGCCGCCGGGATGACCGGATTTAGCGTTGAATGTACCTTCAATTACTCCTTTGCGTACATTAACGGCTATCTTTTTGAGTTCGAGTTTTTTGTTTTCTTCCATAATATCCTCCTTAATTATTTTGCAAAATTTATTATCATATATTCAATCAGGTCAGCAACCGCACCGTGATTGCAGTGACATGCAACAAATTTTGAAATTTTTTTCATTTCTTTCGGAGCCTGACCGCAGCAAGCGGGAAAAGCTACCTCTTTAAGCATTTCATAATCATTAAAATAATCACCGATGGCGGCAGTATGCTCTCTGTCAACACCGAGCAACTCTGCAAGCTTCAGTACCGCCTTGCCTTTATTGGTGTCTTCGTTTACGATTTCATAGCTCCAAGCCGATGAAAACATAAGATTTTCCGTTGTGTTGGACATTTTTTCTATATATCTGTTGACCGCCTTGAGTGCAGGAGGTAAGCCTGTATAGATTACCTTATACCAATTCTCCTTTGGTATTGACTCAAAAGAATAGAAATATTTTATCGGGAGCTTGGCGTTGATAGCGAGAATTCTTGACGAAATTGTCGGTCTGAAAATGTAAACATAGCTTTCGGAAATAACCTGAAAGGAAATCGTGGGATATTTTTTAACGGATTTTCTAATCATATCGATACAGTGATCGTTGAGAGGACTTGTCCATACCATTTTTTCCTCAGCGTAATCATATATACCTGCACCGTTAATAACAATAGTCTTGCCGTCAGGGATATCAAGTCGCTTATAATGCTTGCGCATAGAGTTGGGCGAACGACCTGATGCAAGAGTAAAATTTCCGCCGTATTCGTTTATATATTTCTGAACTGCATCGTAATTACGTTTTACAAGCCTTCTGCCCTTATCGTTAATCGTTCCGTCTATATCGGAAGCAAGAAGCCAATGCGAAAGGGATTTTGAATTATTTTCCATCTATTTAATCCTCCTTAGAAAATCGGTGAAGTATTCGGGTAATTCGCTGTCGATTTCTATATACTTACCGTTTCTCGGATGTTTAAAACCTATTAATCGCGCGTGTAAACACTGACCGCACAAATACTCTATGACCTTTTTCGGCCCGTAAACAGGGTCGCCTGCTACAGGATGCCCGATATAAGACATATGTACTCTTATCTGATGTGTTCTTCCTGTTTCAAGCCTGAGATTAAGCTTTGTAAAATCTCTGAATTCATCAGTCACTTCATAATGTGTAACGGCATTTTTTGAATTCTTGGTGGTGACAGTCATCTTCTTTCTGTCAACAGGGTGTCTTCCGATTGGGGCATCTACCGTTCCGTGGGAATTTTTCATTCTTCCGTATACTACACTGCTGTATTCACGTGAAAAAGAATGTGCTTTAATCTGTTCGGCAAGAGAAATATGAGCAAAATCATTTTTTGCAACTATCAGCAGTCCGCTGGTGTCCTTATCTATTCGGTGAACTATACCGGGTCTGATAACACCGTTGATACCCGAAAGGCTGTCCTTACAGTGATACAGAAGTGCATTGACAAGAGTTCCGTTGTAATTGCCAGCCGCAGGATGTACTACCATTCCCTTAGGCTTGTTAACTACAAGAAGATCATCATCCTCATAGCGTATATCAAGCGGAATATTTTCAGCACAGACTTCAAGCTCACGGGGCTGAGGTGTTACTACAGCAACTCGGTCTCCTGTCTTCACCTTATAGTTTTTAACTACCGCGAGACCGTTAACGGTTACAAAACCCTCTTCAAGAAGCTTCTGACACGCCGAGCGTGAAGACATATCCAAGGATTTACAGATGACCTTATCTATTCGCTCACCTGACATTTCATCAGCAACCGTAAAAATATGTGCATCAACCATTATGAGCGTGACCTTTCTTATCTTTATATTCCTTGACAGTCAGCACAGCCTGATAAATAATCAGAGCAAAAACACCAACCGTAATGAGACAATCAGCGAAATTGAAAATATAAAAATCAATAAAAAGATATTCTATATAATCAACCACAAAACCTCTGACAACTCTGTCAATTATGTTACCTATACCCCCCGCAGCAATAAGAACGATGCAAACATAATCAAACTTGGTCTTAATGAAATCTGTAAAAAGCAAAAGAACAACAACAATCATACATATTATTGATGCAACTGTCATAATTTCGGTTTTACCGCCCATAAAGCCCATCATTGCTCCATCATTTTCAAGATAGTGAAGCTGCAGAAGACCGGGAATAAAGTCGTGAGTACCTACAGGCTTAAGAAGTGTAACAACATAATACTTGATAATCTGATCAATCAATACCAGTAAGCCTATAACTCCGACAGAAATCAGATTTTTTCTGAGATTTTTTAATGTGAATTTTATCAAAACAGAACCTCTGTGATGTTATGATTCAGAAATTAGATTGTCAAAGCCGAAGGAATCGTCATCATCGGAAACTGAATCAAATATTTTTGAAAGATATGAAGAAACGTCGGGAATCTCGTTCTTATCCTTGCCGGAATCGGAGGAATGCGAGAAAAGATCTACAATTTCATCGGTTGCGGCAGATTTGCTCTCTTCAACGGGAGAAATCTCAATCTCTGTTTCTTCATAAACAGGAACAATTTCATCTTCAGATTCAATATCTTCAACAGCAGTCTCATCAAAAACGGGCTCGATTTCGATATCAAGATCGAACTTATCAATTTCACCTATGTCTATTGAATCTGCAACTGTTTTTACCGATATTGCTGCTTCGATATTTTCAATACTGTAATCACCGATGGATTTTACAGCAGAATCTGCAACAAGAATAAGTGCGGAAAGCTCTCCCTTGATCTTTGCTGTTTCATCTTTGAGTGACTGAAGCTGAATATTTGCACTTGCAACAGCTTCTTCAGCCTTGTCTTTAGCGAGCTTTGCATCGTTATATGCAGCGGCAACAATACCTGCAGCCTTCTCGTTGGCATCGGCTATGAGAGCCTCTGTCTGTGCATTTACTTTTGCGATATAAGCATCGCGGAAGTCGTCTGACTCCTTC
>JAZSQD010000061.1:0-6021 GCA_045537815.1 Acutalibacteraceae bacterium | reverse complement strand
AAGGGGGACCGCTTGCGGTGGAAGGGTTCAAGCACCCAACCGCCAAATGCACCTACCCGTCAAGTCGTTCGGGAGAGGTTTTATTTTAAGTGCATGAGTTGGCTTACGCCATTAATTCCTGACTACTGACTACTGGCTACTGACTACTAATACCTCGGCCCTTACTGCTGTTTATTCTCTTCCACCCGAGGGAGGGTGAATCCTGAATATCAGCAATGATGCTTTGACACCTTTTCGTCAATGGTCAGCACTCCGCTTTCGTTATAACGGATTTTTACATAGGCACTTACACCTGTGCAGCCTGCCTTAAGAGCGACCTTCTGGCAGTTTTTAACTATTTCCATAAGATCGTCATAGCTATCGCCTTCTACTGTTGTTTCAAAGGGGCCGACATAGTAATTGAGACCCGTTGAAGCAATATATTCTATTACTCTGTCAACAATATAAACGAGCTTTTCTGTGCTTTCGGTATCGGGTAAAACCTGAATTGCAATACTTGCCTTCATAATAACTCTCCTTTCTTTTATTATCACATACAAAAATACTGTCGGTGATTATAAAGAGCCTTATGCCGGCAAAAAGAAATGCCCGCAAAAACAAATTGCGGGCACTTATAAATCAACTCTTACACAGCCTACGTCGGTATTATCCGCATCAGGTTATGGGTATAATCTCAGCCGATTAAAAATCAGCACCCCCGGTAATATTTATATGTCAAAAGGATTATAACATTACTTTCTTATTTTTGTCAACTGCCCTTATGACTATATTTTTTTCTCTCAGGTGTAGCAAAAAGGGAACAGATATGGTATAATATTTAAGATTGACATCAAAAATCCGAATAATTACCTTAAGGAAGGCAGAATATATGGAAAATGCAGTAAAAATTCCTCCTTTGTCAAAAACGGAGAAATATATATGGTGGTTTTGCCGTCTCGCCCTTTTTATCTGGGGCGGCTGGGGGTTTTTCCACGGCTATACCTCTGATTTTATTCAGGCGGTGTTTGCAATTATCTTCACTCATCTGTGGGATATTTTTCAGCTTGCACCGGGCAAAAGCTTCATAAAAAAAATGCCCGCCTACCTTCAGACCATGCTCAATATTTTTATCTGCTTCGGCTGTGTTGTAGGCACAACCCTTAATTCACGCACTGACTTTACGGGTATCGACATTCCCGAGCATTGCTTTGCGGGCTACCTTGCAACGACAGGCGGCTTTGTGCTTGCAGGTCTTATGCAGGGTGAAAAAAGACCCCTCAAGGTTTCTGTTCAGGCTCTTTTCGGTCTGGGCTTCGGAATTGGCATTCTTGTGGGCTGGGAGTTTTACGAATTCACTATGGACCGCCTTTACGGCTTTGTTATGCAGCACGGTCAGGTTAACGGCTCCTACGGTCTTACAGACACAATGATTGACCTTATAGTCGGCTCGGCAGGCTGTCTTATGGCTATGTTTGTCGAGGCATTCCGCAAGGTTGGTCTTATTGGCAGGGGCAAGGAAGAAAGACGCAAGGCATGGAAGGAAGAAAGAGCAGAGGTCAGACGTCAGAAGTCTCTTCTCAAGGACGGAGAGGTCTGGGGAGGTAACATATGAAATTAAAGGACATATTAAAGGGACTGAAATATACTTCAGGAGGCTGTGAAGACGCCGAAATCCTCGACATTGCCTATGACTCAAGAAAAGCGGGCGAGGGCATTGTCTTCGTTTGTCTTGAGGGTGTCTTTGCTGACGGACACAAATATGCAAAAGGAGCTTACGATAAAGGAAGCAGAGTATTTGTCTGCAGCAAGGAAGTAGAGCTCCCCGAGGATGCTCTTATCATAATGACGGAAAATACCCGTGAGGCTCTTGCCAAAATGAGCTGTAACTTTTTCCGCCATCCCTCACGTGAAATTGCGGTTATCGGCATCACCGGCACAAAGGGAAAAACAACCGTTGCTCACATCGTGAAATTTGCTCTTGAAGAAGCAGGTATGATGTGCGGTATTATCGGAACGGTAGGTGCTTTTTACGGCGACAGAGTGCTTCCTACCGTCAACACGACCCCCGAAAGCTACGAATTACAGAAAATGCTTCGTCTTATGGCTGACGGAGGCTGTAAGGCGGCGGCTATTGAGGTTTCCTCCCTCGGTCTTAAGGCTCACCGTGTTGACGGCACAGAGTTTGCCTACGGCATTTTCACAAACCTTTATCCCGACCATATAGGCACGAATGAGCACGATTCCTTTGAAGAATACGCTTTTTGGAAAACTCAGCTTTTCCTCATGTGCAAGAAGGCAATCGTCAATATTGATGACCCCTTCTCACAGAAGATTGTGGAAATATGCACCTGTCCCGTAATCACCTACGGCGGAAGCAAAGAGGCAGACTACCGTCTCACTTCAATGAAAAAAGAGAAGCTCGGCAACCGTCTCGCCATGAATTTTGATGCGGTATGTAAGACGGGAGAGGATAACTTCACGGTTGCTCTGCCCGGCGATGTCAATGCTTATAACGCTCTTGTTGCTCTTGCAATAGCTGAGGATATGAAGCTCGACAAGGCAAAATACTGCGAGGGACTCAAAAAGGTCTTTGTCAAGGGCAGAGGCGAAATCGTAGAAACAGGCAAGGATTTCACCGTTATCATTGACTATGCGCACAACGGCATAAGCCTGAGAAGCATAATTGAAACGGCAAAGAGCTATGAGCATAACCGTATCATTTCACTTTTCGGCTCTGTGGGAGGAAGAACAGAATGCCGCCGTGAAGAGCTGGGAACGGTCTCGGGCGAACTCAGTGACCTTTCAATTATAACAAGCGATGACCCCGACAGAGAAGACCCGAGAAAAATCTGCGAAGAAATCGCATCCTACTGCAAGGGTGAATATGTGATTATTCCCGACAGAGCAGAGGCGATACACTATGCGATGAAAACAGCACAGCCCGGGGATATTATCATCCTCGCCGGTAAGGGCCACGAAAGCTATATGAAGGTCAACGGCGAAAAGCTCCCCTTTAATGAGCGTGAAGAGGTTATGAAGGCTGTAAAGTGAATACAGAGTGCAGAATGCAGAATTGCGCCGAACAGACATCGGACGGCAAGGCTTTACCCGCCCAAGCGGATTGATACCGCAGTGACAGGTTGCGCCGTGTCTGCTGACAAACTTATCGAAAAACACTTTTAATTTCAAACGCCGCCGGAGTCAACACCTACGGCTACCGTTAAATATATTTAAGGGAGGGAACAGCCCCTCCCTTATGTTTTTTCTTTTAAATTATCGGTCAGCGTTATAAATCCGGCGGGAAGTGTTTTCCCTTTATCGCCCCGGTTCGTCGCCGTTCTGCACTCTGCACTTAAAAAGAGCTCCTCAAGGAGCTCTTTTTATTATCTGTCTAACATCCTTGCCGCAAAAGGCGAGGGGATAGTAATAGCCGAGAATTCTTGATGCTGTTCTCTGGGTGTATTTTTCCTCGAGCTCCTTTGCGCTGCAGTTGGTGCTGATTATTGTGGGCAGAGAAGAAAGTGCGCGGGAATTTATAATGTTATAGAGCTCCGCCTTGGTGAACTGAGTGACAAACTCACAGCCCAAGTCGTCAATTATCAGAAGGTCGCTTTTAAGAAGATCCTCACGGATTCTTTCGGCTGCAGTATCCTTGCCGAAATGCTCGTTTTCAAGCTTATTCATTATGTTGTGGGCACTGTCATAAAAAACACTGTAGCCCTTGTCGGTAACCTCGCCTGCAATGGCAAGTGAAAGGTGAGTTTTGCCCAGACCCGTTGAGCCGAGCATAATAATACTTGGGCTTTTAAGCGAAAAATCGGCGGCGTAGCTCTTGCAGAAGGAAAGAACCCTCGTCATATGCTCACGCTGATTTACGCCGAGGCTTTTATCCTCCGCATCGGGGTAGTTCATCGTATTGAAGGTAAGGAAGCTGAATTTAGAAAGGGAAGCCTTTTCCTGAAGCTCCTCTCTTGCGATTTCCTTGATAAGCTCCATATAGCACTGACAGTAGCGGCCGTCGTGAGAGCCTGAATCCTTGCATTTTTTGCAGGTGTAGGGTGTGTCGAGATAATCCTCGCTGAAGCCTGCTAGTTTGAGAAGCTGAGCCTTACGGCTCTGAGCCTCAAGACTTCTGACAGAAAGCTCTCTGACAAATTTTTCCGCATCGGCACCAAGACCTACCGCCTTGATAACCTCGGCACCGTAGGAGGCAATTTCTCTTTCGAGTGTAAGTATTTCGGGGCAGGCGAGAACAGCCTGACTGTGGCGCATTTCCTGCTTTCTTTCCGCCTCGAGACGGCGGGAATTCAGAAGGTCCTTAGCCTTGATATATACGCTTCTTTTGTATGCCACGGTGCACTTCCTTTCTGTCAGTTGTTTTCGGTTTTTTTATAGCTTATATTAACCGCTTCCTGCATAAAGAGATCAATGTCATATGAGGCATCGCTTTCTTTTTTTGCTCCGGCGGTCTTAGCCTTTGCAGGTTTTTTTGAGTTTTCCCAGTCCTCTTCATATTTCTTTATGTCAGCCGGGGTTCTCACTCCTGCAGAGGCCCATGAACGGATAACGCTGTCCATATATTTCATATTCATTTTGCCTGTGCGGTCAATAGATTCCTCATAGGCATAAAATATCATTTCCGGGGTGTAGGCAAGCTCCTTTGTCCAGCCCGTGAGGAAGCGTCGCTGCTTTTCTGTCGGGTGGCGGTTGGTTATTTCCGTCATACTGCGAAGCTTTTCCCATGCCTCGTCAACGACGGTATGCTCTTCGATATATCTGTTGACACCCTCGATGCTGTCAACGCCCATTTCGCACCAGCGTTTTGCAAGATTTGCTATCTGCCTCATACCGTCCTTTTTTTGCGAAACTGAATATTCAATAGCCATAATGATAATTTCAAGGGGCAGGCCGTAGCCGTCGTGAAGCATAAGAAGGGTTGACTGACCCTCATAGCCTATGGGCTTGCCCAAGGATGCCTGAGCCTGACGGAAAAATGCGGCGAGCTCCTGTGAGCCCTTGAGTCTTGAGGCAACCTCCTCGTGGCTGGGCTTTGAAATATATATTTCAGGCACGGATATTTCCTCTGATGCTTTTTCTGCGGTTTTGCTTTCCTTGGCTGTGGGCACTGCAGGGGGATTTTCTGCCTTTTCAAGAGTAACCCTTGCCACGGGTGAAGGTGCTTCGCCCTCTCTGAGCACAAGACCTCTCTCGGTCCAGAAAACCATAGCATCCTGAACATCCTCTTTATCAACACAGAGAGCCTCGGCGATTTCTTCGGTGCTTACACGGCGCAAATTGCCGTAGCGAAGCAGATACAGCAGACTTTTGAGCTGTACCACACTTGCAAGACGTATATTATCGTCAACAAGACTGTTTGGAACGGCGAAGATGCCGTCGAAGGACAGGGGGTTGATTTTAAAGTTCATATATACTCCGATGTGGGTGAATTAGGGATTTGGGAACAGGAAACAGATGCAGGGCGTTCCCTGACTACTCTATGACGGACGGCCAATGGCCGTCCCTACTACAGGTTTTGAATGTATGTGTATTTGTCGGTAAGGTTGGCGGACACGGCAAGCCGTGTCCCTACAGCATGAATTGACTGCGTCATGAATTGGCTTACGCCATTAAACGCCCGTCGGGCGTTCCCCTGACTACTGACTACTGATAACGCCGCCTATCGGAATCAATACTTCCCTAAATATTTATCGATTTCCCACTGTGAAACACGGGTGGTATATTCGTTCCATTCTTCCTGCTTTGCTTCCACATATTTGCCGTGTACGTGCTCGCCGACGGCTGCCTTTGCGAATTCACTGTCTCTGAATTCTCTGAAGGCTTCACGGAGATTTTTGGGAAGAGAGTGGATGTCTGCTGCCTTTCTTTCTGCAGGGGTGAGATCAAAGATGTTTGAATCCTTCGGCGGGGGAGGTGTCATAGCCTTTTCCACGCCGTCGAGACCTGCCTGCAGTGCTGCCGCCATAGCAAGATAGGGGTTTGCCGAGAGGTCCGGGTTACGAAGCTCAACACGGGTGCCTGAGC
>JAZSQD010000010.1:0-8674 GCA_045537815.1 Acutalibacteraceae bacterium | reverse complement strand
CCTGCGGGAAGGTAATCATTGAGAAGAAGCACGAGTGTGTCGGGTCCGCAGCCGATAAGCTTCTTAATAAAGGGCATATCAGCATAAGCCTCTAATGTGATTCTCCATATCCTTCCCCTGCCCGTTGCCCACGCATCATTAAACCTGAGATAATTTTCAAGCTCACCGAGCTCAGCCTGCGGATTAAACACGGTAAAGTAAATTATTGTACCCACCAGAACGGCAAAAAGTACCACCGGCAATACGATAAAAAGTATTCTGATAAACGCCATGGAATTACGGCTGATTCTGATATTGATAAGCAGGACACCAAGCACTATGAGAGCTATTGAGAGCCCGAGAATAATATCGGATTCGCCAAGCAAAAGAGCAAGCGGAGAAAGCTTCTTTGTTTCAAAGGTTTTATTAAGCAAGCACACAAACCTTGCAGATAAAAGGAAGGCTGCTCCGAGGAAAAGAAGCTTGTGAAAATATTTGCGCTTTCTTGTCAGGAAAATACCGAGCATCCAGAATGCAGCGCCGATTCCCAGATATCCGCTGTCACTGTTGGAAATAACAAGGAAGCAGAAACCTAAAAAGCAAAGCACGAAAAGCATACATCTTTTCCATAAGCGTGTTGTGAAGCAAAATGCATACATTATAAAAGGCACACAAAGACATATGTAGGAGGACACCACATTGATGTTACCTATCATAGAGTAATAATTGTCAATGGTCTTTTGTGACACATCGTTATAAAGATAAAACACATTAACGCCGAAAAACTGAAGAAAAGCTATGAACAGCACTATCAGAAAAACGGCAAAATAAGCTATCATTTCACCCTCACGGACCTTATAACAGCGTGAAACGGTGTAATAAAGAGCCGCAAGAATAAGCAGATAAAGGAAACCCATGCATCTTCCCCCGGAGCCGAGAAGGGACTCGGTGAAATAACGTGAAAAAACCGTTGAAACAAAGCCGGAAACAACAAAGCCGGCAACACATATATCCGTTGCCTTATCAGCCACAGGCTTCGTTCTCAGAGCCTTATCGGGCTTAAAAAGCTGACAGAGAAGAAAGCCGAAGACACTGATGCAGGCAAAATACAGAAACTTCGACAAGGTTATATTAAAATATTTATCGGTCATAAACAGAGGTATACCTGTCAAAAGAGCAAACACCGTCACACGTGCAAGAAGCTCGGTGGAATCGCTCTTTAAGGTTGTCTCTGTCTTTTCATTTACAGTTTTCATTTATGTTCTCCCGTAAAGCGATAAAAAATTACATAATAAAGCAAATACAGTATAATTCTGCCTACCGTTTTTGTCAATAGATTAAACTTACCATAAATTTCTTTTATTAAAATCTGTCACTTCAGACCATACTTTTACCGACAGGATTTTTAATCTTCGGAGGTAATTCATTTGTACTACAACAAGGTTGAAATTTGCGGTATCGATACTTCCGCTCTCAAGCTTCTCAAGGAAAGTGAGAAAACCGAGCTTCTCCGAAAGAGCAGACAGGGCGATACCAAGGCACGTGAAGAGCTGATAAACGGAAACCTCAGGCTTGTTCTGAGTGTCATTCAGCGATTTTCCGCCCGAGGAGAGAACCCGGAAGACCTGTTTCAGGTGGGATGCATCGGTCTCATTAAATCAATCGACAATTTTGACCTGAGTCAGAATGTGAGATTTTCCACTTATGCAGTTCCCATGATCATAGGTGAGATACGGCGTTATCTGCGGGATTATAACCCTATAAGGGTCAGCCGTTCTGTACGGGACACCGCATATCACGCCATGCAGATTAAAGAAAAAATTATTGCAGAGACCCAAAAGGAGCCTTCAGTAGAAGAAATCGCAAGGATAATGGGTGTGAAGAAGGAAACGGTAGTTCTTGCCCTTGAAGCGATTGTAGAGCCGATTTCTATATATGAGCCTGTATATTACGACGCAGGTGATACCATTTATGTAATGGATCAGATCGGTGACAGCCACAGTGACGTAGATTGGATAGATGAGATCCTTTTGAAAAAAGCAATAGACGATTTGCCTGAACGAGAAAAGAGAATCCTGTCTTTGAGATTTATGAACGGTCTTACGCAGACTGAGGTTGCCTCGGAAATAGGCATATCTCAGGCTCAGGTATCAAGGCTTGAAAAAGGTGCGCTCGATAAGATTAAGGGGCACAGAAAGGTTATTATTTAGGGACTAGGGACTAGGGATTAGAGACTAGGTAATAGTAAAGGAAGCGGTTGTGCGCCGCTTCCCTTTTTGTGTTTATTATACTTCATCAAAAGCAAATGCTCTGTTGTAAGCCTTGACGGCTTTACCGTCGAAATCCGCTTCTTTTCCACTAAGGAAGGTCGGGATTGAATTTCTGCCCGCGTCGAGCTTTTTGCCGATGTAAATTTTCATTACACCGTTTCTTTCTCTCACTGCGGTGACTGTTTCCTTTTCAGCTACAGCACTGCGGCTTCTGAGAGTATCATTACCTATCGTGAAATGTACATAGCCCTCAGCATCAACAGAAAGGCTAAGCTCTGCACCCTGACTGAAAAGTAAGGTGTTTTTCTCAGTTATCTTTTCTGCCTTTAAGGTGAAGTCGCCTGAGCCGTAGATACCGTCTTCCACCTCATGATTTTTCCAATAGTCAAATGTCACCTGTACATCGGTGCTGTTGCCGAGCATATCAGCGACACCTTTAAGGGTGTAGCCGTTGAGCTTATCAAACTTTTCTCTGAAGGTGATTTTAAGCGTCATATAATCTTCAAGAAGCTCAACATCCTCAACAGGGTTTTCATCGCATTCAATAAACCTGTAATCGACAAACTGATTGAAGGAAACCTCAAGGGTGTTCTTATCGGCAGCCTTCACATAGGTGGGTACCATAAGCTTTAACTTCTTATTATAATGGTATATCTTTGTTTCAAATGCATCAAGCTCAACAGCCATTTCATCACCGTAGTTATATATACGGTCATCCTGTGATACACTGTAAGGTATCATAAGGGTTACTTTTGCGTCTTTTAATCCCCTCTCGACACCTATTTTTTCATCAAGCACAAGAGTATAGGTCTTTTTCTCGCTTGTACTGTTTCTCAGACAAACGATACCCTCATCACTGCCAAAGCAGCTGTAACCGTATACTCCGCCCTTGGCAGGGTCTGTGCCGAAAATGACGGAATTTGAAAGGATTTCCATATTATCCTCAATGAAGGTCAGTACGGAATGATTGATTCTCCACTTGGCATCGTTGAACATAGTATGGCTGTAATAAAGCTCCCAGAAGCAGGTGCCTCTCATCGCCATCGTGAAAAGGTATTCCCTGAACTGCTCATCAGTCATTTTCACCTTTGCATCCTTGCCGTAAATCGGGTCGTGATTGTAAAGTGCAAACTGAGGCACCTGGAACTGACGGATATTATAGAAATCGTAGTAACAGCTGTCACGGTAGGTAAGAAGCCTGTCCTTATCGCAGCTTTTCTCACCCGCAAAGCCGTGATCGTTGCTTATCTGCATCCACAAGCTGTTACACCACTGCAAGAACCAGGGGCTGGGAGGTGCATAGCTGGTAAGGTTAATCCAGAAGTTTTCATCGAAATCATATACTCTTTCAAAGAAAGCAATCCACTTTTCCCAAGTATCCGTAAAGAAATACATATCCTCATAGCCGCCTGTAAGGTGGTCGTGCTTTTTATTTCTGCAGGGGCGCTGAGCAAAGCCGTCAAGCTTGAAATAATTGAGATTGTATTCGTTGGCAAAATCAATAAGCATATCGGCAGTTCTGTCAACATACTTCTTACTGCCTACACAGATATCATGGGCATTTTTGTTTACATAGCCGTTACCGCCCTTTTCTATCTTGTGGGCAAACTTAATAGTGTCATTAGTATAACCGCCTCTGGGGCCGAGCCACAGACCGAAGCGTGAGCCTAAGTTTTCACTTAAATTTCGGAAATCCGTAAGTCCGTCGGGGAATTTCTTATTAAACTTCCAGAAATCAGCGGCATAGTCATTCCAGCCGTCATCCATAACATAAGAATCGAGAGCCTTTGTTCCGTGATTTGTAAGCCCTTTATCAATACTCAGGAAGGATTCCGTAATATTATCAATATTGATATTGAGCATATTATCATACCATGAGTTATATTGACGTCTGAATTTGATAGGCTTGGATATACTTCTTATATAAGAGAAAAATGCCTTCTGCACAGTGGCAAAGGTATCGTTTTCACTCACACCGAAAACTGACTTATAGCTTATGTAATCACCCTTTTCAGTAAGCTTTGCAAGAGCTTTGCCAACGTATGATGTAACGACAACTCTGCCTGAAGCAATTCTGTTATATGCAATAGGAAATTCACATCCGAAATAGAAAGAATCAACATAGACGGGCTGGCCCACACTCATAAGAAAGCCTGAGATGTGAGAGTTTTTCTGCTCGGGAATGCTCCAGCTTTTAAGCTCTGACGAAAAATCCGTATATTCAAGGTCGATACTCTCAAGGATGAGCTTATTATCTGCTTTTTCTGCAGAAATCTCAATATATTTTCTGCAGAAGGCATCCTCTGCTCCGAGTGTATAATTAAGACGAACCGTAAAGGAATTTCCTTTGATTTTATTCGGCCCGAAAACAACGGTCAGTCGCTTTTCCGCAGAGGTATCATTGAGCTTAATCTCTGAAACTGTAAGGTCATCACTTTTGACCGCATATCTTGAGAATAAACCTCTTTTAAAATTCAAAACGAACTCGGTACAGCCGTTTTTACGTGAAATTGTATTTCCGCTGAGCTTATTGGAAGAGCCGGAATATACTATTTTTCCGTTTTCAATATTAATATCTTTTGATAAGTATTTATTTTCAATACTGTAAATATCGTTTAACTTCATTTTTTGTCTCCGTTTTTATGCAATAGTTTTCTCTATCCAGCCGATTACGTCCTCACAGACCGTGTCAAAGCAACGGGATTCGTTAAGGATTTCATGTCTTGCATCCTTGTAAAGAATTGTTTCGAGGTTTTTCTTTCCTGCTTCCTTAAGCATAGCTTCAACCTTTCTGATACCCTTGCCGTAATCACCTACCGGGTCCATATCACCTGAAATCATAAGCACGGGGAGCTCCTTTGAAAGACCGCTGAACCAATCCTTTGAAGAAACATAGCTGAGAAGACCGAAAAGGTCGCCGTAGCCGGGTGCGGTGAAAAGGAAGCCGCAATAGGGGTCGGCAATATACTTATCAACCTCGTCGGTATCTCTTGTAAGCCAATCAAAGGGGGTTCTGTCTTCAAACTTACTGTTATATGAGCCGAAACCGACAGAATTGATAAGCTTGCTTCTGTGATGGTCACCCTTAAGCTTCGTGATAATCTTTGTCAGAGCAATACCTGCACCTGCGGCGGGGTTAGGACCTGAGGTTCCGCAGAATATTGCACCGTTAATCTCTTTTGAATACTTATATGAATATGCTCTTGCAACAAATGAGCCCATTGAATGACCGAAAAAGATAAAGGGCTTGCCTTCGTTTTCCTGCTTAGCGATAAGCGAAAGTCGGTGACAGTCTTCCACAAAGCTCTTCCAGCCGTCTTTCTTGCCGAAGTAGCCAAGCTCACTGTCATTCTTTACGCTCTTGCCGTGACCGACGTGGTCATTGATATAAACGGCTATTCCGTTATCACAAAGCACTGATGCAAATTTTTCATATCTTTCAAGATGCTCAGCCATACCGTGTGCTATCTGCATAACTGCTTTAACCTCCACGTTTTCAGGCAGATAAGAAGCACAATGGATATCGGCAAGACCTGAAGTTGACGGGAATGTAAACTCTTTTTTGATAAATGACATAATGTTTTCCTCCTGTAAATATTATATTACATACTGATTATAACACAAAATTTTTGATGAAAAGGAAAAGAAGCGGATTTTTTTAAAGGCAAAATATACAAACTTTGTCTGTTTTTTTTGACAAAGCATCATTTCAAAGGTAAAAAATCCAGCAAAGTCCGTTTTTTAGGACTGTAAATTAAATTTTACCGAACATTTGTCTTGACATTTGAAAATTACGTGCTATAATTAAATCAAGATTAAAGAACGTATGTTCGACACAAACAAACGGAGGTATTTATTATGTTTGCTAATTTAGAATCTTTCTCAATATTCTTTTTCATGAGTCTTGCTATTATCATTCTTGCTATTGCTTTTGAGGATAAGCTTGTTGCCCTTGAGAAAAAGCATCTCAGAAAAAAAGCAAAAAGGAGAAACGCTGCCCGTTCGGTGAAAAACACTGATAACAAAAGCAGAAGCTTTCAGGAAGCATCTGTAAGAAGCCGCTCTGTGCCCGAAAGAAAGAGCAGAGGTTTTGCCGCATAAAAATATTGTTTTATTACAAATTCCGGCCGTAAGTCTTGAAACTTGACTTTTCGGCCGTTTTTTTATATAATTGTATGATGATAAAATCATTTAAGGAGGAAACTTAAATGTCTGATAAGCGTTATTGCATGGGTTGTATGAGTGAGCTCGAGCCTGAGTCAATCATCTGCCCCCACTGTCACTACAGCACAGGCCTTGACAACAAGCTTTCACATATCGCTCAAGGCTCAACAATCTGTGACAGATATCTCATAGGAAAAGCTGTAGCAACATACAATGACAGCGTAATTTACATCGCTCTTGACAAAATCACAAATAAAAATGTTACCGTTTATGAGTTTTTCCCCGAAAAGCTTGCAGCCAGAGACGATGACAGAATTAAGGTTATACCCTCAGAAGAAAAACAGGCCCTCTATAACGGCTGCCTTCAGAGCTTTCTCGGTCTCTGGAGAGGCATAAAAATGTTTAACGATATAAAGTGTCTCCCCTGTGTTACCGATATCATTAATGAAAACGGTACTGCATATGCTGTTGCCGAGCACAAGGAAACCGTAGCACTCAAGGATTATTTTGCAAAAACAAGAAGACCCCTCAATGCAACCAAAGCCGTTTCCGCCTTTCTCCCCCTGCTCAAAGCTCTCAAGCTTCTTCACAACGCAGGCATAGTTCACGGAAACCTCAATCCCTCAACACTTCAGGTCGGTGCTGACGGCAGACTCAACATTATCGGTTTTTCAATTCCTCAGTGCCGTTCAAGCATTCCCGAGCTTGCAGCGAAGCCTGTTTCCGGCTTCTCACCGCTTGAAATATATCAGGGGAACGGCGCTACTGCCCAATCCGATATATATTCAGTTATGTCGGTTATGTATTATTCCGTTACGGGAATTGTTCTGCCCAGAGCAACCGAGCGTGTAAGCAACAGTAAGCTTTCGATGCCCTCATCAGTTGCGCAGAATATTCCAAGACCTGTTCTTGACGCGATGGCACATGCTCTTGCAGTTCACCCCAACGACAGAATCAGAAAAGCTGACGAGCTTATTGCTATGCTCGGTGGCTCAAAAGCACCTTCGGCACCTCAGACTCCGAAAGCAGCACCCGTAGCACCTGCAGCACCCGTTATACCCGACGAAGCTGCTCCGGGATATGAGGATTATGCCGCGCCTGACTATGACGGTGAAACCAGAGTTATTAAAACTCCCGTTTCACCTGCTTCTCAGCAGAGAGCTCCTCAGAAGGAATATCAGCCCGAAGAAGATTATGACGAGGACTACGACGAGGAAGACTATAAAGAAGATACTCTTCTCGAGCGCAAGCAGATTCCCCTCCCCGTTCTCGGAGGACTTACCTGTGTGGCGGTAATCTTCATCTGCTTTATTATTTTTGCTGTTCTTTATGCGACCGTGCTTTATAAGAGCATTGAAGTTCCTATGTTTGACAATATGTTCTCATCGATGACCTTCCTTCCTATGAATAAGGACAACCCTGACACCGATGAAACTCCCGACACTTCAGATTTATACAGTGATGATGACACAACAATGAACACCACTTATGTCACTGTTCCCGATTTCACAAAATTTACAGAGGACTATATACGCGCAAATGTAAGCTTTCAGAATAATTTTGAGCTTATGTTTGACTACCAGTCAAGCGATAAGGTTGAAAAGGGCGGCGTTATCAGTCAGAGTATTAATAAAAACGAAAGTGTACTGACAGGTACGGTTATCAGACTGGTTATAAGCACAGGTCAGCCCGAAATCACAGTTCCCGATGTTCTCGGCAAGACCTTTGACGAGGCTAAGAAAATACTCACTAAGGAAGGCTTCAAGGTTTCAAAAGAAGTTATCGAAAATCCTGATAAAAACCCCGCCGATACAGTTTCAAACATGAGTATTGAACCAGGTATGCTTGCCGCGAAGGACTCAGAGATTATTCTCTATGTATGGGAAGAGGTTGAAGAAGAAACAACCACAACCGAACCGTCAACAACTAAGCCCACCACGACCAAGCCCACGACAACAGAGCCGACCACAACGGCTCCGACAACAACCAAGCCGACAACCACCGAGCCCACCACGACAGAACCTACAACAACAGAGCCGACCTCTTCACAGACTGAACCTAGCTCTGCAGATAATGTCGAAGAATAATTTGAAAAAAATTTAAAAAATGTATTGACTTTCTCAAGTGCATATAGTATAATAACTAAGCACTTGAGAAAGTGATATATCGCGGAGTGGAGCAACCCGGTAGCTCGTCGGGCTCATAACCCGGAGGTTGCAGGTTCAAATCCTGTCTCCGCAACCAGATTTGAGTACTCACCT
>JAZSQD010000147.1:0-8418 GCA_045537815.1 Acutalibacteraceae bacterium | reverse complement strand
TAACAAGGACGTAATTGACTTTCTTGCACTTAAGGTCACGGCAGACTTTCAGGATAAAATAGTTGACGACCTCATTGCAGTGGAGGACATTCAGGACAGCGTTGAAAACGTTCTTGTTCAGGCAGGCTACAGCGATGTTGCAAAGGCATATATTCTCTACCGCCGTCAGCACGAAAAGCTCCGTGAAATCAACACCACCCTTCTCGACTATAAGGAAATTGTTGATAATTACGTTAACGTAAACGAATGGCGTGTTAAGGAAAATTCCACCGTTACATACTCAGTCGGCGGTCTTATCCTCAACAACTCAGGTGCTATCACCGCTAACTACTGGCTGTCGGAGGTTTACGATGACGAAATCGCAAACGCTCACAGAAATGCAGATATCCACATCCACGACCTTTCAATGCTCACAGGCTACTGTGCAGGCTGGTCACTCAAGCAGCTTATCAAGGAGGGCCTCGGCGGCGTAACAGGTAAGATTACATCAGCTCCTGCAAAGCATCTTGCAACCCTCTGCAATCAGATGGTTAACTTCCTCGGCATTATGCAGAATGAATGGGCAGGCGCTCAGGTATTTTTATTCTTCGATATCTATCTCGCTCCCTTTGTAAAGGCTGACAACCTCAGCTATGAGCAGGTTAAAAAGTGTATCGAATCCTTCATTTACGGTGTCAATACACCTTCACGCTGGGGTACTCAGGCACCCTTCACAAACATCACTCTTGACTGGACTGTTCCCAACGACCTTGCAGAGCTCAACGCTATCGTCGGCGGCAAGGAAATGGACTTCAAGTATAAGGACTGTAAGAAGGAAATGGATATGGTTAACCGTGCCTTCATCGAAACAATGATCGAGGGCGACGCTAACGGCAGAGGCTTCCAGTATCCTATCCCCACCTATTCAATCACCCGTGACTTTGACTGGTCAGAAACCGAGAACAACAAGCTTCTCTTTGAAATGACCTCCAAGTACGGTACTCCCTACTTCTCAAACTACATCAATTCCGATATGGAGCCCAGTGATGTACGTTCAATGTGCTGCAGACTCCGTCTCGACCTTCGTGAGCTTCGTAAGAAGTCAGGCGGCTTCTTCGGCAGCGGTGAAAGCACAGGCTCAGTCGGTGTTGTTACAATCAATATTCCCAGAATCGCTTACCTTGCAAAGGATGAGGCTGATTTCTACGAGCGTCTTGACAAGCTTATGGATATTTCAGCACGTTCACTTGCAATAAAGAGAAGAGTTATCACAAACCTTCTTGAAGCAGGTCTTTATCCCTACACCAAGAGATACCTTGGCACCTTCAACAACCACTTCTCAACCATCGGTCTTGTAGGTATGAACGAGGCAGGTCTTAACGCTAAGTGGCTCAAGTGTAACCTTACAGACGAAAGATGTCAGCAGTTTGCAAAGGATGTTCTCAACCATATGCGTGAACGCCTTTCCGACTATCAGGAGCAGTACGGTGACCTTTACAACCTCGAAGCTACTCCCGCAGAAAGCACATCCTTCCGTCTTGCAAAGCACGACCTCAAGCACTATCCCGATATCATCACCGCTTCCGACAGAACAAAGAACGAGGCTCCCTACTATACAAACTCCTCACATCTTCCCGTCGGCTACACAGACGATATCTTCACCGCTCTCGATGTTCAGGATGAGCTTCAGACCCTTTACACATCAGGTACTGTATTCCACGCATTCCTCGGTGAAAAGCTTCCCGATTGGAAGAGTGCGGCTGCTCTTATCAGAAAGATTGCCGAAAACTACAGACTTCCCTACTACACCCTTTCACCCACATATTCCGTATGTAAAGAGCACGGCTACATCGCAGGCGAATATTACACCTGCCCCACCTGCGGCGAAAAGACCGAGGTTTACAGCCGTATCACAGGCTACTACCGTCCCGTTCAGAACTGGAACGACGGTAAGAGTCAGGAATTCCGTGACAGAGTTGAATATAACCCCGCTAAGTTCGGCAAGGAAATCAGCGGCGTAATGTCGGCAGCTAAGGAAGAAGTAAAGACTGAAGCTGCAGAAGAGGATAAGGTAATCCTTTTTGCAACCTCAACCTGCCCCAACTGTAAGATGGCTGCTATGTTCCTTGACAAAGCAGGTATCGCTTTTGAAAAGGTGCTCGCTGACGAAAACAAGGAGCTTGCTGAAAAGTTTGAAATCCGTCAGGCTCCCACCCTTGTTGTAATAAGCGGCGGTCAGGCAGAAAAAATCGTTAACCTTTCAAACATCAAGGCTTTCACCGAAAGATAAGAGGATAAATAAATGTACGATATAATTATAATCGGCGCAGGACCGGCAGGACTGACAGCAGCAGTCTATGCCGGCAGAGCCGAAAAGCGTATACTTGTTCTTGAAAGAGAGACCTTCGGCGGTCAGATAACCCACTCACCCAGAGTTGAAAATTACCCTGGCTTTTTACAGATGAGCGGTAACGAGTTTGCAGAGAAGCTCCTTGAGCAGGCAATGAATCAGGGCGCGGAAATCGAGCTTGATACCGCAGTTGCTATTGAAAAGAAGGGTGATGTATTCACCGTAAAGGGTGAAAATGCTGATTATGAGGGCAGATCCGTTATTATTGCAACGGGTGCGGCTCACAGAAGGCTCGGACTTCCCAATGAAGATAAATTCACAGGTGAGGGTGTTTCCTACTGTGCGGTTTGTGACGGTGCCTTCTATAACGGCAAGGATGTTGCAATTATCGGCGGCGGTAATTCAGCGCTTCAGGAGGCAGTGCTTCTTTCAAAAAGCTGTAAATCCGTTACGGTTATCCAGAATCTCCCCTGCCTTACGGGTGAAATAAAGCTTCAGAAGGAGCTTGAAAACAAGGATAACGTAAAGGTTATTCTCTCCAGTGTAGTTGCTTCAATCAACGGTGAAGACACCTTTGAGGGTATCACAATCGAAAACACCGAAACAAAGGAAAAGACAGATCTCAGCTTTGACGGTATCTTTGTTGCGATTGGTCAGAAGCCTATGAACGAGCCTTTCAAAAACAGTGTTAAGCTCAATGATTGGGGCTATGTTGATGCAGATGAAAGCTGCGTACCCGAAAGTGAAGAGGGAATCTTTGTTGCAGGTGACTGCAGAAGCAAAAGAATAAGACAAATTGCTACGGCGATTTCAGACGGTGCGGTTGCCGCTCTTGCCGCCTGCAGCTTTGTTGATAACTTATAATTATAATGCGGTTGGCAGATTTTTCTTGCCAACCGTTATTCTTTTATGTTAAAATAAGCTGCGAGGTGATAAAGTGAACAGAAATCAGCTTAAAATCATCGCCTGCATATCAATGCTTGTTGACCATATGGGCTATGTACTTTCCCCCGAAATTGAAATTTTCCGTATCATTGGCAGACTTGCCATGCCCATATTTGCCTTTTTTATCGGAGAGGGCTGTCTTTATACAAAAAACAGAATGAAATATTTCCTTCGTGTTTTCCTTCTCGGCATTATTTGTCAGGCGGTATATATCATAGAGAGCCTCATCACAAAATCAGGCTCAGGATTTTACCTCAACATACTTATTACTTTTTCGCTTTCTATTATCCTTTGCAGTGCTTTTCTTCACTTCAGGGAAAACTGCAAAAATGGCGGTAAGAAGTTCATCAGCATCGCAGTTTTGGTTGTTACCCTGCTTTCCTTATTGGCTCTCGAAGGCTTCTGTCAAAACAGCAAGGACATCATCGGAACGGAAATCACAATTGATTACGGCATTTTCGGAATAATTCTTCCCCTATGTGCCTCCGCATCAAAAAATAAAGCTCATAAGCTTTTTTGTTTTTCCTTGGGGCTGTTGATATTCGGTCTGTACTTTTACGGTCCCGGCATTAAGCTTTTGTGCGCTCTGTTTTCTCTCTTGCTTTTGTTTTCTTACAACGGTAAATCGGGCAAAGCAAACCTTAAATACTTTTTCTACGCCTTTTACCCCTGCCACCTCGCCTTGATTTATCTCATCGGCCTGCTTATTCATTAAATTCATAGCGGTACAGCTTCAGAATGTACCGCTGTTTTTATATGCGAATTTTTCTCAGGTGAGGTTGCTGCACTGAGCCTTTGTCATCATTGCTCTCTTTTTCTTTTTAACGTTTCTATATTTTCAATAACCTGAGCCTTGCCCAAGGGATACCAGAAACGCAATATAAGCCCGAGAAGAATAAAGCCCGCACCGGGTATAAGAGTCGATATATCAAATATACCGTTAACAACATCCTTATCAAAGGCCGTGGTCTCGCTATAGCCTATAAAGCTAAGAAGTACGCCTGTCAGCCCCGATGAAGCCGCCTGGCCCAGCTTTCTGGCAAAGGAATAAAGAGCATATATGCTTCCGTCCTCACGCACACCGTTTTTAATTTCGGAATAGTCGATTACATCGGTGATAAGAGCCCAGGAAACCATAGAGAATACACCGAGCCCTATCCAAGATACTGTCTGAAAAACTATATAAACCCAGACATTGGACGGACGAATAAAATAGAGTAATATTGTGCTTATCCCGGCGAAAATATTTGAAACACTGCTTATTTCCGCCTTGCCGAAGCGCTGTGAAAGAGGCTTGGCAACAACCGCCGCGACCACCATGCCGAGAGTCATGGCAACCGTTGCCACACTCTGCAGTCTGCCCTCGCCGTAAAAATTGGGATAAACATAGTTTATCATCTGCTGCATCGTGAGCTGAGATAAAAGCATTACCACCGAGGCCGCTATAATTGAAATAAGGGATCTGTTACCCAAGGCATTTTTAAGCATTGCAAACACATGGTTGCTTCTTGTTGTCTCTGCGGCAGGAACGGATTTTACCCTTTCCGTGATTAAAAAATAGCACAGCAGATAGCAAATGAGTGCCACAACAGAAAATACACCTGCAACAACAGTGAACCTTGAGCCGTCTATAATTTCTCTGTCTCCCTGTCTGACATAAACCGCAAGAGGAACACCGCCGGTAACAATAGCGCCGCCTATCATACCGCCCATAGTTCTGTAGGTAGAAAGAGACTGTCTGTCGGCGGCGGAATCCGAAATTGCTGATGCCATTGAGCCGTAGGGTATGTTAATGCCCGTATAAAAGAAAGAGCCCCATAAAATATAGGTAACAAAAAGATACCCTATTTTGAATTCTGTAGAAAAATCTGACAGACCGCTCTGGTAAATAAGAAAGGAAGAAACCGTAACAGGCACACAAAGACGAAGAATCCAGGGCTTGAACTTGCCCGCTTTAGTGTATCGGCTTTTATCACATATTCTGCCCATTGCTACATCGGTAAAGGCATCTATAAACCTTGCCGCCATCATAATACCGCCTATTACCGCCGCAGGAACACCCATAACATCTGTATAAAACTTCATCAGAAAGCCCGATGAAAGTATAAAGGTAAAGTCGTTACCAAGGTCGCCGAAAAGGTAGCCTAATTTATCCCTGAGACCGAAGGGCCGTTGCTTTTGGTTATTCATTAAGTTTGTTTCCTTCCTTTCAACTGTAAATACACATATATATTCTGCCGAAAAAAAGAAAATTTATACATAAATATAAGCTCAAAAACGGTCAGGATTCACATTGAATCCCGACCGTTTTTCTTTATCTTAGTATATTAAATCTCCGGTATTTCCTTTTAACGCAGATAAGTCACTGTTGCTTTTGTGACTTTATCCGCAGCCCGAGATGCGAAGGAAGCTCCCTCACATCTTCAGCTTTATTCAGTTAAAAGTGTGAAACACCGCAAAGACAAGCTCTGTGAACTCCGAATACCTTCCAGATAAAGCGGATAATTGCATATACGATTCTGATAAACCAGTTGTTACTGTGGCACATACATCCGCAGTCGCCGCTGCTGAATTCGGTTTTACAGCCGTCGCACATACCGTCACCGTTATTATCGGCGTGTCCTGTCTTTTCAACCACATCATAGAGCTCCATTCCGCAGGTGAGACAGTAGCGGTAGTTGGTATAACCGTTTTCTGAACAGGTGGGAGCCTTATCGGCACCGCTGACCATATTGTGGCCTATCTTGGGAAGATCCTCTCTCTTTGTACCGTCACATCTGTCGCAATGATACTCATTAAAGCCTGCCATACCGCAGGTAGCGGGTCTGCTGTTGGGCTGGAGTTCCCAGTTGTGGCCGAGAGCCTCACCGTCAACAACAATAACCTCCTTGGCGCAAAGCTCACAGCCGTAGGTGTAGAATCTTGCACTTTCACAGGTTGCCTCGGAAACGGTCCAGAGAAGCTCGCCGTTTGCGTCTGTAGGAATAACGTGAGCGCCGTTCTTTACATCATATTCGTGATACTCTGCATTACAGTTTTCGTATTCGCAATAGCTTACATAATGTGCACCGTTGACGCAGTCGCCTTCAACGAAGTGTCTTGCGCCCCACTTATGCTGACCGATTGAGGCAATCTCATCAGTTTTGTATGAGTCACCGCAATTTGCACAGGTGTGAAGTGTGTAACCGTTTACTGTACATGTAGGCTCAACAACCTTGGTTGAATAAGCATGACCCTTGGCGTCTACATAATCAGAAACATAGCTGTCACCGCAGGCACATGTATAGGTTGTGTAACCCTTTTCCTCACAGGTGGGAGCTGTTACTGCTGTCTCATAGGTGTGACCTGTTGCGGTAATTACTTCTGTGTAAGTATGATTTGCATCGTTCTTACAGGTATATACATCGTAACCGTCTTCTGTGCAGGTTGCATCCTTATGGTCTGTTACTTCATAGTCATGACCCTTGGCGTCTACATAATCATAAACATAGCTGTCACCGCAAGCACATGTATAGGTTGTGTAACCCTTTTCCTCACAGGTGGGAGCTGTTACCTCTGTCTCATAGGTGTGGCCTGTTGCGGGAAGTGTTGTTGTTTGTGTTGCACCGCAGGAGCAAGTCATTATCACATAACCGTCCTCTGTGCAGGTTGCATTTACTCTTTCGGTTTCAGTCTCATAAACGTGATCACCTGTTGCAGGTACAATCACTGTTGTTCTGCTGATTTCAAACTTACAAGCTTCTACCAAGCAGTAAACTACACTTTCATATGAGCCGTCTGCACCGCAGGTTGCTTCAACTACAGATTCCTTTACTGCCTCTGCAGGTGTATGAGCCTTCTTTTCAACAGTCTTTTCAACTCTTGAAATTTCTTCTTTAAGACCTGCTTCATCACATACTGAACAGTAAACTACTTCGTCATATGAACCTTCTGCATAGCAGGTTGAATCTTCGTAATTTTCCTTTACTGCTTCTGCAGGTGTGTGAGTCTTCTTTTCGTTTTCCGTCTGTGCAACAATTGTTTTTCCGCAATCGTCACAGTGTGAACCCTCTGTAAGACCTGTTTCATAGCATGTGGACTCAACTGCCTTGTCTGTCACGATGTTCACATGGTTGTTTTCATCGGTTTCAACTTCTCTGTAATCCTTATGCTCCGGATTATGGATACAAGCTCTTGTATCTTCACCCTTTGCTGAACAAGTGGGAGCAGTTGTCTGACTCCACTCACCCCATGTGTGTGCGTTTTCATCAAGAGGAATTACAACATTTGCAACGGGGCTTTCATATTTTTCATCACTGAAGTTAGTTTTACAGATTTCACAGGTCCAGTATTCGATATTACCGTCAGCCATACAAGTTGCTGCCTTACCCTCGGTATAAGTAACTGTATTGTGCTCACAAATATCAGCACCGCATCTGTCGCACATACCGTCTAAGGGTTCAACATCAATGTGTCCAAGGGGATTTACGGCCTCGGTGTATGTATGACTTGAATCATTCTTACAGGTATATGTCTTAACACCTGCCTGTGTACAGGTAGGATCTGTTGTAACCTTACCTTCATAATCATGACCGAGCTTTGAGGTTTCACTGTCTTTGTAGCTGTCACTACATCTTGAGCAGGTGTGAGTTGTATAACCGCCTGCTTCACAAGTGGGCTCCGTTACTACTGCAACGTAATCATGACCCTTTTCAGGAATTTCCTCATATGTTGTGTAATCACATACTGAACAGTATTCGTATGCATCCCAACCGATTTCTGTACAAGTGGGAGACTTAGCCTCTACCTGAGTGAGAGTGTGACCGTTGGCCGCAATCTCCTCATATGTTGTGTAATCGCATACTGAACAGTATTCGTATGCATCCCAACCGATTTCTGTACAGGTGGGGGCCTGAGCCTCTACCTGAGTGAGAGTGTGACCGTTGGCCGCAATCTCCTCATATGTTGTGTAATCGCATACTGAACATTCTTCATATGCTTCCCAACCGATTTCTGTACAGGTGGGAGCCTGTGCCTCTACCTGAGTAAGAGTGTGACCCTTTGCGGCAAGCTCTTTATAGGTTGTGTAATCGCATACTGAACATTCTTCATATGCTTCCCAACCGATTTCTGTACAGGTGGGAGCCTGAGCCTCTACCTGAGTG
>JAZSQD010000099.1:0-5826 GCA_045537815.1 Acutalibacteraceae bacterium | reverse complement strand
GCACATCCTCACTTTTTTCAAGGTTCAGTGTGCCGGGCATACCGCCGGGAAGCATTATTCCCTCGAGACTGCCGTCAAGTGCAACACCGTCACAAAGGCAGTCGGCAACAACCTTGATATTATGGGCACCCGTAACAGTTTCACCTGTTACACCTACAAGCTTTACATCTATACCTGCTCTTATGAGCATATCAACTGCGCCTATTGCCTCAAGCTCTTCAAAACCGTCGGCGAGAAAACAGTAAAACATAGCTAATCTCCTTTATAAAATCTTTTCTTTCACAACACAGCAAACATCAGCCGAAATCTCTTCGAGAGAACGGGGCTCGCCGTCACGTGAGCAATGTATAACAGCCCAGCCAAGCTTTTCGGCAGCGTATAAAGCCGCCTTGTGACAGCTTGCGAGATAACTTACATCTCTTTCATGAACATCCTTTTTGTTTTCGTCACCGTTATAACGCTTAGAAAGTAATTTCTGAGAAACCTCAACGGGCATTTCAAGAAAAATAACAAGCTCAGGCTCGGGGATACCCATTTTCTTATATTCAAACTCAAAAAGCCAATCGAGATAGCTGTCCCATTCATTTTCGCTGAGCTTTGTCATCTGATGTGATGCGTTTGAGGTGGTATATCTGTTGGCAACGGTGATTTTTTCGCTGTTGTATTCCTTTTCCCAGTGCTTTTTATAACTTGCATAACGGTCAACGGCATAAAAGGTAGATGCCGCATAAGCGTTGACGTCAGAGGGCTTATTACCCATTTCACCGCCGAGATACATTTTTACAAGTGTGCTTGAAGGGTCATTGTAATAAGGCAGGTCAAGAGTATAGGTCTCATAGCCCTCAGCGTTCAGCCATTTTTTGAGAAGCTCAGCCTGAGTTGACTTGCCGCTGCCGTCAAGCCCTTCAATAACAATCATTTTTCCCATTGCTTAAATCTCCTGAAAATCAGTATGTAAGAATTACCGCAAACACTCTGAGGGTGCCTTCCTGCTGTCTGTTTGCTATTGAGTGATGATGACCCGAAAGACAAACACAGCTGTCACCCTTGTTTAAAATTTCGGTCTTACCGTCATCGTCGTAGGTAGCAACGCCTTCCATGATATAAAAGATTTCTTCTTCGTTTTCGTGAACATGACCGCCGATTGAGCAGCCGGGCTCAAGGATGATTTCGGCAACGAGTCTTGATGCGCCCTTATATTCGCCTTTATCAAGCACTTCACGGATAATTACCTGTCCGTCACCGCCGCGCATATTGACCTTAACTGATTGAGTCATGTTTTCATTTCTTTTTATCATTACATACTACCCCCATTTTTATAATCCATATGATTATATCAACATTTTCAATTTTATTCAATGCTTTTTCAATAATTTTTTCTTATTCTTAAGATAATTTATAATTGACAAAATAATAATAATACTCTACAATAATATAAACTAAAAAAGGAAGTGTTTATATGGCTGAAAACGGAGTATATATAATCGGCATTACCGACTGCACTCAGGATGTCTGCGCAGCATCGGGCAGAATCTCAACCCAGAGCGGTACTGCACTTGAAATATTTGAAAGAAGTCACGACGAAGAAAAAAACTCAAAGCTTATCGAAAAGGTCACCCGTTCGGGTCACACCTCTACGGTTGAGCATATTTTTTTCAATCTCGCTTTTGAAAATGTAAGCGTTGTCGTTGAGCAGTTTATGATTGAGTTCAGACTTGCCTCATTCACCGTCAAATCAAGACGTTATGTTGACTTTTCCGATTGCGGTTATCTTGTTCCCGATTTTAAAAGTGAAGAGGACAGAGTTCTTTATACAAAGACTATGGATAAGCTTTTTGATTCTTATGTCAGACTTACCGATGCAGGCGTACCCAAGGAGGATGCAAGATTCGTTCTCCCCTACTGCTTTTACAGTAATTTTTACTGCTCACTCAACGGCAGAGAGCTTGTCAATGTTCTTAATGCCATGCTTTACGGCAGAGGCAAGGATATAAAGGAGATTTACAATATCGGTCTTTCCCTTCTTGCTCAGGCAAGAGAAAAGGCACCGGGTATCCTCGCAGACTTTGAAGTGAAGGGTCAGAAGTATGACGATGCATACGGTTTTGACTTTGAAATTGAAACAGAAAAGCCCTCGGAGGAGCTTTGCGAAATCCTTTCATATACTGCAGACGCTGAGAAAAACATCTGCAGATGCGCTTTAACCGAAAAATACAACTGCTCAACAGCCGGGGCTGACGAAATCATCGCCGAAGCAGGAAACACAAAGAAAATTCTCGAAGCACTCACCCGTTCTTCAAGGCCGAGAGCTCTAGAAAGTATGTGCGCAACAGTACGCTTTAACCGTGTATCTCTCGCCTGTCTTACCCATTTTGCAAGACACAGGATGCACAGCATCTGCATACCTGATCTTCTCAGAGCAAGAAGAGACGACTATGTTTTACCCGAAACTGTCAAGGCTGATGCAGAGCTTTTGAAAATATACACCGACAGTTTTGACGCTATGAATGAGCTTTATACCGCTCTTCAAGATAAGGGCTATTCAAAATCTGAGCTTATTTACTGTGTTCTCAGCGGCTCAACGGTTGATATTGTCACAACAATGAACGCAAGAGAAATGCTTCTGTTTTTCAGACTGCGCTCATGCACAAGAGCTCAGTGGGAAATTCAGGATTTCGCAATTGACTTGCTCACAAAGCTGCGCAGGATTTATCCCGGGCTTTTCACCCTTTACGGCCCCAGCTGCTATATAAACGGCTTTTGTCCCGAGGGCAGACTCACCTGCGGCAGAAGTAAGGAAATCAAAGAAAAGTTTTCAACCCTTTAATGAAAAGAGACTCAGTACCGTCGGAAGTACTGAGTCTTATTTTATATAAGCATCGGCTGAATTTGTCTTCCCTCAAGTGAAGCAATAACCGTTTCATAGGCTTTTTCAAAGTCACAGACGATTGACCGCGGCTTCTTTGAGCTGTTATCCTGACCGAAGGGAATAAAATAGTAATGGCTGTAATTTAAAAGCTCACCGATGTTTTTGGCTGTGTTTGAGAGCGCATCATTGGTTGAAATGCCTATCACAACAGGCTTTTCGTTTCTCAGGTGCGATTTCACCGCTAAGGTCACAGGCGTGTCATATATACCGTTTTTAAGCTTAGAAATCGTTGTTCCCGTGCAGGGAAGCACAAGTATAACATCGGCAAGGTTTTTCGGCCCGACAGGCTCGGCGGAAACAATATCTGCGATGATTTTCCTTTGACATATCTTTTCGATTCTTCTGCGGAATTCCTCAGCTCTTCCGAACCGCGTGTCGAGACTATAGGCATTAAAGGACATAACGGGCAAAAGCTCAAAATTCTTTTCTTTAAAATATTTCATCTGCTCAACGGCTCTTTCAAAGGTGCAGAATGAACCTGTGACGGCGAAGGCAACTCTCAGCTTCTTTTCCATGGAAATCCCCCTAAACCATTTTTCTAATAAATTCGGCTATTCTTTCTCCCGCAGATTCGCTGAGATATCTGCCCGGGAGTGAGGCGCCGTCAATAAGCTTTTTATCTAGCTCTTCAAAAACAGACACAGGTGCGCCGTAGGGCTTTGACGCCAGCTCAAAATATATTGCACCCGAGTCAATGGCAGCTATATCACTGAATGTAAAAATATTATCGGGAACAGTGTTGAATATAAAATCATATGTGTATATTTTCTTACTCATATCTTTTAATTCAAGGGTTTCATATCCCATACATTCTGCCTCAGTGAGCTGACGGGTGCTTCTTGCACAGACCGTAACATATGCACCGAGGCTTCTGAGCAAAAGAACAAGAGCCTTACTTATTCTGCCGAAGCCCGTGACAAGAATCTTCTTACCCGTTATCAGCCTTTGAGTCGATGATAAAAGAAGCCTCACGGCACCCTGAGCCGTCAGATATGCATTGTATATAAGAAAATCCTCGTTGTTATTCATATCCGCATAAACTATGTTTCTTTTATTCAGCACTTCAGAAGCTTCACTCGGAAATCCTCCGCCGAAAACTATATGATTTTTTGATAGAGAAGTAAAAAGCTTGTTCAATTCAAGCCTGAATTTTTCGTTCTTGGAATATATGTGCCTTCCGTTGCTTGTCACCGGCACGGGCAGAACAATATATCTGCATTTATTAAGCTTGGCAAACACTCTGAGAATATCATTGTTTTCATAAAGACAGGCGTATCCGTCATTTAAAAGCAGGTCGCAGAGATGGCACTGTCTGTTGTCACCGCCGATAATAAGGATTCTGTTTTCCGTTAACATGCTACACACCTCACCGATATAATTTTAATCCATTATATGCAATAAAAAAATTACCGTTAATTTCGGCTTAGGTGTTTACTATTTTTAAAAAATACAATATAATATAGAGTAATAACTTTAAAGGAGCAATATTATGCACGAAATTGATATACTTCTCAAAGAAAAAAAGCGTATTCATTTTATCGGCATCGGAGGAAGCGGTATGTGTCCTCTTGCTGAAATTTTACATACATGGGGCTATGAAATAACAGGCTCAGATAATAACACAGGCGACAACATCGACAAGCTCCGTTCACTCGGCGTAAAGGTTACCCTCGGTCAGAAGCCCGAAAATCTCGAGGGTGCTGAAATTATCGTTTACACCGCCGCAATTCTCAAGGATAACCCTGAGCTTGTTGCGGCAAAGCAAAGCGGTATTCCCTGCTTTGAAAGAGCCAAGCTTTTCGGTGCAATCACAAGAATGTATTCAAACTGCATCGGTGTCTGCGGCACACACGGCAAAACAACCGTAACCTCAATGCTCACTCAGGTGCTCGTTATGGCTGAGAAGGATCCTACCGCTGTTATCGGTGGCAGACTCCCTCTTATTGACAGCCACGGCATTGCAGGAAAGAGTGATCTTATGGTTTGTGAAGCATGTGAATACGGTGCTCACTTTCTTGACCTTTCCCCGGATGTTGCTCTTATACTTAACGTTGACGAGGATCATCTTGAGTTTTTCGGCAACCTTGACAACATCATCAGATGCTTCACCGATTTCTCGCTTCTTACAACAAACACTCTCATATATAACGGCGACGATGCCAATACAGTCAAATCCGTCGAGAGTGTGGAAAGAAAGAAAATCACCTTCGGAAGAAGCGATAAGAACGATTATTATGCAGCGAACATCACATGGAACAGAGGAGCCTTTGCTGAGTTTGATGTTATGTCAGAGGGCAAAAAGCTTTGCAGGCTCGCTCTTAAAATCCCCGGCGAGCACAATATCACAAACGCTCTCGGTGCATTTGCGGCGGCTGTAAATGCAGGCTGTACCGCCGAGGAATGCAAAAAGGGTATCGAGGCGTTCTCAGGTGCAGGCAGACGCTTTGAAATTCTCGGAGAAATCAACGGCATCACAATTGCCGACGACTATGCACATCACCCTGAGGAGCTTCGTGTCACACTTGAAGCAGTTATGAAAATGGGCTACAATACCGTGTGGGCGGTTTTCCAGCCCTTCACCTTCTCGAGAACAAAAATCCTCTTTGACGATTTTGTAAAGGTACTTCAGATTCCCGATAAATGTGTTATGACTGAAATTATGGGCTCACGCGAGGTAAACACCTACGGCATTTACACTAAGGACTTAGCCGAAAAAATTCCCGGAAGTGTATGGTTCAACACCTTCGAGGAAATTTCAGACTATGTGCTTTCAAAGGCAGAAAAGGGAGATATTGTAATCACACTCGGCTGCGGCGATATTTATAAGGCAGCCAAGATTATGGTCAATAAGCTTAAGGTGACAGCAGTCGAACCTAATAAGCCTTAAATGTCCGATT
>JAZSQD010000113.1:0-4715 GCA_045537815.1 Acutalibacteraceae bacterium | reverse complement strand
AAGGAGTTGTCATAGCCCTTTTGTCTTCCTAAGACCGCTTGGCCTCCGACTTCATCTTTCTATGCTTTATTCATATTCACGAGCAGATGAAAGCGCTATCCCCCTTGTCTTTGCGGCAAATAAGGTGGGCCCCTCTGACTTTACTACGGAAGCCTGGGGAGAAGCAGGACCCCGAATTGCACAAATGCTTGCAGGTGCAGCACTTTCTGACCAATACATGCAGGAAGGCAAAGAGAAGGAATTAATTGAGCTTGTTTCACCTGTTGCTTATGTTAACGAAAATTCAATACCCTCATTGTTCGCTTACGGCGGCAAGGACAAAACCGTACCCATAGGAAATGCCGAATCTGTTAAAAAGGCTTTTGAGGAATCGGGTGCTGTACACGACTATATACTTTTCCCGTTTTCCGACCATATTTTGATTTTTACCCCCATCAGCAGTGTTCGGTATAATATAAAGCTGAAGGAATATTGTGATAAATACTTTCCCGGATAAGAATCTGTAATTATTTCAAAAAGGTGCTCACACCCGTGGGCTCCTTTTTCTTTCACTATGATTCATGGGATATACATCAAAGCGTCAGGTTCGCACTGATTTCGACATGCTGTTCTTCTGTTTAACAAAATTTCTTTTTTTCTCTTGCTTATTTTACTCTTATAAGTTATACTTACTAAGATATATCATTTCAGTGAGGTTTTTATGAAAAACTACAATATTCCTACCGCTCAGAATATCTATATGCAGATGCTCAGTCAGTACAGTTATCCGCTGAATGATTCTCAGCAGGCACTGCTCTTTGCCAAGGCTCTTCAATATCAGAACGGAGCTTCTCCCTCAAACATTGTTTTTGCTGCGGACAATGAGTTTTTTGTTTCTCAGACCCCCACCGGATATGCGGTAACAGGCTACTACGACATTCTTTCTCAGGGCGGTGTACGCAACAGAGTCCCCTTTAACGTCACCGTTCAGAAAGTCAACGGTATGTGGTATCCCTCGTCAAACTATGTTGCCGCCGACACCAAAAGCGGAAGTAATTTTATCGCTACCTGGATTCTTCTTTCTGTCGGTTGCGGTATTATAGGTTTGGCTTCATACTTCATTCTTTCAGCAATTATAGGATTTTAAATATCAAGGAGGAAATACTTATGTTTTGTTTACAGTGCGGTCAGCAGCTTCCCGACGGAAGTAAGTTTTGTATGAATTGCGGCAGTCCTGTTCCCGATTCGGCAACCGCCGGAAATCCTGCACCTGCAGCCCCCACACCTAATGCTTACGGTGCTCCCACAGGCTATGGCGCTCCTGGCGGTTACGGTGTCCCCGCAGGCTACGGCGCTCCTACAGGTTACGGTGCTCCCCCGGCTCCGCCCTCAACAAAAGAGGAATGGATGCTTATAGCTATGAGAGATGCTGTTACCCGCGGACTCAAGGACCCTATGAGTGCCCGCTTCGGCAACTTTGAAAACATCGAAATCGACGGCTTCGGCAGAACCTATGCAGAAATGGTTGTTCACGCAACCAACTCCTACGGCGCATATGTTCCCACCAGATATGCAGTCGGATTCTTTGACGTAACCGATTCCGCTCCCTGCACCCTTATTCCCAATTCACTTTTTGTTCTTCCCGGAGTTATGGTCGGTGCTCAGCGTAAGGTTGCAAAGAAAATGATAAAATTCGGTCAACCCAGATAAAAATCGCATATTTAAAAGGAAAGGAAATCAAAAAAATGGAAAACGAAAACTTCATTCCCGGCTACAGCCCTGCCCCCCAGGAACAGCCCCCCGTTGCTCCTGAGAGTGAAATCCCCGCTCCTGCATATGAAAATTATGCACCCGCAGCTCCTGCTGCAGAGCCCACCAACCTTTGCCCCGTCTGCGGTGCAGTCAACCCCGTCGGAAGTGCCTTCTGCTCAAACTGCAGTGCACCCTTTGCTGCTGCCCAAAACAACGGCTTTGCTCCTTCTTACGAGCAGCCCGCAGGTCAGTACGGTCAACCCGTTCAGTATGACCAGAACGGTGCAGCCTACGGCCAGCAGAATCCCGGCTACTATGTTCCCACCGTACAAAAGAAAAAGAAGAAAAAGCTTGTATGGGTTCTCGTTGCAATTATCCCTGTGATTATCATTATTGCTATCATCGGTATTATCGCAAGCAGTGACACAGGCTCAAGCTCAAGTTCAGGCTCAGGCTCAAGCTACGGTTCTTCCTCATATTCTCTGGATTCATACTATATCAATATGGTTAAGAACGCTAAAAACAGCACCTACGGTATCACCTACGGCAGTGCCTTCAACAGCTTCTTCTCAAGTCCCAGTTGGGATTACTTTATGTCAACCTCAGGTCAGCATGTTGTTGAATTTGAGGGCGGATTCTATTACTCAGGCTCTCCCACAACCGCTAAGATTCAGTTTGTTCTCGACCTCGACGGCGGAACATTCAGCGCTTATCACCTGTCATTTGACGGTGAAGCACAGACCAAGCTTATGCTTTCAGCATTAATCGAAAAGGCATTTGAATCCTATTAATTCTTAAAAAGTTATCAAACAGACCTCTTGTTTTCGGATGGGAGGTCTGTTTTTTTACAGGCTGACAAGCTGCAGATAAAGTCAGACGGCACTTCAAAGAGAAGTACCGTCTGTGTTATATAGCTTATTCTTTAATCAAGCCGTTAAGCTTTTCCATCATTTCTCTATCGGGAGTGGGTAAATCGGCAAAGGGGAATACTATACCCATTTTGTCATACTTGACCTGACAGATTTTTTTAAAGGGCAAAAGTTCGGTTTTGTCAATGTTTTTGTGAGTCTCTGCAATTTTTCTGAGTCTGTGTGCATTTTCCTCGTCACTGTTGAGTGTGGGTATAATAACCTGCCTTAAGGTGACGGGGATATTTTTTTCGTTAAGGTAAGAAAGAAACCTCATCGGCTTTTCCATACCGCAGCCAACATACCTGAGGTATTTTTCTTCCTCGGTATATTTGATATCAAGAAGCACTCTGTCGGTTTCTTCAAGAAGTGCCTTCACCTCGTCATTCAAAACGCTGCCCGAGGTGTCAAGGCAGGTGTTTATCCCCTCTTTATGACACAGAGCAAATATCTCACGGGCAAACTCGGGCTGAAGGAGAGGCTCACCGCCTGAAAGGGTTACGCCTCCCTCTTCGCCGAAATATTCCTTAAAGCGAACTGCTTTTTTTACAATTTCCTCAGCAGTGTATTCTGTACCGCCCTGCATTTCCCGTGTATCGGGATTGTGGCAACAGCCGCATCTGAGGTTACAGCCCTGCAAAAAAACCACAAAACGCACACCCGGACCGTCAAGGGTACCCATACTCTGTATGGAATGCACTCTTCCTATTATACTCATATAGCCTCGTGGAAGGTACGGCTGATAACTTCTCTCTGCTGCTCACGTGAGAGCTTGTTGAAGTTAACCGCATAGCCTGATACTCTGATGGTAAGGTTGGGATATGCTTCGGGATTCTCATAGGCCTTTCTGAGTGTCTCACGGTTAAGCACGTTGATGTTGATGTGGTGAGCCTTCTTTTTGAAGTAACCGTCAAGAATATTAACAAGGTTGTTGATTCTTTCTTCTTCGTCTCTGCCCAGAGCCTCGGGAGTGATTGAGAAGGTGTTTGAAATACCGTCGCGGCAGTCGTCATAGCTGATTTTTGCAACTGAGTTAAGTGAGGCAAGAGCACCGTTTTCTTCTCTGTTGTGCATGGGGTTTGCACCGGGTGCAAAGGGAGCGGATGCCTTTCTGCCGTCGGGTGTTGCACCTGTGTTCTTACCGTACATTACGTTTGAGGTGATGGTGAGTGCGGAAAGAGTGTGGATTGCATGACGGTAGGTGTCGTTCTTGCGAAGCTCAGTGATAACACGGTGTGTCATATCCTTTGCGATAAGGTCAACGCGGTCATCATCGTTACCGAATTTCGGGAAATCGCCCACTGTTTCGAATTCTGTAATAAAGCCGTGTGAATCCTTAATTGGCTTTACATTCGCATATTTTATCGCACTAAGTGAGTCAGCAACAACGGAAAGACCTGCGATGCCGAAAGCCATAAAGCGCTCGACGTCTGTGTCGTGAAGAGCCATCTGAGTCTTTTCATAAGCATACTTATCGTGCATATAGTGGATGATGTTCATAGTGTTTACATAAAGGTGGCTGAGCCATTCGATGTAAACCTCAAATCTTTTCATAACCTCATCGTAATCAAGCTTGTCTGTATCCATAACAGGCATCTGAGGGCCGATGTGGATGCCGCTCGTGGTGTCATAGCCGCCGTTGATAGCGATAAGAAGAAGCTTTGCAAGGTTACATCTTGCACCAAAGAACTGCATCTGCTTGCCTACCTTCATTGCAGAAACGCAGCAGGCAATAGCATAGTCGTCGCCGTAAATGGGACGCATAATGTCATCGTTTTCATACTGGATTGAGTCTGTGTCTGCCGAAACCTTTGCGCAGAACTTCTTGAAGGAAGCGGGAAGGTCCTTTGACCAGAGGACCGTAAGGTTGGGCTCGGGTGATGAGCCGAGGGTGTAAAGGGTGTTAAGCATACGGAAGCTGTTCTTTGTTACAAGAGTTCTGCCGTCTTCGCCCATGCCGCCTACCGCTTCCGTAATCCACATGGGATCGCCGCCGAAAAGGGCATTATATTCGGGCGTACGCAGATGACGGGCAATGCGGAGCTTCATAACGAAATCGTCAATCAGTTCTTGCGC
>JAZSQD010000140.1:0-6280 GCA_045537815.1 Acutalibacteraceae bacterium | reverse complement strand
CTCTTGCCTGTAGCTGATGCTTCTTTATAAACGTGGAGACCAACCTTTGTTGAGCCAACAAAAGTGATAGCCTTTACATCAGGATGCTTGAGGAAAAGGTCAGCTTCAACTCTTGAGCAGGTTACAAGGTTAACAACGCCCTTGGGAAGACCTGCTTCTGTGAGAAGCTCGTTAAGGCGCATAGCTGTCATGGGAGTCATAGATGCGAGCTTGAGAACGATGGTGTTACCGCAAGCGATACAGCAGGGAACCATCCAGCCCATAGGAATCATACCGGGGAAGTTGAAGGGAACGATACCTGCAAAAACACCGACGGGCTCATAATAAAGAGTTGTATCATAGCCGTTTGAAGTATCTCTCATAGCATCACCCATTGTGAGTGAGGGAGCTGAAAGTGCGTGTTCAACAGGCTCCTTAACCTTGAGAATGTCACCCTTTGCCTCTGAAAGCACCTTGCCGTGCTCAAGAGCGCAGAGCTCTGAAAGCTCATCGAGATGCTCAACAAGAAGCTCACGGAATTTATAGAGCACCTGTACTCTTTTCATAACGGGGGTATTTGACCATGCAGGGAATGCTGCCTTAGCTGAAGCGATTGCAGATTCTACTTCTTCTGCAGTACAGCAGGGAGTTTCTGCAATAACTTCACCGGTGCTGGGGTTATAGACAGGCATATATTTTTCTGTCTTTGATTCAAGCCACTGACCGTCAACAAAATATTTAAGTCTTTTGATGTTGCTCATTTTTATGCTCCTTTGCATTCATAATATTACATTTTATATTAAACCGCAAAACCGAAAATAAATCAAGAGAAAACCGTCATTTTTTCCCTTTTTTATATAATAATGTCCTTACAGGCATCAATCAGCATCTGTTTTGCACATAGCTTTACTTTTTCAAAGGGAAGACGGTGGGGGTTTGTTTCAACGATCTCGTCTATGCCTCTTTTTTTCGCTTCCTCGGGGCTTATTTCACACACACCAACCAGCGCCATAACTCTTCCCCCTCCGCTTGCCGCCGCAACGGTAAAGGGCACCTTACCCATAAGGCTCTGACTGTCTGTTTTACCCTCACCTGTAATAATCAGGTCGGCGTTTTTCACCTTTTTTCTGAAATCAGTAATGTCAAGAATAAATTCCGTGCCTCTAACAAGCCTTGCACCGAGATATGCATTAAGAGCAAAGCCGAGGCCTCCCGCAGCACCTGCACCCTCATTTAATGCATAATCCTTACCGAGAGCCTTTGCACTCACATCGGCAAATTTGCGAAGCCCTTCATCAAGAAGCCTTACCTCTCTTTCATCGGCACCCTTCTGGGGTGCAAAAACATAAGCAGCACCCGTCTTGCCGTAAAGAGGATTTCTCACATCGCAAAGCACGGTAATTTCGCACTCACGCAGTCTTATGTCAAGACCCGAAAGATCGGTTTCTTCTATATGTATCAGGCTTTCTCCGCAGGGGTAAAGCTCATTCCTCTCCCCGTCAAGAAACCTTGCTCCGAGGGCAGAAAGCATACCCGTACCGCCGTCGGTGGTTGCACTTCCGCCTATGCCTACTATAAACCGTCTGACGCCCTTTTCAATTGCAGACAGGATTAATTCACCCGTGCCGTAAGAAGAGCTCTTAAGGGCATTTTTCTCTTTTTCAAGGGTAATACCCGATGCTGCCGCCATCTCAATAATTGCCGTTCCGTCAGGTAAAAGACCGTAAAAGGCTTCTGTTTGACTTCCGAGAGGACTATGCACTCTGCAGCTTTGCTTTTCACCGCCCAGAGAGCATAAAAAGGCGTCCACAGTCCCCTCGCCGCCGTCAGCTATCGGCAGAGAAATAATCTCTGTGTCGGGGTATCTTTTTTTAAGTACTGCAGACACGGTTTCACAGACCTCGAGGGCAGAAAGCGTACCCTTGAAGGAGTCGGGCGCTATAATTATTCTTTTCATTACATCACTTCTTTTTCAATATCACTGATACTCTCAAGCAGCCTTGCCCCTGAAAGAGCAAGTATCTCACGTGACTGATGACCTGCGGGTATAAGAACACAGTCACAGCCTATGCTGTCTGCTACCTCTTTATCGTGAACGGTGTCGCCGACAAAAAGCACCTCGTCGGGTGAAACCGAGTTATCGTGAAGCCATTTCTCAGCTACGCTGACCTTACTTCTGACATATATATCGCTTGTGCCGAGTATATCGGTAAAAAGATGCTCAATCTCAAAATATGTAACCTGACCGAGCAAAAACGCCTGCTCAGTCGCAGAAACAATAATCTGACCTATCCCCTGATGCTTCAGTCTTCTCAGAAGCTCCTCGGCACCCTGCATAAGCGAGGCAGAAGGGTACTTTTCATCATAAAGAAAAGCATACTCCCTTGCGACCGCCTCAAAGGGCTCATTTTCAAAATTAAAGCCGAGAGCCTTATAAAAATCCGTAATCGGAAAGCCGAAAAGCTCACGGTACCTTTCTCTGCTGTTGAGAGAGGGCATATTTCTTTCCTTTAAAAGAATGTTTATTATTTCAAGGTTTATATCAATGTCATCAAGAAGAGTACCGTTCCAATCCCAGATGATATATTTATAACGGGACATAAAGCCACCTCAGCTTTCCTCAATAAGTTTTTCAATAAGGGACACCGCATCCCCGAGAGTGTGTATTTCAGATTCGGCACCCTCAGGCACCTCAACATCAAAGGTATCCTCAATATCCATCACTATTTCAGCCATATCGAGGCTGTCGGCACCCAGACTGATTAAGGTTGTATCCTCGCTGAGCTGTATATCATCGGAAACCTCAAGATATTCTTTTATTACAGAACAGAGCTTTTCAAAAATCTCCATTCTCTTCACTCCTTATAATCATATTATCAAAAGCCGGCTTTGTCAATACAGGTTAATAAGTATAAAGCCGTAACACTCCGCCAATGATAAGTATATGAAAAACAAAAGGAGTTATGTATGAAAAGAAGAATTTTTGATTTGTCACTGTTTCTGGCTCTTTTTATATCGGTTGCCTGCTGTGTGAGCTTTGAAAGCGACTGCGAGAACATAAGAGACAGCGTGCTCAGACTTCATATCATAGCCGATTCCGACTCTGCTGAAGCCCAAAAGCTTAAATATGAGGTAAGAGACCGTATTATTGCTGAGGGGACAGAGCTTTTTAAGGAAACGGACAATATTGACCTGGTGAAGCAATGCGCAGAAAAAAATCTTCACCTTCTCGAAAAAGCAGCATCAGAGACAGTAAAAGAAAAAGGGTATACATATCCCGTCAGGGCAGAGCTTACCCGATGCTATTTCCCCACAAGAAAATACGGCAGCACCGTTTTCCCTGCGGGGGAATATGAAGCCTTAAGAATTATTATAGGCGAAGGAAAAGGACAGAACTGGTGGTGTGTGATGTTTCCGCCTATGTGTCTGCCCGCCGCAAGTGAAAAAGAGGAGCTTTCCGATGTGCTTGACGAAAAAGAGCTTGAGATTGTCACCGAGCCGAATAAATACCGTGTAAGGCTGTGGGTTGTCGAAAAATGGTATGAGGTTAAGGAATATTTTCAAAAAGAATAATTCTGATAAAAAATCTGCCGGATAAATCCGACAGATTTTAGTTTTTATTCGACTGTAACAGTACAATAGGCTTCCTTGCCGTTCCAGGTTCTGACAAAAATCATTGCAGTACCGGTTGCAACGGCGGTAACCTTGCCGGTTTCGTCTACCTTTGCTACCGACTCGGCATTTGAAGACCAGACAACCGACATATTCTCAACATCAACGGGAAGAATTGCAACGCTGAGCTGAGAAACTTCGCCTACACTGAGGCTGAGATTGTTTGTGCTTATGAAAATTTCTTCAGGTGCCTGACTTACGGTAACCTTACATTCATCCGAAAGTCCCGAATCCTCGGAAATCACGGTGATTGTAACCTCACCCTTCTTGTGGTATGTGATATATCCGTCGCCGTCAACAGTTGCAATACTTTCGTCTGAGGATCTGAAGGTAACCTTTTTATTATATGCATCTGCAGGAGTAATTGTGTAATTCAGCTGATGACACATACCTGTATATGCACCGTTGAAGCTCTGCAATTCAAAGCTGATACCCTCAACAGGCTGAACAACGAGAATCTCTATTGATGCTGTTTTTGCGGTAAGGTCAGACACGGCGGTAACAGTTGCTTTGCCTGTGCCCACGCCCTTGACAACGCCTGTCTCACGCTCAACGGTGAGTATATTTGTATCAGAGGAAACGAACACGAATTTTTCGTCGTGATTTTCGGGGCTTGCTTCAACCTCTATCTTACCCGATGCACCCTTACTCAGAGCCATACTTGCAAAGGTAAGTGTGAAGTCTTCCACGGGTCTCGGAACAAAAACGGAACAAGCTGCAGTGAGCTGACTGCTTGTGCTTGTGCAGATAATGTTTGCTGTGCCGGGGCCTACGGCTGTGACAACGCCGTTTTCGTCAACGGTTGCAACGCTTTCGTCTGAGGATTTGAAGGTAACCTCTTTATATGTAGCATCAGCAGGTGAGATAATTGCCGTAAGTGTTTCTGTCTTGCCGAGAATCACCTTTGCCTCGGTCTTATTAAGGTCAACTGCGGTTACCGGCTCAATGACTGTTACCTCACAGGTGTCAAAGGCCTCGCTGTTGTCTGCTGCGGCTACCTTTACGGTAACGGTGCCTGACTTTTCCTTAGCGGTTACCACACCGTCCTTAACGGTAACAACCTCTTCATCGGAGGAGGTCCAGATAAGCTCACTTTCTGTTGCATCCTCCGGTAAAAGCTCTGCAGTGAGAGTGAAGCTTTCACCCTTGTCGATTGCTATACTCTTTTCGCTAAGAGTAACGGTGTCGATACCTATACCTACGGTTACATAGCAGAAATCAGTATATCCGCCGTCTTCACTGAAGGCGCTGATAATTGCAGTACCCTTTCTTAAAGGAGTTACCTTGCCGTTTTCTACCTTTGCAACTGTTGTGTCGCTTGATTTCCAGAGAATGCTGGTGTTAGTTGCATCTGAGGGGTTAACCTTTGCGGTGAGAGTGAATTCTCTGCCCACATAGGCCTTCATACTGCGGCTGCTTATTTCAACTGAGTCAACGTGTCTTAATACATTGATTCTGCATTCGGCGGTTTTGCCTGTATCCTCGGTTTTTGCGGTGATTACAACATTACCCTTTGAATGAGCCGTAACAAGTCCGTTTTCGCTGACGGTTGCTATTGTGTTATCCGAGCTTTCCCAGATTACGCTCTTATTTGTTGCATCCTCGGGTGAAACAGTTGCTGTAAGAGTGAGAGCTTCGCCGCAGTAGATTTCTGCTTCGCTAATATCAAGGCTGATTTCTACGCTTCTGACCTCAACATTTACTTCACATTCGGCATAAACACCCTCAACATCGGTTTTTACCGTTACAGAAGCCTTACCTGCACCGACAGCGGTAACAAGTCCGTTTTCATCAACGGTTGCCACTGCTTCATCAGACGAAACAAATGTAAGGTTTCTTTCCGTTGCATCCTCGGGGGAAATAACAGTATTAAGCTGATAGGTATCACCCTTGAGAACGGTTATGCTTTCATCGGTGAAGGCTATTGAAGAAATAAACCTGATAACCTTAACCTTGCATTCCGCCTCAAATTCTTCGTTTTCGACAGATTTTACGGTGATGACCGCTTCACCGGTCTTGAGTGCGGTGACAACGCCGCCCTCTACTGTGAGAATTTCTTCATCTGAGGAAGTCCATATTACATCTTTATTATATGCTTCTGAGGGAAGCACCTCTGCAGTGAGGGTAAATACACCGTCAACGGAAACTGTCTTTTCAGTTTCGCTGATTGTGATGCCCTCAACCTGCTTGCGCACCTCAAACTGAATAAAGTCTATTGCTCTGCCGTCAACAGTCTGGGCGGTTATTGTTACAATACCTGCACCGATTGCGGTTACAACGCCGGTTTCGTCAACCGCTGCGATATTCTCGTCAGAGGACTCAAAGGTTACGCTCTTGTCGGTTGTATCCTCGGGAAGAACGGTTACGGTTACATTTCCGCTTTCGCCTACCCAGAGATATTCCTTATCAAAGCTTACTTCAACGCTTTCCGCCATACGGATAACCGTAATCTTGCACTCAGCCTTGATTTCTTCGTTCTCGGCGGATTTTACAGTGATAACTGCTTCGCCTGTCTTGAGTGCGGTGACAACGCCGTCCTCTACTGTGAGAACCTCTTCATCTGAGGAAGTCCATATTACATCTTTATTATATGCTTCTGAGGGAAGAACCTCTGCAGTGAGGGTAAATA
>JAZSQD010000050.1:0-11830 GCA_045537815.1 Acutalibacteraceae bacterium | reverse complement strand
GAATATCTCGGTCGCGCATAATTCGTGCCCAATTTATTATTTACAGTTTAACGAAAGGAAATTACAATTATGTCAGTTTCAGAAAAAGTTGCATATTTAAAGGGCCTTATGGAAGGTCTCGACATTGATGACGATAAGAAGGAAGGCAAGATGTTTGCCGCTATTATCGACGTTCTCGACGAAATCGCAGAAGAGCTTGACTGCGTTGACGAGGATATCGCAGAGCTTCAGGATTACATCGAAGAAATCGATGAGGATCTTGGCGATGTAGAAGAATTCGTTTACGAATGCTTCGACGACGAGGATTGCGATTGCTGCTGTGACGACGACTGTGATTGCTGCTGCGACGATGAGGATTGCATCGAGGTTACATGCCCCGCTTGCGAAGAAACCGTTTGCATCGGTCTTGACGAAATCGACGACAATGCAGAAGCAGAATGCCCCTGCTGCGGTGCAGTTCTTGAATTCGAAATCGAAGAAGAGGACGAAATCGAAGAATAATCTTCAGTAAAATACGACTCCTCAGCCTTAAGGGTTGAGGAGTTTTTTCAGGTGATATTTATGATTATACGAAAACCTGTGCCTCAGGAAATTCCTGCCCTTCTTGAAATATATAACTATGAGGTTGAAAACGGCGTGGCAACTCTCGACATCGATAAAAAAAGCCTTGCCGACTGGGAAAGGTGGTATTATAACCACAACATATCAAACCATCCTCTTATTGTCTGTGAGGATGAGGGAGAAATTGCGGGCTACGCCACACTTTCATCATACCGTGAAAAGCAGGCATATTCTTCTACGGTTGAGCTTTCCGTTTACGTTTCTCCCGACCATCGCCGCAAGGGAGTGGGAACTCTTCTTATGGAAGAAATTCTCCGTATGGCAAGGGAGGATGAAAGCATACATACGGTCGTTTCCGTTATCACAAGCGGCAACCTTGCTTCCGTCAGACTTCACGACAAATTCGGTTTCACCTTCTGCGGAACTATAAAAGAGGTGGGCATTAAGTTCGGAAGATATGTTGATATAGATAATTTCAGCCTTATTGTTTAAGAAAATTATAATAAACTCTTGCAAAATAAGAAACTGTGTGATATAATACAGATAATCCGTAATGCAATTCCGAGTGGGCTCAGGCGAGTCCGCTCTTCTTTGTTGCTTTTTGCGGCTCAGAGGCGGCTTGATTCTGCTTCACAAAGACAATTGAATATTAAAAAAGGAGTGATTATTATGGCAAAGGGCGGAAACACCGTCAGAATCGTCCGTGAGATTGTTGAACCTCTTGCGAATGAGCTCGGACTGAGCATCTGGGATGTATGCTTTCTTAAAGAGGGCGCAGACTGGTATCTTCGTATCTTTATCGATAAGGAAGGCGGCGTAAGTATTGACGACTGTGTAGACCTTACCCACGCAATCAACGGGCCTCTTGACGAGGCAGACCCCATTGAACAGGCCTATTTTCTTGAGGTTTCCTCTCCCGGTGTTGAGAGAAATCTTGTTAAGGATGAGCACTTTGAAGCCTTTATCGGCGCAGATATCAAGGTTAAGCTCATAAGACCCCTTGACGGTAAAAGGGAATTCAGCGGTGTGCTTGAATGCTATGCCGACGGTAATGTAACAATAATTCCCGAAGGGGAAGAGCCCTTTACATTTAATAAAAAAGAAGCGTCATGGATAAAGCTTGACGACTTTGATATGTAAATAACAAAGAAAGGATTGAATATAAAAAAATGAACAAAGAATTTTTTGAAGCAATAAAATTGCTCGAGGAAGAAAAAGGAATCTCATCTGAGTATATGTATGAAAAAATCAAGGCAGCTATCATCTCAGCTACAAGAAACAGCTACGGCAACAGAGATAACGTTGTATGTGATATCGACCCCGAAAATCAGACAATGAACGTTTATGTAAGAATCGCAGTTGTTGACGAGGTTGAGGAGCCTCTTGCAGAAATGACACTTGAAGAAGCAAGAAACTACGACGCAAACGCTCAGGTCGGCGGTTTCGTTGAAATCACACTCGAGCCCAAGAAATTCGGCAGAATTGTTGCCCAGACTGCAAAGAGCGTTATCCGTCAGGGTATCAGAGAGGCTGAAAGAGAGCTTGCCTCCAAGGAATTCCAGAACAGACACCAGGAGGTTGTTACTGCAACGGTGAAGCTTGTTTATCCCGAAACAGGTGATGCTTCAATCGAAATCGGCAGAGCGAGCGCAATTCTTCCCAAGGCAGACCAGATCCCCGGCGAAACTCTTGTTCCCGGTCAGCTTATCAAGGTTTATGTTGCTTCAATCAAGGAAGAAAACGGTACAAGCTACGCTAACATATCAAGAAGACATCCCGGTCTTGTAAAGAGACTTTTTGAAACAGAGGTTCCCGAAATCTATGACGGCATTGTTGAAATTGTTTCCGTTTCAAGAGAAGCAGGCTCAAGAACTAAGATTGCCGTTAACAGCCATGACGAAAATGTTGATGCTGTCGGCGCCTGTATCGGCCCCAGAGGTCAGAGAGTAAGCAACGTTGTTGAAATTCTCTGCGGTGAAAAAATCGACATCGTACGTTATAGCGAAGAGCCCGAAAAGTATATTTCCGCCGCACTCGCTCCTGCTGAGGTTCTCTCGGTTATGGTTGACGAAAACGGTGCAAAGGCTTGCAGAGTAATTGTTCCCGACAGTCAGCTTTCACTCGCTATCGGTAACAAGGGTCAGAATGTACGTCTTGCCGCAAAGCTTACCGGCTGGAAAATTGATATCAAGCCTTTAAGTCAGGCAAACGCTTAAAAGGGTGATAATATGACACCTAAAAAAATACCTATGAGAAAATGCCTCGGCTGCGGAGAGATGCTCCCGCAGAAGGAGCTGGTAAGGGTGGTCAAAACAAAAATCAAATCAGAGGACGGCGAGGAAACAGGCTACACCGTGAGCCTTGACCTTGTGGGCAAAAAAGCGGGCAGAGGAGCCTATATCTGTAAAAAGAGTGATTGTTTCAGGCTTGCACGTAAGGCAAGACGCTTTGAAAAGGCTCTCAGCTGTCAGATTCCTGAGGAGATTTTTAATCAGATGGAAAGTGAACTTAAAGAAAATGAATGATAAATTTCTTTCGCTTTTAGGTATGGCAAGAAGGGCAGGAAAACTCAGCCTCGGTCACGATGCGGCGGTTTCCTCTGTTGTAAAAAACAAGGCCCGTCTGTGTGTTCTTTCCGCTGAAGGCTCAGACAGACTCAAAAGAGAAATGGAGCACGCCTGTAATTATCAGGGAAAAAACATACCCTTACTTATAACCGACTATACAATATCAGAGCTTGCTTTTGCGATAGGCTCAAAGGCGGCGGTAATGACCGTTGACGATGAGGGCTTCGCCAAGGCTCTGAAAGACAGATACACTGACGGAAAGGAATGATATTTTATGCCAAGAGAAAAATATAAAATTCACGAGCTCGCAAAGGATTTCGGTATGAACAGCAAGGATATAATCGGAATTCTCGCTAAGCTTGACGATGAACCCAGAAAGCACACAACTGTTCTTGACGACAGACAGCTTGATTTTGTTTTTGAAACAGTTACTCAGCTCAATCAGGTTGAGTCCTTTGACGCATATTTTGCTGCCGGTGCACCCAAGGCAGAGGTAAAGGCAGAGGAAAAGAAAGAGGAGAAGGCAGCTGCTGCTGAGGAGGTTAAAGCTCCGCAGACAGAGAAAAAGGAAGAGCCCAAGGCAGACAAGAAGCCTCAGGGCAAGACTGCCGCACAGAATAAGCCTGCCCCTGCCAACGACAAAAAGCCTCAGAATCAGAAGTTCCAGAATCAGAAGCCCCAGCAGAATCAGCAGCCTAAGAAGGAAAAGAATGACGGACCTCTTCAGGCAAGAACAAAGGGCGAAAAGAGAACCGTTGACACAAGAAGCAACAACGTTGACCTTGAGAAGTATAACGAGAAGTATGATGAAATGGCATCTCAGGGCGGCAGACGCGATAACGATATGGGTGCCGGCAAGCAGAAATTAAAGCAGAAGAGCCAGCAGTATAACAAAAAAGGCGGAAAGAACGCCAAGAGAGAAACAGAAGCAGAAAGACTCAAGAGAATTGCAGCAGAAAGAGCAAAGAAGACTCTTACCGTTAAGATTCCCGATGAAATCACCGTAGGTGAGCTTGCTTCTCTTCTCAGAAGAACAGCCGCCGAGGTTATCAAGGAAATGTTCAAGCTCGGTACAATGGCAACCGTTAATCAGACAATCGACTTTGACACTGCGGAAATCGTAGCAACAGAGCTTGGTGCAAAGGTTGAAAAAGAGGTTGTTGTTTCAATCGAAGAAAGAATTATCGACGACCACGAGGATACTGCAGACGACCTTCTTCCCAGAGACCCGGTTGTTGTAGTTATGGGTCACGTTGACCACGGTAAAACATCAATCCTTGACGCTATCCGTAACGCTTCCGTTACCGCAACAGAGGCAGGCGGTATCACACAGCACATCGGTGCTTACAGAGTTGATCTTGACGGTCAGAAGATTACCTTCCTTGACACTCCCGGTCACGCCGCATTCACATCAATGAGAGCAAGAGGTGCTATGGCAACAGATATTGCAGTTCTTGTTGTTGCGGCAGACGACGGTATTATGCCTCAGACAATCGAAGCTATCAACCATGCTAAGGCTGCAAACGTTCAGATTATCGTTGCTATCAACAAGATGGATAAAGAAGGCGCAAACCCCGACAGAATTATGCAGCAGCTCACAGAATACAGCCTCGTACCCGAGGAGTGGGGCGGTGACACTATCTGTGTACCTGTTTCCGCAAAGACACATATGGGTATCGACAACCTTCTTGAATCAATCCTTCTCGTTGCCGAAATGGCAGAGCTGAAGGCTAACCCCAACAGAGCTGCAAAGGGTGTTGTTATCGAAGCAAAGCTTGATAAGGGCCGCGGTCCCGTTGCAACACTTCTTGTTCAGAACGGTACGCTCAATGCAGGTGACATCGTTGTTGCAGGTCAGTCTGTCGGCCGTGTAAGAGTTATGTCTAACGAAAGAGGACAGAGAATCAAGACTGCAGGTCCCTCAGTACCCGTTGAAATCACAGGTCTTGATACAACTCCCAACGCAGGTGATACCTTCGACGTTGCTTCCGACGAAAAGCTTGCAAGAGAGCTTGTTGAAAAGAAGAAGCACGATGCAAAGCAGGCTGAATGGGGCGCAATGCAGAAGGTTACTCTCGATACTCTCTTCTCATCCCTTAAGGAGGGTGAGATGAAGGAGCTCGGAATTATCGTTAAGGCTGACGTTCAGGGCTCTGTTGAAGCAGTTAAGCAGAACCTTGAAAAGCTTTCCAACGAGGAAGTAAGAGTACGTGTTATTCACGGCGGTGTTGGTGCTGTTAACGAATCTGACGTTCAGCTCGCATCGGTTTCAAACGCAATCATTGTCGGCTTCAACGTTCGTCCTGATTCAAATGCTCAGATGCTTGCAGAGCGTGACAGCGTTGAAATGAGAATGTACAGAGTTATTTACGACTGCCTTGAAGAGGTTGAAGCTGCTATGAAGGGTATGCTTGCTCCCAAGACAAGAGAGGTTGCTCTTGGTAAGATTGAGGTGCGTAACGTGATGAACCTTTCATCTGTTGGTAAGATTGCAGGCTCATATGTGCTTGAGGGTAAGGTAACAAGAAGCGCACAGATCCGTGTCGTCCGTGACGGTATCGTTATTACCGAAGATGCTATTTCCTCGCTTCGTCGCTTTAAGGATGACGTTAAGGAAGTTCAGTCGGGCTTTGAATGCGGTATCGGTCTTGAAAAGTTCAACGACATCAAGGAAGGCGACATTTTCGAATGCTTCATGATTGAGGAATACAGAGATTAATGTACGCCGCTGTTTCGGATTTTAAGTATGCGTAACAGTAGTCAGTAGTTAGTAGTCAGTAGTCAGGGGAATGCTTCGCATTTACGGAGTATAATCATTGAGGCGTTCTTCCGGATTGCAGGCTGAGTTTTATATTGTTTTATGTTAAGAAAGGTTATACAAAATGGCAGGATTCAGAATTAACCGTGTGTCTGAGGATATCAGACGTGAGATTGTTTCTGTTATCAGAGAGCTTAAGGACCCGAGAGTTATGGGTAAAATGCTTACGGTTGTCCGTGTTGAGGTCAGCTCAGACGCTTCTTTTGCAAAGGTTTATGTCAGCGATATAAAGGGCATTGAATCTGCAAAAGAGGCCGTCAAGGGTCTCACTGCGGCAACGGGATATATAAGAAGGGAAGTCGGAAGTAATCTTCATCTCAGAAAAACTCCCGAGCTGAAGTTTATTGCCGATGACTCCATCGAGCAGGGCTTTTCCATGTTTAAAAAGCTGGAAGAAAACAGAGGTGAGTAAGATGATAATTGACTGTAAAAAAACGGCTCTTGAGCTAAAAAAAGCAGACAATATTCTTATTCTAACCCACGCAAACCCTGACGGTGACACCTTGGGCAGCGGCTTTGCCCTTCTCAGAGCACTCTTAAAGGCAGGAAAAAAGGCAAGGCTTATCAATAACGACAGTATAAATAAAAAGTTTTCATATCTCTCAGAGGGTGTTGGCTGTCCCGATTTCGACGAGGAGTTTATCGTCAGCGTTGACGTTGCCGAAAGAAAGCTTCTCGGTGATAAGGTCGGTGCAGAATACGGTGACAGGGTTGACCTTGCGATTGACCACCACGGTGTCAGCCGCCTTTTTGCAAAAAACACCTTCTGCGAATCTGAAAGTGCTTCTTGCTGTGAACTGATTTTTCTTGTTATAAAGGAAATGGGTATAGAGCTTGATCCGCAGATTGCATCCTGTATTTATACGGGTATGTCAACAGATACGGGCTGCTTCAGATATTCTAATGTGACTCCCCGCACTCACCGCATAGCCGCTGAGCTTATAGAGGCAGGTGCGGACCACAGCAGAATTAATGTGGCTATGTTTGAAACGAAGAGCATAAATAACATTATGCTCGAAAGAATGTGTCTCGACTCACTCAGAAGCTATGCAGGCGGTAAAATCGCTCTCATTGCCGTCACTAAGGCAATGCTGGAAGAATGTAAAACAGACAAGAGTGCCCTCGATGCCATCAAGCCTATCACAAGACAGATCGAAGGGGTCGAAATCGGCATCACCGTCAAAGAAGAGGATAACGGAGCTATAGGTGTTTCTCTTCGCACGGGTGAAAGCTACGATGCGGCAAAAATCTGCGCTCATTTCGGCGGCGGCGGACACAAAAGAGCAGCCGGCTGTGAATTCAGAGACAGAACGGTAGAAGAAGTATGCAACAAAGTTGTTGATTATATTGTTAATGAAATTATAAAATAATCTCGGCCCTCGGCTTTTGGCCCTTGGCCTCTATTACAAGGGAGTGAACAGTATGACAGGTTTTGTATATCTCGACAAGGATGAAGGAATGACCTCCTTTTTTGCCGCGTCGAGACTGAGAAGAATATTCGGTATGAAAAAAATCGGTCATACAGGCACTCTTGACCCCATGGCAACAGGTGTGCTTCCCGTGGCACTTGGCGGTGCTACCAGATTTATTGAGCTTATTCCCGACCATAATAAGGCTTACAGAGCCTCCTTCAGGCTCGGCACAACCACGGATACTCTTGATGTTACGGGTGAGGTGCTTACGACGAGTGAGGTTAGTGCTTCGGCGGATGAAGTGAGAGAAGCTCTTTCGCAGTTCCGTGGAGAAATCAGCCAGCTTCCCCCTATGTACTCTGCGATAAAAAAAGACGGAGTACGGCTCTACACTCTTGCAAGGCAGGGCATAGAGGTGGAAAGAGAGGAAAGACGGATAACCGTTTACCGTCTCGAGCTGACGCTGGCTGACGATGAAAATAAGGAATATGAAATTGAAGTAGAGTGCTCAAGCGGCACCTATATACGCTCGCTGATTTCCGATATCGGTGAGACTCTCGGCTGCGGAGCGGTGATGACTTCCTTAAGAAGAATAAAAGCAAACGGCATAGATGAAAAGAAATGCCATACTCTTTCAGAGTTAGAAAGAATGAAGGAAGAGGGGAGACTTTCTGAAACGGTAAAGAGGGTTGATGAGCTTCTTTCTTACGGTAGAATCAAGGTTTCTGAGGCTCAGGCAAAAAGATTTTCCAATGGCGGGTCGCTTGATTGCAACCGCTTCGGCGGTGACAAAAGCGAGGGGCTTCACTGTGTTTATTCACCTGAAGGGGAGTTTCTCGGAATAGGCGAAATAGATGCAGACGGTCAGGTTATGACCGCGAGAAAGGTATATGTAGAAACATAAGGGAGGGATAAAATGGCTTATACTAAGGAGGATGCAAAAGAGAAGGGCTCTGCCGTGGCGCTCGGTTATTTTGACGGCATACACAACGGTCACAGAGCAGTGCTTGAAAAGGCATTGCAGTATGCCCGGGAAAAGGGCCTTGTTCCTGTAGTGCTTCTTTTTGATATTCATCCCGGAAAGCTGATTTCAGGTGTTATACCTCCCATGCTTATGAGCGAGGAAAAGAAAAGGGAAAGGCTTATAAAAATGGGCTTTACCATTGTTGATTTCTGTTTCCGTCGCGGTATGAACTATACACCTGAGGAGTTTGCAGAAAAGATACTTGAAGAACAGCTGAATGTAAAGGCGGTTTCCTGCGGGTTTGATTACCGTTACGGCAAGGGCGGCAAGGGCAATGCTCAGACCCTAGCCGATTACTTTGAGCCTAAGGGTGTCAAGGTGTTTGCACAGCCTCCTGTGCTTATGGGCGACGAGGTTATAAGCTCCACAAGGATAAGAAAGCTGATTATGTCAGGACAGATAGAAAGAGCCAACGCTCTCCTCGGGGAGTATTTCAGCTATGACCTTGTGGTTGAAAGAGGTGACGGCTTGGGACATACTCTCGGCTTTCCCACAATCAACCAGTTTTTCCCTAAGGACTTTATAGTTCCCTTTTTCGGAGTATACGCATCAACGGTCAAAATAGGGGATAAGCAATACCCGGCGGTGACCAATGTGGGTATAAGACCGACTGTGGCAAGGGACTCAATGAGAAGTGAAACCTGTATAATGGGCTTCAGCGGTGACCTTTACGGCAAAAGTGTTGAAGTCAGTCTTCTTAGCTATCTCAGGTCAGAGATAAGATTCCCGAATCTTGAAGAGCTGAAAAAACAGGTAGAAAAAGATAAATTGGCTTCGGCTGAGATTTACAGAGAGGTTATAAGTAATGGCTGAATTGAATGTAAAAGCGATATTTTTTGATTTTGACGATACTCTCCAGAGCAGAAAAGGCGCTTACAGACTTTACTGTGAGCAGTTTGTCAAAAAGTATTTTCCCGATATAACCGAAGAAGAAATGCTCAGAAAAATGGATGAAATGGAAGAGCATGTTGACGGCGGCTATAAGGACAGAGAGGTTTATTTTCCTGAAATGATAGAGCTCTGGAAGTGGGAAGACCATCCTCCCATGCAGGAGCTTTACGATTCCTTTAACTATGATTTCGGCAAGCACATAGTTATGCTCGACGGAGCGATTGATGTTCTTAAGGAAATCAAAAAAAGAGGATATATATTAGGCTGTATCACCAACGGTGTTTCCTCACTTCAAAATATCAAGCTTGATACTGCAGGCATCAGAGATATGTTTGATGTTGTTGTGGTTTCGGGTGATATAGGCATCTATAAGCCTGCAAGAGGCATTTTTGACGAAGCCTGTAAAAGAGCAGGTGTGCCAAATGAAGAGGCTCTTTTTGTCGGTGACCACCCCGTTAATGACATTCAGGGCGCACTCGGTGCAGATATGAAGGCAATCAGAATGAATTACGGTGATTTTTACGGCAAGGGTCTTGGTAACCCGGAAGTAAGCGCAGAAATCGAAAAAATCACTGACCTTCTTGAGTTTATATAATCAAATATAATCACCTGGCTGAATAGAATACAGTGAGGTGATTTTTTTATGAACTGCTGTGTTACTGACCTTCGTAACAAGGAGGTTATAAATTCAAAAAGCGGATGCCGACTCGGTCAGGTCTGTGACGTGGAAATTGATACCTGTACAGGCTGTATTGTTTCGGTGATAATATGGGGCAGACCCAGATGCTTCGGTTTCCTCGGCAGAGACGAGGATATAAAAATCTGTTGGAATGACATCGAAGTTATAGGTGACGACACGGTGCTTGTCTGCAGTGACAGTATCGGCGACAGAGGACAAAAAAACAGAAAGGGTCTGCTTGACGGAATTTTCAGGTTTTAACTGTTGAAAAGTCAGGATAATGTGATATAATGACGCAGAGAGGTGTTTTTTATTATGAAATTAAAGATCCTAACATTTATAATAACGAAAATACTCGGTATGTCCGATTGGGGAGATAAGCCCAGAGCTGATATGTTCCTTCCCGATTGGATTCTCGGCCTCGGGCTTGCTCTTGCTGCTTTTGCACTTGGCGGAACGGTAGCGTATATTTTTATCGGAGAGCTTATAGTGCTTCTTCTTGCTCTTGCCTGTGCCGTGCTTTCTCCTGCGGCGATAATGTGTTGGAAAAATCAGACAATAACGGTTCTTGACGAAAACCGATTTGAGTATTCGACCTTCCTCGGAACAAAAAAAGTGTATTACTTTTCTGATATAAGAGGAATAAGACGAAATTCCGATTCTCTCACACTTTTTGTCGGAGAGGATAAGGTTCATATTGAGGCTGCGGCAATAATGTCAACAAGACTTGCAGACAGGATAAACTTCTGTCTTGAAAACTTAAACCGGTAAAAATAATCCCCGACTGAAAGGTCGGGGATAAATTTTTATTTGGGAGCTTTGATTTTGTTGAGCTTTGTGTTTATTGCGAGCAGCTCTTCCTTGGTGCATTTGATTTCCATAGCGCCGATGAGATTTGCTATACGAAGGGGAGTGAAGGCACCCGCCATCTGTAAAAGCTCCTTTGAGGGCTTCATTCCGCCGGGAAGTCCTCCGCCTTCCTTCTTGCCACCCTTATCGCCTTTCTTTGTTGCCTTGAACTTTTTGAGAAGCAGAAGAACAAAGGAAGCGGTAACAAGCTTACCCTTGAAGGTGCTGCAGATTGTAGAAAATTTATCGTTGATGTTGAGGTAACCCTCGGGGGTTGTGATGTCAAACCAGTTGAGTATGGCACCTTTCTCTTTGAAAACATATTCCTCGTTGATGGTGTCAACCTTGCGGATGGAAGAGGTATCCTCACAGTCACCTGCAACGGCTCTGAGCTCGGTAATATCCTTATTGGGAACATCGAAATAGAAGAAATGATCAGCGGCTGTCTTTTTGCCGAGGCTTTCTCCGTTTGCAAAAAGCTCAACCTCGGGGAGATTTGAATATACGGTTACCTTTGTTACATCTTCGACGCGGTCGACATATCTTTTGCCGCAAAGGTGAACGAAGGGCTCGTCGGAAAGCCATGCCTTATAAGCGTAGAAGGAATCCTTCTTATACTTTCTGTCCATGGTTACAAGACCCTTGTGATTCTGACCGTTTTCTCCGCCCTCCTGACGGGCATCGGCACCGAAGTCAAACATATTCCACACGTGAGTTGACCATATGAAATCTCTTGAGAAGAGCTGCTTGATAAGCTCCTCGTGGTAATATGCCTGATATTCCTCGGTGTAGTCGCCCTGCATGGGATCGGAGGTATGCCAGTTGAGAGCCTCGCAGCCGTATTCGCTGACGCCGATAGGCTTGTTCGGATACTTTTCGTGGAACTTGTCAAACCACGGTCCGTTCATCGATGTGTCGCCGCCGTACCAGCCGAAGTAGTGGTTGTAGGATACTACGTCGGGAATTTCAAGGTAAGGACTGTTCATAGGACACATGGAAACTGCCGCCATGGTAGTCAGACGTGTGCTG
>JAZSQD010000071.1:0-4297 GCA_045537815.1 Acutalibacteraceae bacterium | reverse complement strand
TGTTAACTTCTCAAAGATTCCCGAAACAAGCCGTGAAACCTTCCGTGCAGATGCCGATTATGTTCACGTTTGTTTCAACAACACAATTTACGGCACAAAGTTCCCCTATATTCCCGACACAGGCGACGTACCTCTCGTAGCCGATATGTCCTCATGCATTATTTCCGAGCCCGTTGACGTAAGCAAGTTCGGTATGATTTATGCAGGCGCACAGAAAAATATGGCTCCCGCAGGTCTTACAATCGTAATCGTACGTGAGGGCCTTATCGGTAACGCAAGAGACATCACTCCCGCAATGCTTGATTACAAGCTTATGGCAGAGGGCGAATCAATGTATAACACACCTCCCTGCTGGTGCATTTATGTTGCAAAGCTTGTTTATGAGTGGATTAAGGAGCTGGGCGGTCTGGCTGAAATGAAAAAGCTTAACGAAAAGAAGGCAGCCGTGCTTTACGATTATCTCGACAGTCAGGATTACTACATCGCTCCCGTTGAAAAGGAAAGCCGTTCCATGATGAACGTTACCTTCGTAACAGGTGATGCAGATCTCGATAAGAAATTCGCTAAGGAAGCTTCCGATGCAGGTCTCAAGAATCTTAAGGGTCACAGAAGTGTAGGCGGTATGAGAGCTTCAATCTATAACGCTATGCCCTATGAGGGTGTTGAGGCACTTGTTGAATTTATGAAAAAGTTTGCTGCTGAAAATCCCAAGGCATAAACCTATTGCCGACGAAAGGAGAGACAGATATGAAAATCATCAAAACTATGAATAAAATTGCCGATATCGGTCTTAACGAGCTCGATAAAAGCAAATATACAATTTCAGACGCTACAGATAACCCGGACGCCATTATGGTGCGTTCCGCAAGTCTTCACGATATGGATTTCGGCTATAAGCTTACTGCTATTGTCCGTTGCGGCGCCGGTGTAAACAATATTCCTGTTGATACCTGTGCTGAAAAGGGTATCATCGTCTTTAATACTCCCGGTGCAAACGCTAACGGCGTTAAGGAGCTTACCGTTGCCGCTCTTCTTCTCGCTTCAAGAGATATTGTCGGCGGTATCAGGTGGGCAAAGGGCCTCACCGGTGAGGATGTTGCAAAGCAGGTTGAAAAGGGCAAGAGTTCCTTCGGCGGCTGTGAAATTCTCGGCAAGACACTCGGTGTTATCGGTCTCGGTGCTATCGGCGGTATGGTTGCAAACACCGCAAAGAGCCTCGGTATGAAGGTTCTCGGTCACGACCCCTTTATCACAATCAGTGCTGCATGGCATCTTTCACGTTCTATTGCTCAGGCTTCATCCTATGATGAAATTTATGAAAAGGCAGACTATATCACCCTTCACGTTCCCGCAACAAAGGATACAAAGGGTATGATAAATAAGGAAACCATCGCAAAGATGAAGGACGGCGTAAAGATTATCAACCTTTCCCGTGCAGACCTTGTAAACACTGCAGATATGATTGAGGCTCTTGAAAGCGGCAAGGTGAGTGCATATGTTACCGACTTCCCCACAGAAGAGACAGTAAAATGCGATAAGATTGTTACAATTCCTCATCTCGGTGCTTCAACTCTTGAGTCAGAGGATAACTGTGCGGTTATGGCTGCTCATCAGCTTGACGATTTCCTTCAGAACGGTAACATCACGAACAGTGTCAACTATCCCGCAATTTCTCTTCCCAGAAGCGGCGGATACAGAATTCTTGTGCTTCATAAGAATGTTCCTAACACCATCAGTCAGATAACCTCAAAGATTTCTGCTGAGGGAATTAACATCGACCATATGGCAAACAGCTCAAAGGGCGGCTATGCTTGTACACTTATTGAAACACCGGAAAAGGCAGACGGTGCACTTATCGAAAAGATTGCTGAAATTGAAAACATTATCCGCATAATCGAGATTGGATGATGGTATGATGAGTTTTCCGTTAAGAGAAACCGTAGAAAGCCGTAAAAGCATAAGAACCTATCTGCCCGAGCCCTTAAAGGCTGAGGAAAGAGAAAAGATACTGAAGTTTATTGATGAGCTTCAATATGGAGATGCTCCCTTTAAATCAAAGCTCAGAACAGAGGTTTTTGATGTTGACAAAGAGATAAGCCTTAAGGAAACAGGCACCTACGGGGTTATAAAGAATGCAAGAACATATCTTGCCGTTGCCGCAGAAAAAGGCCCTGATGCTATGGAAAGTGTGGGCTACGGCTTTGAAAAGCTAGTGCTTTATGCTCAGAGTATCGGCCTTGGAACCTGCTGGCTGGGCGGCACCTTTAACAAGAGTGAATTTGCAAAAAGGATGGAGCTTCGCGAAAACGAAATTTTCCCGATTGCTTCGCCTATAGGATATCCCGCACCCAAAAATCATCTGATTAATCGTGTTATGAGAAGGGCAATATCTGCCGACAGCAGAAAGTCCTTTGACAAGCTTTTCTTTGACGGGGATTTCACAAAGCCTATGACAAAGGAAGCGGCGGGGGACTATGCTTATGCTCTTGAAATGGTCAGACTTGCCCCCTCGGCGGCAAACAAGCAGCCCTGGAGAATTCTCCGTCAGGGAAACAAGTGGCATTTTTATGAAAAGAAAGAAATGTCATCCTCAACTGAAAACGATATTCAGCGCCTTGATATAGGCATAGCCTTTTGTCACTTTGAGCTTGCGGCTAAGGAAAAGGGTCTCAAGGGCAGACTGGAATATCTCACAAAGCCCGAAGCTCAGACCGAAAGCAATATGATTTATATCTTTTCGTGGATTGAAGAATAATATATCTATCGACAAGCTTAAACGGACGGCAGATGCCGTCCGTTTGTTATTTATATTTCAGCTTCTTCAAGAGTCAGCACATATTCGCAGTTATAAAGCTCATAAAGCTCGCTGTCGGTGTTTGTATCGGTGAGATATTCGGTGTGCCAGGTCATAAAATAACTCCAGGGAGACATATTGAGGTCGGGAAGCGACGGGTTTTTACCGCATTCGTGAAGGCATAAGGGCTTCGGAGCATCGGTTATACCCTGCATTTTTTTATAAAGCTTTCTGTTAAGTTCTATGTTATAGGTATCCGCACCGACTATATCGCAGTATTCATCACCTACATATCTTTCACCGCTGTCAGTGCCCTGATCTGAAAAGCCCAGAACCCAGATAAGATTGTTGAGCTTCCAATACTCTGTGTAGCGCTCATACATTATATGCCACATTGTTATAAACTGCTCAGGTGTGCATCTGCCCCACCAGAACCAGGTGCCGTCAAATTCGTGGAAGGGTCTCCACAATACGGGTATTCCCTTTTCCTCAAGCTCCTTGAGTGCCTTGGCGGCCTTATCCATACCTGCTATCATATTATTGTATTCTTCGGTGCCTTCGGTGAGCATTTTATTCCAATCGGCAACCTTATCCTCACGGGCATCCTTCCATTCACCGCTGAAATCACAGCCGCAGTGCCAGCAGATTGTGACGATACCGCCCTTTTTATGCCACCTTACCGCTCTCTCGTTAACACCGTCAAAGTCATCGTTCATATAGTCAAAGCCTCTTATCACGGGGAGACTTCCTGTTTTTTCGGTGAGATAAATAAATTCGTAATCCTCAGAGCCCATCCATGTGCTTTCCTGCTGACCTGAAAGGATTTTTTTGCCGTTAAGAGAGGCTATGTAATTATAAAGCTTCACCGTGCTTTCGTCGGCATTTTTGTTTGATAAAACCGCTCCCTCGGTGCTGTGAGGTGCCGAGCAGGCAGTGAAAAGCAGAAGCACCGTAAGAGCTAAAGATATAACGCTGATGTATTTTTTCATCATATTATCACCTCAAACCGATTATAGCACAGGAAGAGCCTTAAGTAAAGAAAAATCCCGCTCGCTTATACGAACGGGATCTTTGGTGATCCATCGGAGATTCGAACTCCGGACACCTTGATTAAAAGTCAAGTGCTCTGCCGGCTGAGCTAATGGATCATATTTTTGCAACGTGCTATATTTTAAACCAGAAACATAAAAAAGTCAATAGTTTTGGTAAAAAATGTTGCTATAAATTAATTTTTGACAGGATTATGAAAATGTGAATACCTTTTATTAAAAATTTTATATCAGTTTGCCCGAAAAAAGAGGATATATACTGATTCGGTAAAGGTTGAATCTATTGACAAGACAAAAAATACTGTTATAATCTTAATATGAAACTAGGGTGGCGAGTATAAATCCGAATCCGTTTTTTACGGGCGGATTTTCGCCAATACTTCGTTAAAATACTCGTAAATCCATAAGGATTTACTGCGTTTTGTGTCTTGTCTCGACAAAAATTCGCTACGTA
>JAZSQD010000021.1:0-18509 GCA_045537815.1 Acutalibacteraceae bacterium | reverse complement strand
AGTAGTCAGGGAATGCCCTTCGGGCATTTCATATGCGAAATAAGGATACCGAAGGGACACGGCTTGCCGTGTCCCTTGTGTTTTTTTCTATATCAAACCTTAAGAAAAACTAAAGATTTTTAATAAAACATTGTTTTTTTGCTTTATGGTGATATAATAAAAGCACAAATTATCGGAGGTCATTAAAATGAAAAAGAAAAAAGTATTGATAATTTTAGTGATAAGTGTTATAAGTCTTTTTCTGATATTTAATTATGTTCTTCCCGGTCTTCTTACCAATATGCTGTTTTCCGGAAAACCCGATACGAGCAGTTGGGTGTTGGAAAATAATGAATTTACAGTTGTGCCCACAGTAGAAAAAACGGTAAGCTTTTATATAGAGGATAGGCAAGGAAACATCGTTTATGAGAGCGATGAATGGCGTTCATGGGATTTCAAAACTCTTAATATCGACGAAAAAAATAATGTTATAGTTTATACAGGTGATATGGGTATACAGACATTCAGCTATAACGGAGAAACGTGGATTGAGCAATCAGAATAAAATAGTACACCCGTCACATTACTGTGGCGGGTGTACTGTTATATAAACAAGGTTAACTTGCCTCTCCCTCCGGGAGAGGTGGCACGGCAACGCCGTGACGGAGAGGGTGCCTGACTACTGACTACCGGCTACTGACTACTCATAAACCTCGTCAGCGGAAAACATCAATTTCCCCTCATCTTCACCGTACATCCCCCGAAGGTATAGGTATGGTCGTCGGGTCTTACGGTTCTCGGCGGATAGTCGGTGGTTATGATATGCGAACCGCACTTGTCAGCAGCCGCATATCTTTCATCGCTGAATCGGGGATAGCTATCGGCACGTGTTCTGACAATGAGATTATATTTGTCTACGGTCTTTTTGTTGTTTTCAGAAGCCTGCTCAGGCTCGTTGTCAAGAATAAATGAAGCATAAGGCTTGTCGATATTATCGGGTCGGAGCATAGGGAACATAGCCTGAGTTTTTACGCTTGTATCGATATTGATATAATCCTCGGTGGCGTCACAGGGATGAAGAAGAAGGATAATTTTACCTCTCATCTCTTCGAGGGTTGCCCAACCGTCAGCCGCTCTCATCTGCTCAAAGCTTTCATAGTCGCCGAGCATATCGGCAGGAGTGAGAAGCTTGTCTCCGAGGGTATTGCGTACGATTGCATCAAATTCGTCTGCATATTCAAGGGAAAAGGCCTTGATATTATTTGATGAGTTTTTTACATCCTTAGGCTCTATGAGAAGTGAAACGGGAAGATGTCCCGGATTGTTTTCAGACCAGAGTGCGATTTCCTCAAGAGCTTTTTCGAAATTATAACAGCTTGATACGTTGTCAAGAATATGGTCGTGAGTGACGATAAAGCCGACCTCACTGCCGTTAACCTGAGCCTCGATGTCTATTTCAAGATTTCTTACTCCCTTTTCAAGTTGAGTGGTGAGTGTATCCATTTCAAAAACAGCCTTGGTATAATCCACAAGACCGAAGGTGACTATTTCAACCGCCTTCATAAGGGCACGTTTGGGCTTCGTTGCAAGAAGCTGATAACTGTTGTGTGTGCCGAGGAAGGCAACATTGTTGTACTTTACGCCATCTTCATAAGCTTTTTCAAGGTCAAAAGCGGTGAGCGCTTCTTCGTCACAAGGGACATAGTCTTCGTTGTAGTATTCGTTTTTCAGATATTCAAGGTGGTTATTCTGATATTCAATGTTCTTGTCGGTGTAGTTAATACCTGTTATTACCGCACTTATGAGAAGTGTAAGCATAACGGCAGCAAGAGATAAAAATGCTGCGAGGAAAATTTTAAGGAACTTTTTTACTTTCTTCATTTTAACCATCTCCTTTTATAATGCAATTTTAGCAGAAAGCGTTCTGTTTTTCAATATGAACTGTAAAAAAACAACCGCCACTTACCGTGACGGTTGTGCTACTGCATAAACCTATTCTAATGCCCGAAGGGCATACTTACTACTGACTACTGACTACTCAGAACAGTGCCTTACGGCAAATCATCCTCGTTCTCAAGATTATGCCATACGTTCTGAACATCATCATTGTCCTCAAGCATTTCGAGAAGTCTGCCCATCATCTTGAGGTCATCCTCGTTGGTGAGAGCGGTTTCTGTGTTGGCAACGTATTCTACCTCGGCGGAAACGAACTTGTAGCCCTTAGCGTCGAGATCGTCGCGTACAAGACCGAGATCGTTGGGCTCGGTGCGGATAACGTATACATCCTCTTCGTCGGTGATGAAGTCAACTGCACCTGCTTCGAGTGCGTCCTCCATAAGCTTGTCCTCGTCAATGTCTTCAGCTTCAATAACGATAACACCGTAACGGGTGAACATAAAGGAAACACAGCCCTGCTGACCGAGATTACCCTTATTCTTGTCGAAATAGTGTCTCATTTCGCCTGCGGTACGGTTACGGTTGTCGGTGAGGGTTTCAACGATAACTGCAATGCCTGAGGGGCCGTAGCCCTCATACATAATTGCCTCGTAGCTTGCACCGCCTGCTTCACCTGAAGCCTTTTTGATGATTCTTTCGATATTGTCATTAGGTACGTTATTAGCCTTAGCCTTTGCAATAACGTCCTTAAGCTTTGAGTTTGATGCGGGGTCGGGACCGCCGTCACGAACTGCTATTGAGATTTCACGGCCGATTTTAGTGAAGATTTTAGCTCTTGCACCGTCGGTCTTTTCTTTTTTTCTTTTAATGGTGCTCCATTTTGAATGGCCTGACATTTAATTCACCTGTCCTTATATAAATTTAACTTAGATACTTTATCATTTTTGCCGCCCTTTGTCAAGGGCTTGGCCTTTGGCGCTTACAGTATCTCCTGATCAAGCTCTGCCTTGCTGCAGATGATTTCAAGGTTGCCGTTTCTTGTGCGAAGGTCATCGATAAATGCCTTTTCCTTGCGGGGGTCCTTGAAAACAATTTCATACTTAAGCCTGAAAAGAGAGCCTAAGTTCGTTGTTTTAACGTTTACAAGCTCACAGCTTGAAAGGTACTTCTTGAAGATATCATTAAAAACACCTGTGTAGTCAAGTGATTCGGGGATAACGATGGTAAGCTTTTTCTTGCCTGATACATTTTTGCCGCCAAAGCCGACGATGTGATAAACAAAGGCCATAGCGCAAAGCACAAGGGTAAAGACGATTGCAAAGCCGATGTAACCCATACCTGTTGCAAGACCTGCGGCAAGAGCCGTAAAGATAAAGCCGATTTCCTTCGCTGTGCCGGGAATACTTCTGAAACGGACAAGACTGAAGGCACCTGCAACCGCAACGCCTGCACCGAGATTACCGTTGACGAGCATAATGACTATCTGCACAACTGCGGGCAGAAGAGCAAGAGTAACAACAAAGCTGTTGGTGTAGCGCTTGCTTGTTTTCATATATGAGAATGCGATAACAAAGCCCACTGCAATAGAGGTGATAAGGCATAACATAAATGCTGTGAATGTGATGTTGAGAGTTAAGATTGACTGAAACAATGCTGACATTTTTTTGTCCTCCGTTTTTTATATTCTTGAACCGTTATAGATTTTTAATTCGTCTGCACTTTTGACGGAAAGCATAAGCTTGTATGCGTTGCCGTATTTTGAGTAAGGTGACGGGTAAATCCTCAGTCTGTCAAGCTCCTTGGTGAGCCATAGAGGCATAGAGCCCGCCGCCTTGATTTCCAAAATGGATTTTTCAGAGCCGAGAAGGATATAACCGTGATCGCCCTTGCTGATATCAAAGTCCTTGTTTCTGAAACGGATGTTGGTATCAAAGGTGAGTCTTAAATCCGGGTCCTCGGCTGAATAGTAAGCCGTTCTGTCATAGAAAAGGGAAACTGCCGGCCTGAGCTTTTTATAAAAAGAAACGAAATAGTCGATTTCTCTTGTGACCTGAGTTTCCTCGGGGGGAGGCTGATGCTTGCAAAGATAGAGTATTGACTGAAGATAGGTCATATCTACACGTCTTTTGTAAACAACACCCTTGTATTTCTTTTTCAGCTCCACGAAAACATTGCTGTCTGCCGTGGGGATACCGTAGGAGCGTATTCTCAGCTTTTCTTTATAAACCGTGGGCTTTTCTATCGACGCTCTTATCAGACGGTAATCGGGAGTATCAAAATAGATGTTGTTGATTGTGCTTTCTCCGTATTTATCGGGAGTAAGCCTGTCGCTGAGGGCTTCGAGAAGCTGAAGCTGCTGCTCGCGGGTTATCAGATATTTCTTTTCACTTCTTTCAAAAACCTTGGTGAAGCCTGCCATAATTTCACCTGCCTTGAGGGGGTATTTATAAAATGATTTTAAAGGTTATTGCCGATGTGCCGTTTGTAAAAGCACGGATTTTGCCTTTGTGACGTGTCACGATTGCTTTAGCTATGGAAAGACCTATTCCGTAACCGCCCGTTTCTCTTGAGCGTGACTCATCAGTTCTGTAAAAACGGTCAAAAATGCGGCTGACGGATTCGGGGTCAACATATTCGCAGGTATTATACATATCAATTATTATGCTTTTACCGCTTTTGTAAAGATTGAGACTGATTATGCCTTGCTCGTCGGAATATTTGATTGCATTGTCGCAAAGAATCGATATGAGCTGTCTGATTTCGGATTCTTCACCGCGGTAATAAATATCGGGGGTGATGTTGACTGCAAAATTCCTGTTTGCATGCTTGGCTGAGGTTTCAAAGCCTGAGGCGGTGTCTGAAACTGCTTCGCTCAGGTTAAATTTAGCGTTCTGTCTTTTGGTTTTGGATTCGTCAGCCTTAGCCAGAGTAACAAGGTTTCTTACGAGTCCGTCCATACGCACTGTCTGATTTTTGATGCTTGAGAGCCATTCGTTTTCACCCTCGCACATTTCAAGCACCTCAGTGTTGGCGGAAATAATGGCAAGAGGCGTTTTGAGCTCGTGACCTGCATCGGTGATGAATTGCTTTTGCTTTTGCATATTGACTGCGATAGGCTTGATTGCCCATTTCGAAAGCCAGTAAACGGGAATAAGAATAAGAACAAGGGTCATAAAGCCCACAAAAAGTGAAACCGAAGCGACGGTAACCGCGTCGTCAAGCTCCTTCTGAAAGTCGATAAAGACAACGAGGGTAGAGTCGCCGTTACGTGTAAGGCGGTACATATAGTTATCTATATAGCCGAAGCCCTCCTCGGAACCGAAAACCTCCGAGGCATATCTGAATGCCATCTGTTCGGTAACGGTGGGGTTGTTTTCCGAGCGGATTTTGGTTACTACATTTTTCTTTATTTCAACGCTGAAATACCTTTCCGAGTAAGGGGAGCTTCCTTCGGGTCTGATGCCGTAAAAGCGGTCAAACAGTTGCTTTAAAAAGTCATCGTTGCCGAAGTCGGAGGGAATGTTGCCGTTGTTTTCAGAAATATAGACGAGGGTAGAGCGAAGGTCTGCATCACGCTGATATATAGTAACCGCATTGACCGCAAGCATCTGCACAAAAATAAGCACAGAAAGAGCAAAGAATGCAATCATCATAAACTTGTGTTGCAGTTTTTTCAGCATTTTACTTCCTCCAGAGTGTATCCTACTCCTCTGACTGCCTTGATTTCAACATTGCAGTCAAGAGAGGAGAGCTTTTTTCTTAAATAGGATATGTAAACCCAGACAACATTGATTTCCGCATCGGTGTCGTAACCCCATATACGCTCCATAAACTGCTCGGTAGAAATAAGTCTGCCCGGGTTGGAAATAAGCATCTCAAGCATCTGGAATTCCTTATTACCCAGACGGAGTGATTCCCCGGCACAGGAAAGCTCAAAGTTTTCTCTGCTGAGGGAAATGTTTCCGAAGGTCATAATATTGGGTGAAAATTCAGACTTGCGCCTTGTGAGAGCTCTCACTCTTGCAAGAAGCTCGCCCATATTAAAGGGCTTGGTAAGATAGTCGTCTGCACCTGTGTCAAGGCCGAGAATTCTGTCCTCTACCTCACTTTTTGCCGTCAGAATAAGAACAGGGGTGGAGATGCCCTTGCTTCTGAGCTCTCTCAAAACCTCAAGCCCGTTTTTCTTTGGCATCATAAGGTCGAGGATAATGCCGTCATAGTTTTCGTCAAGACCGTAATCAAGAGCGTCCTGACCGTTATAAACGGCATCGACAGAGTAGTTGTTATGCTTTAAAATAGCGCAAAGAGCACGCGATAAATCTTTTTCGTCTTCTGCAAGTAAAAGTCTCATAAAAAACTCCTTCCGCCGCATAAAGTGTAAACCTAATTTTATCACACATTCTGCGGATTTTCAACACATTATAAGTTTTTAACAGAATAATTTTTTAAATTTAAGGTAAATACCTTTAAAGTGAATTATAAACCTCTGATTTTAAAGCAAATTTAAAATGACAGTGCAAATTCCGACAGGTTGTTGAGAAGTGCAAAACAGTACTAAAAAGGCTCGGGATTCGATGCCCAAGCCTTTTTCTTAAATTAAACATGCAATATTTCCTTTTGAGCAGATACGGTACTGTTGCTTTTGTGACTTTATCGACAGCCTGAAAAATTATTGAGTTGCCTGTTGCTCCTGTGAGGCTTGCTGAGTCTGTGACGCTGAGGTTTCTTCTTCGTTTGTTTCGGCTTCTTCTGTTTCTTCGGTTCCTTCGGTGGCTTCTTCAAGAGCCTCACCCAGGGTTATAAAGGAAGCGTTGAGCCAGCCGTAGCAGTCATAAAAGGGAACATAGACATAAATCCATCTCTCGTTGAGTGAGGTGCCGCCGAGAATCTGCAGATGACAGCCTGAGCGCAGGGTCATAATGAGACCGTATGAGTTATCGGGACCGTGCCTTAAGGAAAGAGAGTTGTTTTTGGAAACATAGGCGACGGTGGGGGAATAGTTAATATCGGGAGAGATGGTGCCGCTGTTTTTTTGATAATCGGTGTGAAGCGGTTCTGCGTATGTAGTAGAGGTATCGGCTTTAAGATATTGCATAATTGCCGGGGCAACATCAAATCGCTCTGCGGCTACAACAAGAGCTGTTGTAAGTATTACAAGAAGCAACAGAAGCATCAGAGCCACGGGGGCCTTTGATGAGCTTTTTTGTTTCTGTCGTTTTTTTGGGGTAGGCTTCCCGTCGGAGGAAATATCGTCCTGCTCGGTGTAATTGCCCTTGGCTTCTTCGTTTTTTACGGGGGTAAAAAAGATTCGCGGAGGCTCGGGCAGAGAAGCTGTATCGTTTGTTACATCCTTCGTCATTTCACTGAGGGGTGCGCCGCAGTTGGGGCAGAATTTTTCACTTCCCTGTAGACTGAATTTACAGTTTCTGCATATCATTGATATGACTCCTTTCTGTGAAAAATAATGTGAAAGAAGTATATCACCCTTAAAAGTAAAAAAATGTCATAAAAAAGGCGACAAAAAGAAAGTAACACCGGTCCTGACCGACCGGTGCTACTTCATGCATATTTGAAAGGAGAGGGGAGTGCGATGGAAAGGAGGGTAGAGCTGTGAAAAATCGGAAAAAAACACAGTTCAGTTCCCACCGCACAATCAGAGTATACCGCCTAAACCTTAAAGAAAGTTAAAAGGTAAAAAAGGAAGTATTTTGCTTTGCCCGAGCCTTATTTTTATGCCGTAAAACTGCCTTTTGTCACAAAAAAGGATGCATAATTATAAAAAATATAATAATTTTTAACATCTTTAATCGGGATTTCACTTGACATATTGTGTATTTTGTTATAAAATATCCAAGATAGTGTGGAATACTATCGTTCGAGTTAAGTTACTGTAATTCTTTTGATGGAAAAACACAGGTGATATTATAAGGCATTTGCTTTGATATATGTTACCAAAGAAAATCAAACGAAGGAGGTGCTGCTACTTTGGAAATTAATTTAGTTGTTGCAATTATTATTGCTGTTGTCTGTGCTGTTGTCGCTGCCGTTATCGGCTTTGTGGCGGGCTCGGCTCATAGAAAAAAGACCGCTGAGGCTATGATAGGCTCAGCCAATGAAGAGGCTACCCGTATCGTCAATCAGGCGGTTAACGAAGCAGAGACAAAGAAACGTGAGGCTGTTCTTGAGGCTAAGGATGAAATCCACAAGCTCAGAACTGAATCAGAGCGTGAAATCCGTGAAAGAAGAAACGAGGTTCAACGCCAGGAAAAGAGAATGATTCAGAAGGAAGAAAGTCTCGACAAAAAGACAGAAAATCTTGAGAAAAAAGAAGAAGTGCTTGCTGAAAAAATCAAGCAGGTTGAAAACCAACTTTCCGAAGCAGAAAGCATCAAAAGAAGTCAGTTAGAAATGCTTGAAAAGATATCGGGCTATACAAAAGAGCAGGCAAAGGTTGATTTGCTTAATTCCCTTGAGGAAACTCTTAAGAGAGAAAAGGCCGTTAAAATCATGGAATACGAGCAGGTAGTCCGTGAGGAATCGGAAAATCTTGCAAGAGAGGTTATCACTACAGCAATTCAGCGTTGCGCCGCAGACCACGCTTCCGAAGCTACCGTGTCTGTTGTTGCTCTTCCCAACGATGAAATGAAGGGTCGTATCATCGGCCGTGAGGGTCGTAACATCAGAACACTTGAAACAATCACAGGTGTTGACCTTATCATCGACGATACCCCCGAGGCAATTACCCTTTCCAGCTTTGATCCCGTCCGCCGTGAGGTTGCAAGACTCACTCTTGAAAGACTTATCTCCGACGGCAGAATCCATCCCGCTCTTATCGAAAAGATTCACGATAAGGCAAAGCGTGAGGTTGACCAGACAATCAAGCAGGCAGGTGAAAGAGCAGTTATTGACGCAGGCGTCAACGGTGTTCACAATGAGCTTGTCAAGCTTCTCGGCCGCCTCAAATACCGTACCAGCTACGGTCAGAATGTTCTTAACCATTCACTTGAGGTTTCTTATATTGCAGGTCTTATGGCTGCAGAACTCGGTGTTGATGTGAAGCTTGCAAGAAGAGCAGGTCTTCTCCACGATATCGGTAAGGCAGTTGACCATCAGCAGGAGGGCTCACATATCGAGCTCGGTGTTGAATATGCCAAAAAGTATAAGGAAAACGAAATCGTTGTCAATGCAATTCACGCTCACCACGGCGACGTTGAGCCCAAGAGCATTATCGCCTGTCTTGTTCAGGCCGCCGATGCAATTTCAGCTGCAAGACCCGGTGCAAGAAGAGAAAATCTTCAGAATTACATCAAGCGTCTTGAAACTCTTGAGCAGATTTCCGAATCCTTTGCAGGTGTTGAAAAAGCATATGCAGTTCAGGCAGGCCGTGAGGTCAGAATCGCAGTTAAGCCTGAGGTTATCAGCGATGAGGATATGGCACTTGTTGCCCGCAGCATTGTTGAAAAAATCGAGCAGGAGCTTGAATATCCCGGTCAGATTAAAGTTAATATGATCCGTGAAACAAGAGCTGTGGATTACGCGAAATAATTAAAAGCACCCGCTTGGGTGCTTTTTTTAGAGATTGAGGATTAGGGACTAGGGATTAGATATGCGGTCAGCAGGGAGGTAAATATGGAAATACTCTATGAAGATAAGGATATAATCGTCTGCATAAAGGAAAGGGGACTCCTTTCTCAATATGACGAAAAGAAGCCCAATATGATAACCGCTCTGGGTGATATTTGCGGCTGTGAGGTTTATCCCGTTCACCGTCTTGATAAGGATGTTGGAGGAGTTACTGTTTATGCCCTGAACAAAAAAAGTGCGGCGGCACTTTCATCTCAGGTGGCAGACCGAAGCTTTGATAAAACCTATGTCGCCCTTGTTCACGGTGTTCCCTGTGAAAAAGAGGGGGATATGGAAGACCTGCTTTATTTTGACAAGAGCAAAAACAAATCCTTCACTGTCAAAAAAGAAAGACGGGGTGTTAAAAAAGCGCTTCTGAGCTATAAGGTCAGAAAAAGCGGAGAAGACAGTGCCCTCGTCGGGGTGAGGCTTCACACGGGCAGAACCCATCAGATAAGAGTACAGTTTGCTTCGAGAAAAATGCCTCTTTACGGTGACAGACGCTACGGCGCCAAGGACACTGAAGAGAAAATCCATCTCTGGTGCGAGTCAATAGGCTTCACTCACCCGAAAACTAAAGAAAGGCTGACCTTTACCGTTGAGGCAGACTTCTGAAAAAAATAAAGCTATCTTTCTTTTGAAACGATAGCTTTATTTTTGTAAAAAAAGAAAGGACCGCATTGTTAACGCGGCCCCGCATAAGACTATTTATAAAGTAACAAAAACTTTCAAATATAAATTATGCTTCTTCTTCTGCCTCTTTCATCTTTGCAAAGCAGTCGCTGCAGTATACGTCTCTGCCTTCTGTGGGCTTGAAGGGAACCTTTGCTTCTGCACCGCATGATGCACAGGTAGCTGTGAACATTTCACGTGCAGGTCTTGCAGCGTTTTTACGAGCGATGCGGCAATCCTTGCAACGCTGGGGCTCGTTCTGTAAGCCTTTTTCAGCATAGAATTCCTGTTCGCCTGCAGAAAAGATGAAGTCATTTCCGCATTCTTTGCATTTGAGTGTTTTGTCTTCGTACATTGTTTTATACCTCGCTTGAATTTAATGGCCCTTTGCCGGAATTGCACCGACTCTTTGAAAACAACGCTCTTCTTTGAGCTATGGGGCATATTATTTATAAGAACTGAGCTTTTCGCGCAGCTTCTTTCTTGCTCTTTGCAGAGTACTGTCCACGGATTTGACGGTGGAGCCCAGCTCTGCGGCGATTTCTTCATAGCTCATACCTGTCAGAAAAAGGCCGAAAACCTGTTGCTCCTTACGGCTGAGGGCAGAGCTTATGACCGAATATATGTATTCTGCCGAGGAATCAACCATAAAGCTTTCCTCAGGGGAGGGTGTAGCGGGTAAATTGTCGTTATCCTCGAGAGAAACGAGCATAGTCTGAGGCACACGCTTTTTTGAGCTGAGACTTCTCAGAAGACTGAGTATACGGTTGCGCATACACACGCCTACATAGGTTGAAAAAGAGCAGTCTCTGTCACTGTTATAGGAATAAACCGCAGAAATGAAGGCAAACATCGCCTCCTGAATAAGGTCTGCGCTTTCTATTGAGCTGTCGCCGTAACGGGCGGCAATTATTTTTGCCGTGGGAATATATCTGAGGGTAAGGCAGGAAAAAGCTTCCTCCGCGTTTTGCTGACACATAAGAACCAGCTCTTCATCTTTGAGAATTGAATAATCCAAAACAAGTTACCCTTTCAATATACTATTATGATTAGTTTATATCAAAACTTTGCGACTGTCAAGATTATTTTTATACAAAATGACCAATGGTTTTTTGTTGCTTTATACTATAAAACCCTGCAAATAACCGTATTTTGTGGCATTGCAGGGCTTTTTGTCTTATTCTATTGTTCCGCCGCCGACAACATAATCGCCGTCATAAAGGACTACTGCCTGACCCTTGGCGATTGCTCTCTGAGGCTCGTCAAAGGTGAGTGAAAAGTGATTTTCGTCGGTCTGTATAACCGTTGCCCACTGCTCCTCATGCTTGTAGCGGACCTTTGCCTTGACACGAAGCTCACCGCTGAGGCTGTCAAAGGGAATGAAGTTTATATCCTTAGCGATAAGATTTTTGGTGAAAAGAGTCTGATTGTCGCAAAGAAGCACTCGGTTGTTTATGACATCCTTTTCCCTGACATACATAGGTGCAGGCAGAGCAAGACCGAGTCCCTTCCTCTGACCGACAGTGTAGCGGATAATACCCTTGTGTCTGCCGAGAACTTTGCCGTCCGGGCCAACAAAATCCCCCTCGGGGAAGGTGAGACCCGAATATCTTTCTATAAAACGTGCATAATCTCCGTCGGGTATGAAGCAGATATCCTGACTGTCCTGCTTTCTTGCGGTGGTGAAGCTGATGCTTTCGGCGATTTCTCTCACCTGAGCCTTGGTATAGTTTCCGAGAGGGAAAAGGGTATGCGAAAGCTGATTCTGAGTCAGAGTATAAAGCACATAGCTCTGGTCCTTGGTTTTGTCAGTGCCCTTTCTGAGCAGATATCTGTCACCGCTTTTTTCTGTAAGTGCATAGTGCCCCGTGGCTATATTTTCATAGCCCTCAGAGCGGGCAAAGCTGAGAAGCTCACCGAATTTAAGATGTCGGTTACAGTAAATGCAGGGATTGGGAGTTGCCCCCTCCTTATAGGCGTTGATAAAGGGCTCAATAACCTCTTGCTTAAATTTTTCACCGAGATATACATGAAAAAAAGGAATACCGAGCATATCTGCGGTTCTTTTGGCGTCCTCTGCGTCTGAGGAGGGCTTTTCGATAAAAACGTCTTCGTTACGGAAAAAACTGCAGTTTACACCGGCGGTTTCATAGCCTGCTTTTTTTAAAACATAGGCAGAAACGGCACTGTCGACACCGCCGCTCATACCTACCATAACCTTATTTTTCACCTTAAACACCGCCTTTACGATACTGATTAGATTATATTATTTCGCTGCAATATTGTCAAGTTTGCCCCTTGCTTTTTAAAAGGAAAAGCCTGAGAGCTTCCGCTAAAGAATGCTCTCAGGCTGTTTATGCTTATACTTGCCAGCTTATGGGCTCTTCTGTTATTTCCTCGTATGGCTGCCAGGGAAGAACGACGGTGAAATCTGTATAATCCGTGTTGCTTTTTGCCGTCAGGGTGCCGCCGTGAAGCTCTGTGAGCTGCTTGGCGATGGCAAGACCGAGTCCTGAGCCGCCGGTTGCCGAGGCTCTTGAGGAGTCCATACGGTAAAACTTATCAAAGAGACGGTCAAGCTTATCCTTGGGGATTTCGTCGCAGCGGTTACGGAATTTGATGACGAGACGGTTGTTTATTATTCTCGCTCCAACATTGATAACCGAGTTTTCGTAGCTGTAGGAAACAGCGTTTTTTAAAAGGTTGTCAAAAACACGGGCAAGCTTATCCGAGTCGGCAAAAATAAGAATCCGGTAGGGAATATCCACACGTATTTCAAGTCCCTTTTCGCTGAGCATAGGATAAAATTCATCGGCAATCTGGTTTATCATCAGCCCGAGATTAACCTTGTTTCGCTGCAGAGTGACCGTATGTATATTAAAGCGGGTAATTTCAAAAAATTCGCTTATAAGCTGCTCAAGACGGTAGGATTTATCAAGGGCGATTCCGGTAAACTTAGCTCTTTGCTCTACTGTCAGCTCAGGTGATTCATCCAGAAGGGTAAGGTAACCGATAATTGATGTGAGAGGTGTTTTCAGGTCGTGGGCAAGATACATAACAAGGTCATTCTTCTTGCTTTCCGCTTCGGCGGCACGGCTTTTGCTTTCGAGCACCTCCAGTTTTATATCCTTAAGCTTTATTTCAATATCCGAATAAGGCTTGGCAAAGGACTGTATATTATTATCGGGGTCGACAAAAGAATCAAGGCTCTGATAGGTTTTGTTAAAGTTGATAAGGGTGATAACAGATTGAATAAGACAGTGGATGACAAAAAAGCACATACACCAGATGAGATAAAGGAAAATGCTGTGTTCGTAAATAAAGGCAACGAAGTCTTCATTGAATACTGTTGAAAGTATAGGCGACAGAAGGTTGAAATATATGGCTTCGACAATAACCGCGATACCCGGATAACGTGAGACGAACAGAAAAATCACGGCGTATATCATGAGAAGTGCGGCGAAAATAAAAAGGTTGTTTATAAAAAAACGGCTGACTGTTTTTGAAACGATATTGACGGAGCCTGAGCTTCGAGACGGTGTTTTATTCTTTTTCAATTTTATATCCAACTCCCCACACGGTTTTTATAAACTTAGGATTTTTGGGCTTTTCTCCCATTTTTTCTCTGAGTCGTCTTATATGTACCATAACCGTGTTGTTGCTGTCAAGATATTTTTCGCCCCAGACCTTTTCAAAAATCTCTTCGGTGGAAATTACCTTACCCGCATTTTCGCAAAGAAGCCTGAGAATACCGAATTCGGTCGGGGTAAGGATAATAGCTTCTCCGTAAAGGGTGCAGGTGTGGTTGAGTCTGTTTAATTCGAGACCCGATATTTCAATTATATCATCCTCGGCGTTTTGCTCATTATACTGTCTGTAGCGTCTGAGCTGAGCCTTTGCTCTGGCGGTCAGCTCAAGGGGGTTAAAGGGCTTTGTGACATAGTCGTCCGCACCCATGGAAAGACCCGATATTCTGTCAGAAAAAGCTGTTTTTGCCGTGAGCATAATAACTGGATAATTATATTTTTCTCTGATTTTTCTGCAAAGAGTGAAGCCGTCTGTGCCGGGCAGCATAACATCAAGAATTGCAAGGTCAAATTCCTGCTCGACGATTGCCTTAAGGGCACTTTCACCGTCATAATATTTAGTTACGGAAAATCCGTCCTTCAGCAGATAGTGTTCAACAAGGTCTGCGATTTCTTTTTCGTCGTCAACAATAAGAATTTTCACAGTATACCCTCCTTAAAATATAATCCGAACCTTTCGGGAACGATTAATACCGTAAGTATAGCAGAAATATTTTCCGAATTTCTTAAGACTTTCTTAAATTTTTGACATTATTCGCCAAATATGCCATTCAGCACATAAAATTTGATAAATTCATAAAAAAGTCTTTATTTTTTCAGGGGGTTATATTATTATAATATATTAGTGAATATTATTTGTTTTTTGCGGAAGGAAGGAACTGAAACATGGGAAAAATCCTTATTGTAGACGATGAAATTGCAATAGCACGTCTCATTTCCGACGCTCTTGAGGATGAAGGCTTTGAAACTGTCATCAGAAACGACGGAAGAAGTGCTTATGAATATATTTCGGAGCACGAGGACGAAATTTCTCTCATTACGCTTGATATTATGATGCCTGATGTATCGGGCCTTGAGCTTTGCCGTTTTATAAGAAACACGGTTGACTGTCCTATTATCTTTGTTTCTGCAAAGAGTAACAGCGCCGATGCAGTCGAGGGGCTTGAAAACGGAGGAGACGACTATATAGCCAAGCCCTTTGTCGTGGATGAATTTGTAGCCAGGGTCAAGGCTCATTTAAGAAGAGAAAAACGTAACAATCACGAAACGGAAAAGGGTATAATCCGTGTGGGTGATATTGAGATAAACACCAACACCATGGAGATTTTCAGAAAAGGTGAGTCGGTTGCTTTTTCTACAAGAGAGTTCCAGCTTATTCAGTATCTTATGGAAAATGCAGGTAAGGTGCTTACAAGGGAACAGATATTCAGCCATGTGTGGGATACGGAATTCGGTGATATCGGCACGGTAGCGGTTAACATAAAGAATATCAGAGACAAAATTGACCCGGACAACCAATACATAAAAACCGTCTGGGGTGTGGGATATAAGTTTGTAAAGGTAATAAAATAAAAAAAAGGAGTGAAGGCTGTGAATTCGGGTAGGAAAGCAAACATTACGTTTTTTTTCATAATGCTCGGTGTTATTGTGGCCTTCGCTTTTTCATACAATGCGTCGGTTACGAGAACTGTTTCCGATGCGGCCTACAACGACAGGAACATACTTCAGAATTATAATACGGAAATTATCAGAAAGCTCACAAATAAAGAATCCATAGATCAATGGAGTGAAATAGTTGAGCAGTATACCGATATTGTAATCGTCATTGAAAACGGAGATAACGACATTGTTACAAGGTCTGTGGGAAGAACCTGGTCGGCCCTCGACGTCAAGGTTCAGACCCCCTTTGAATATAAGGAAGAGCCCTATGTTATCAAATCCTCGGTTTATCTTCTCAGAGACTATCTGACGGATGTCCGAGTTCTTGTGCGGTTTATTTTTATAGAATTTCTCATAGGTCTTTCTGCCCTTTCGCTTTTGATTTTTGCCCTTTACAGGATAATGCTCAGACCCTTCAAGGGCATTTACCGTGCTATTGAAGAATATGACCGTACGGGTAAGCTGGGCGAATTTAAAATCAAGGGCTACGCAGGCAGTGTATATAAGCGCTTTGTGTCTCTGACAGAAAATCTCGAAAAGCAGAAGGAAAACGAAAGGCGTATAATCGCATCGATTTCTCACGATATCAAAACACCGCTGACATCCATTATGGGCTATACAGAGCAGCTTCAGAAGGATAATATCAGCCCCGAGAGAAGAGAAAGATATCTTTCCACCGTATATGCCAAAAGTGAAGAAATTACAGGTCTTATCAGAGAATTTGACGATTATCTCAATCTTAACACAAAAAAGGAAATAACTACGGTAAAAGTCACTCTTAGGGAGCTTGCTGACGGTGTAACCCATGAGTTCGCCGATGAGCTTGAAAATAACGGTGTTGATTTTGAAATTATATTGAAGGCTGACCCGGACATAGCCGTAAATATTGACATAGCGAGATTTAAGAGGGTTATGGGCAATATTTTCGGCAATTCAGTCAAGCACATGATTTACCCTGAGGGTAAAATCAAGCTTACCGTTACAGCGGATAAGGAAAGGGTTTATCTGCACATTGATGACTCGGGCGAGGGCGTTGACAAGGATAAGTATGAGATGATATTCGAGCCCTTCTATACTTCGGATAAGGGCAGAAAGGTTGCAGGTCTCGGGCTTGCCATCTGCCGTGAAATTATAGAGCTTCACAGCGGAAAAATATATGCGGAAAAATCATCTCTCGGCGGTCTGCGGATTACTGTAGAGCTTGAAAGAGATGAATAACTGTTTTTGCAGACGAATCGGTGACAAAATGAAAAAAGAAACAGTATTAAAAAAGAATGACGACATAAGACTTACAATAACCGCTCTCACATCTCAAGGGAGCGGTTTGGGGCGTTATAAGGATATGGCGGTTTTTGTGGACGGAACTGCCCCCGGCGATGAAATAGAAGCCCACATAATAAAGGTTAAGAGCAGCTATGCGGTGGGTATCATTAAAAAGCTTATAAAAAAGGGAGAAAGCCGTATTGAATCCGACTGTCCCGTTGACAGCCGCTGCGGTGGCTGTGCATACCGCCACATTAAATATGAAAAAGAGCTTGAAATCAAAAAGCAGACCGTCAACGACGCACTTAAAAGAATAGGCGGTCTTGATATAGAAGCAGAAGAAATTTTATCAATAAATCAGCCCTGTCATTACCGCAACAAGGCACAGATTCCCGTAGGTATTGACGAAAAGGGCAATCTTGTGACGGGCTTTTATTCAAAGCGCAGCCACAGAATCATTGACGGCGAAGGCTGTCTGCTTCAGAGAGAGGATTTTCATAAGCTTATTCCCGTTATAAGAAAATATATCCTTGAAAATCCCGTAACGGTTTATGACGAAAAAACGGGCAAGGGTCTTATCAGGCATATCTATCTCAGGCAGGGCGCAAAAACGGGAGAAATTATGGTCTGCCTTGTCATTAACGGTGATACGGTTCCCCGCAAGGAAAAGCTTATTGATGCCCTTCTTGCTACGGGGCTGAATATTCAGTCAATCGTTATTAACATCAATAAAGAAAAGACTAATGTTATCCTCGGCGACAGGTGTATCACCCTTTACGGCAGAGATTATATCGAGGATGAGCTCTGCTCTCTTAAATTCAGAATCAGTCCTCTTTCCTTCTATCAGGTGAACCCCGAGGGTACCGAGCTTCTTTACGGCAGAGCGAAGGAGTATGCAGGTCTTACGGGTAATGAAACTCTACTCGACCTTTACTGCGGTGCGGGCACAATCGGTCTTACAATGGCTGATAGGGTTAAAAGCCTTATCGGTGTTGAGATTATACCCGAGGCGATTGAAAATGCAAAAGAGAATGCAAGGCTCAACGGTATTGAGAATGCCAGGTTTGTCTGTGACGATGCGACGGGTATGGCAGAGGCTCTTTATAACGAGGGTATCAGACCCGATGTGGTTATACTCGACCCGCCGAGAAAGGGCTGCAGCAGGGAGGTCATCGGCACGGTGGCACGTATGAGCCCTGACAGAGTGGTTTATGTTTCATGTGACCCTGCAACCCTGGCGAGAGACCTTGCGGTTTTTGAAGAGCTGGGATATAAGACTGTCAAGGCGACCGCCGTTGATATGTTCCCGAGGACAACCCATGTGGAAACGGTAGCATTATTAAGTCGGCAAAAGGTAGATGAACATATCTACTTTGATGTGAATGTTCAGGACCTACCCAAAACCGCCAGAACCACCGCAACCTATCCAGAGATTAAAACATACGTCAAAGATAAATACGGTTTGAATGTTACCTCTCTCAACATCGCACAGGTAAAAGAGAAACACGGTTTTGAGAAAAGGGAAAACTACAACAAGGGCAAAGATGGTCACAGAGTGCCAAACTGCCCACCAGAAAAAGAGAAAGCAATCGAAGATGCTTTTAAGCACTTTGGAATGCTCTAAATTGGCCCAGAATCGCTTTTAAGCGGTTGGGTGGTGTAATTTCCATACACGGAATAAAACACCGCTTAAAATTGGTCCTATAAGGAAATAAAAAATGCTATGGGGAAATTCCCCCATAGCATTTTTATCTGTTCGAGTAAATTGGAATTTGAATAATAGGTGAAGTTTATTTAAGCATTTCAGCTTTCTCCCACGATTTTGGAAAA
>JAZSQD010000002.1:0-5049 GCA_045537815.1 Acutalibacteraceae bacterium | reverse complement strand
CTTCAAGGTAGCAGGTACAAAGAAGGGTATCACAGCTATTCAGATGGACCTTAAGGTACACGGTCTTACACCCGAAATCATCAAGGAAGCCTTTGAAAAGACCTACGATGCAAGATGCAAGATTCTTGACGAGGTTATGCTTCCCTGCATCGCAGAGCCCAGAGCAGAGCTTTCAAAGTATGCTCCCAAGATGCTCACCACAAAGATCGATGTTGACAAGATCGGCGACGTTATCGGTAAGCAGGGTAAGGTTATTCAGAAGATCTGTGCTGAATGCGAATGTAAGGTTGACGTTAACGAGGACGGCTCAATCTTCGTTTCAGCTATTGACCTTGATAACGCTAAGCGTGCAATCACAATCATCGAAACAATCGCAAACGATCCCGAGGTTGGTGCAATCTTCCGCGGTGTTGTTACACGCCTTATGTCCTTCGGTGCATTCGTTGGAATCGCACCGGGTAAGGAAGGTCTTGTACACATCTCAAAGCTCGACGTTAAGAGAACAGAAAAGGTTGAGGACTGCGTAACAGTTGGTGACGAGGTTATCGTTAAGGTGCTCGAAATCGACGATCAGGGCAGAATCAATCTTTCAAGAAGAGATGCTCTCATCGAAATCGAAGGTCTCGTACCCGAAGATGACGGTGAAGAAGCTCCCAGACGCCCCAGACCCCGTCGCGATGGTGACCGCAGAGGCGGCAGAAGAGACAGATAATTGCAAAAAGCATCCGTGAAAACGGATGCTTTTTTTAGTAGTCAGTAGCCGGTAGTCAGGGGCGGGGGCCTCGGGCAGTAACGGTAAGGCTATTTCCGCCGCGTAGGGTGCGCCCTGTGTGGCGTACCTTTCCAGGATACCGGCTACTTACTGCTTTCTGAACCCCTAAACCTACGGTTTACCCTTTATTTCACCCTTTTTCAACCGTCAGTTTAACAAAAATTCCTCCTTTTAACCGTCTGTTGCTTGAATTTTTGCTTTTGTGAGGGTAAAATAGCCTTGTAAGCAAGCACCAAAGCAGAAAGGGAGTAAGCGCGATGATCGTTTTCAATATGGGCGATAAAGAAAAAACTGAAAATCAGACGAATAACGACACAAACATTAAGGAGACTCTCGGCAAGAGAATATCGGAGTATCGAAAGCGGAAAGGCTATACTCAGGGGGAATTTGCCGAGCTGCTGAGTGTTACACCTCAGGCTGTATCAAAATGGGAAAATGATATTTCCTGCCCTGATATCACGCTTTTGCCCGCTATTGCAGATATATTCGGTATTACCGTTGATGAGCTTCTTACGGGCAGAGTTAAGGTTACCGTGCCCGAAAAGGAGAAAAAGCAGCGTAAGAACATTGATAAGCTCAGGCTCGTTATCCGTGTGCTCAGACCCATGCAAAAGCCGATAAGAATTGCCTTACCTTTATCTGTTGTGAAAAGATTTGCAAGGCTTGGGGTCAGCATTTCAAATGCGGTCGGCGGTGACTATATTTCCGAGGAACAGCTTGCAGAAATACTGACAATGGTTGACGAGGGTATCACGGGTGTGATTTTAGATATTGTTACGGAAGACGACACCAATGTTATTGTAGAAATCGACTGAAAGTTCCCGGGAGTGATTTTGATGCTGTTGCAAGAATTTATTGATAAAAAGCAGAAAAAAGCCCACAAGAGCTTTAAGCGTATAGGCGGAGGCTTTTATGCCGATGTTTACAGGTTTGACTATGAAAACACAGAGCCGCTTATTGTAAAAGTTTATAAATCTGAAGGAATTATGAAAAAAGAGGTTTCTCAGTTAGAAATTCTTGCAGAGCACGCTCTGTCCCCTATGCCGAACGTTTTGTGGACGCACTCTGCCGACGGGAGCTTCTCTAAGGATGTTCTTGCCATGAATTGTCTCAAAGGAGAAAACGGCGGTAATGTATTTTACCTTTCCGCCTCTAAAAGAGCAAGGCTGGCGGAGCAGGTTGTCAATAATCTGCTTACCTTTCATAATATACATAATCCCGACGGCTTCGGTGAAATAGGAAGTGATATACGATACAAAACCTTCAATGAGTATTATAGGCAGCGAGCGGTTGAAATCTTAAAAATGGCAGAAAAGCTGCATAAAAAAGGTCAGCTTGAAGGTTATGTGCTTGATGTGATGCAAAAGGCCTGTGAAAGCTTTGATAAGGTGTTTTATCTGCCTGTAACACAAGCATCCCTTATTCACGGCGACTATAATATGTGGAACATTCTCGTTGACAGAAAAAGCTGCAGTGTTGTAGCGGTTATTGACCCTTGCGGATGTATGTGGGCTGACAGCGAATATGATTTATATCAACTTAATAACGCTAACGGCAGACATCTGAAGCTTTTGGAAAAGTACAAGGAGAAAAAAGCACTTTCTGAAAACTGTATGGAAAAAATGGCTTTTTATGAGCTTTTTACCGAGATTGAGCACTATTATAATTCGGGATATCCCGTTAACGGCAAAAAAACAAAAAGGCGTGCAGATGCACTTCGGAGGTATCTATGAAAAGAAATACAACTGAGATTATTTCTGTTATAAAAGAAATATTTAAAAGGCATTCTCTCGGTGAGTTGAGGGACTGTTCAGAGCTTAAGGGCGGTACCTTTAACCGTGTTTTTAAGGTCAGCACCGAAAAAGGCGAGTACGCAATAAAGATAGTCGGTGATACTGGCAGGGAAGTGCTCACCTATGAAAAGGGGCTTATTGAAACAGAAGCAAAAGTGTATGAGCTTCTGCAGGGTGCCGAGAGCGGATATTTTCCGAAAATCCACGGATACAATTACGGTGACGGATATGAGTGTAAATATCTTATTATGGATTTTGCGGCGGGTACGATGCTTAATAAAACGAAGCTCAGCAAGGAGGAATACGACGGAGTTATGTACTCTCTCGGCAAAGCTATGGCTGAAATTCACCGCATTAAAGGCGAGGAAGGCTTCGGTTATATGCAGTGCGGTCTTAAAAGCACAATGAGAGAAGCTTATATCTCAATGACGGATAATCTGATAAAGGACGCCCGCAGGAAGGTGAAGCATATTCCTTATGCTGACCGTGTAAGCTCAGCAATTAAGAAAAATATCTCCGCTTTTGACGGGATAACCGTTCCCGTGCTCAATCACTTTGACCTCTGGGGCGGAAATATAGTTATAAGGGACGGTAGGCTCTTCTCTCTTATAGACTGTGAAAGAGCAATGTTCGGTGTGCCTGAGGGGGATTTCATATCTCTTGATTATCTCGCCCCCTTTGATATGGAAAAGAACAGACAGCTTATCGAGGGGTACAACTCTGTCGCGGAAGAAAAGCTTACCTTTGAGGGCGACAGCCTTAAGCGGTTTTATCTTATGAGATTACAGTTAGGACTGATAGTTTTCACCGAAAGTCATTACCGCTACAAGAAGCTTTCACCAATGTATATCGGGAGTAAGCTTTTCGGTAAACAGGTTATACTTAATTCTCTTAAGGAGCTGGAAAGAATATAAAGTGAAGGACACCCGTGAGGGTGTCCTTGTTTCTTGCTGCTTACTGCTTAAATTCTCTTTCCTGCATTCAGCAGTCTTACAACCACCGGTGAAAGGAAAATGTTTATTGCCATTTCAGCTATGAAATTGAGCCCCACCATACCGAAAATCATATATGCAAAGGCATTGTCATAGCCCATACCTGCGCCCCATTCCGCAACTGTATCAAGGAAGAAAACCACACAGCCGAGAAGGAAAATGCCTGTATTAACAATGGGACACACAACAGCAGCGAGTATAACTGCGAGAGTGGGGTTTTTCTTTTCGAGAGCCTTACAGATAAGCCCTGCGGTAAAGCCTGCCGCCATACCCTTGAGAAGAACTGTGATTACCGTTCCGGGCACGCTGATGGCAAGAAAGGCGGAGGCATCGGTCATAAGCACTGCAACACCGAAAACGAAACCGAGCCAGGTGCTGATTTTAGGTCCGCACATAGCCGCACCTATTACGATAGGAACGAGAACAAGGGAAATGGAAAAGGGTCCGAAGCGGATGAACTGACCGAGCATCTGAAGAACGATTACCAATGCGGTGAGAATTGCGCCGAGGGTCAGAGTGCGGATTTGCTGCATATTCTGTTTTTTAGTCTGCATAAAATTACCTCCCTTATATTTTGCTGAATTATATCACTGCAGAAAGCTTTTTTCAATAGCTTCAGTTACACTTTGTCACAATGAATAAAAAGGATATGTCTCAAGGGTGTTTTTTGTTCAACTGTCAGTCAATGGGTTTCGGTTACGGACATATAAAAGGCGGCGATTTCATCCGGTGATGTATCGGGGGATTCTTCAAGCCACCAACGGACTGTTTCACAAAAAGAGCCGGTCAGATGGTTTTTGAGGTAGCCTTCGGGTGTATCGATGTGAAAATCCGAAAGATGCATATCAAAAACAGTGCTGAGATAATCACTCAGATATTTCATAAAAATATCCTTGCTCTGAGAAGCGAGAATACCCTTAATGTCAGACTTTTTCTTTTCGAAGTGCCATAAAATATGAGTGAGCTTTGAACCAAGAGAATCAGAATAGTCGGTATACCCGCATTCTTCTCCTTCAATAATATGCTCAAAAATATCGTCGCAGATAGCCTTCAGAAGCGTATCCTTGGTTTCAAAATGAGAATAGAAGGTGCTTCTTCCCACATCCGCCTTATCAATAATATCCTGCACGGTAATGCTTTCGTATCTGCGGCTTTTAATAAGGTCGCCGAAGGCAGAAAAAATAGCATCTCTTGTTTTTCTCTGACGTCTGTCCATAATTACCTCCGAACAAAAAGCTTGAAATGTTCATTAAAATACAACTGCCTAAAATCGTTTGTTGAAAAATAAAATTATGAAACATATAATAATACTGCACATAATATTCGGTAACGTATATATTATACTATAAAACAACATACAGGTCAACAGAGGTGTAATTATGAAAAGCGAAAGAAAAATTCTGATTGCCTTTCTTCTCAACGGCGGCTTTGCTCTTTCAGAGCTTTTTGGCGGTGCTTTTACGGGCAGTGTAGCTATACTTTCCGATGCGGT
>JAZSQD010000091.1:0-4583 GCA_045537815.1 Acutalibacteraceae bacterium | reverse complement strand
CAACTCCTTGGCTCACAGAACGACATGGCTACGATCCGACTTCCCCTGCCGCCTCAGGGAATTTCAACAGCATAAATCCCGCAACAAATACCGTACCTGTAACAAAAGCATACAATAAGGAGAAAAAGCTCATATTTATTCCGTTTTTTATCTTTTCCATATATCTCACTCCTCTCTCAATTATATTCACCGCAAAAGCTGCATATTATTTTACAACAGTAAAAGCGCAAAAATAATTGAAAGCTGTGGTTTATATGAGCAAACGCAATAAAGATAAAAAATCAAATGTGCGTCATTTATCCGATGCAATTCTCGAAATCCCTGCCATAGATATGGTTTCAAACCGAGAGGCTTCTGTATGGGGAACAAAAGGAGTCATTGAATATACCAAGGAATTAATAAGGCTTAATTGCGGTGATATCATTGTTTCGTTTCAGGGTTTGGAGCTTACAATGAAGGCTCTGTCTGTCGAAGAGGTAATTATCAACGGAATAATTGCCAATATTGAATTTACCGACTGCTGATGGGGATACTGAATATGAAGCTTGTTGATATCATTCGTTTTATAAAGGGTTATGTTAATTTTACGGCTGAGGGCGGTTTTCCTGAACGGTTTATTAATCTGTGCAATGTTCACGGTATACGCTTATGGAACCTGGAGCCCGGTATAAGCCATATAAACGCTTCAATATCAGCCGCCAACTTTTTTAAGCTGAGAAAAACAGTAAAAAACAGCGGTGTAAAAATCAAAATAACAGAAAAAAGAGGACTTCCCTTTTTAATAAAAAAGCATCGCAGCAGAATGCTTTTACCTTCAGGTTTGATTTTCTTTCTTCTGTTTATTTTTATAATGAATCAGTTTGTTTGGATAATCGAAGTCACCGGCACAGAAGCTCTGAGTCATGAAGAAATATTGCAGACAGCTGAGCAATACGGACTTTATCAGGGGGTCTTTGCTCCCACCTTTGATGAAGCCTCAGTAAGCAGAAGCTGTGTAAACCATTTCGGCGACAAAATAGTATGGATGGCTATCAACATAAAGGGCAGTAAGGCGGTAATAGAGGTAAGAGATTTTAAGGACGAACAGGAAGACACCACCTACGGCGACCCGTGCAATATAGTTGCAGATTTTGAAGGTAAAATCTTAAGTATAGAGACCTATAACGGTGACAGAGAGGTTACTGCAGGCAACGGTGTCAAGGTAGGAGACCTGCTCATTAGCGGTGTTATCGAAAACAGAGATATGTCCTGCGATTATCTTGAGGCACGCGGTAAAATAACCGCCCTGCATTCTGTTGATTTCACACGAAGCTATAATAAATCAGTTGCTTCGGCAAACGAAATTGATGCTACCGATAAAAATTACAGGCTTAAATTTTTATGGGCGGATATACCTTTATATATTCCGCAAAAGGATAGTCCCGACTCATTCGGTTTCAGTGAATATATGACTTATAAAGATGTAAAGCTTCCTTTCGGTATTGAAAATGAAGTAAGAATCGCCTGCACCTCTTCTGCAGAAGCTAAAACAGATTATCTTTATGCCTTGGACAGTTACATTTCTGATTTTTATTACAGCTTCCGTAACACCAATATTCTTGATGTAAAATTTTCTGTTACCGATAAAAATAATGAATATATAATAAGCGCACAGTCAGATTGTATTGACTTTATTGGAGAGAAAAAAGAAATATATGCTACCGAATAAAAATATATTAATTTTTAATATTTTTTCTCTCAAAAGTATTCACTTTTTATGAAGAATGTGGTAAAATCTGAGCAGAATTTCTTATTTTGGCTTTCAATTTTACCCTAAACGAGGTGTTTGACTTTTGGCAGAACAAATCATCAGCATTGAACGGATGGAACAGGCGGTAAGCCTTTTCGGTTCCTTCGACGAAAATGTTAAGCTTATAGAAAAAGAATTTGATGTTAACATCATTGTCAGAGGAAGTGAAATGAAGGTCTGCGGCGATGAAGAGCAGGTTGACAAGGCAAAGCGCTCCATAAATCATCTTTTGCGTATTATAAACAAAGGCGAAAGCATCACCGAACAGAATATACGATATGTTATAAGCCTTGTTAAAGACGGTAATGACGATAAGCTGACGGCTATCGGCTCAGACTGTATCTGTATCAGTGCCAAAGGTAAGCCCATCAAAGCAAAAACCTTCGGGCAGAAAAAATACATTGAAGCAATCAAAAACAACACTGTTGTTATCGGTGTAGGCCCTGCGGGAACTGGAAAGACCTATCTTGCCGTTGCAATGGCAGTAAGCGCTTTCAGGGCTAAAGAGGTTAATCGCATCATACTCACCCGCCCCGCAGTTGAAGCAGGTGAAAAGCTCGGCTTTCTCCCCGGTGACCTGCAGCAAAAGGTTGACCCCTACCTCAGACCTCTTTACGATGCTCTTTTTGATATGCTCGGAGCTGAAAACTTTCAGAAATATCAGGAACGCGGAAATATTGAGGTTGCTCCTCTTGCTTATATGAGAGGACGTACTCTTGATGACAGCTTTATAATTCTTGACGAAGCTCAGAACACTACCCCGGAACAGATGAAAATGTTTCTCACCCGTCTCGGCTTCGGCTCAAAAATCGTCGTAACCGGTGATATCACTCAGATCGACCTTCCCGACGGAAAGAAATCAGGTCTGATTGAGGTTATAAAAATTCTGAAAAATCTTGAAGATATTCATACTTGTAAATTCTCGGAAAAGGATGTTGTAAGACATCAGCTTGTTCAGGACATCATCAAAGCCTATGAAAAATATGAGGAGGCAAAGAAGAGAAAATGAAGGACAAAATAAAAGTTATAATCACAAATGACCAGAATGCCGTTAAAATTCCGACCGGAATAAGAATGCTTATTAGACGCTGCTGTAACGCAGTTCTTGTCAACGAAAAATTCAAAGGCTCTGCCGAAATCAGTGTTACCATCGTTGACGATAAGGCTATTCACGCTCTCAATCTTCAGCACAGAAACATCGACAGATCAACCGACGTTCTTTCCTTCCCTCTCGGTGTTGACGGAATTTATGACCTTAATAACGATACCGGCGCTCAGATGCTAGGCGATATTGTTATTTCAATCGAACACGCAATTAAGCAAGCTGACCTTTACGGTCATTCATTAGACAGAGAGATTGCTTTCCTTACCGTTCATTCAATGCTGCATTTGCTCGGCTATGATCACGAGCCCGGTGGAATGGAGCTTGTTAAAATGAGAGAAAAGGAAGAAGCAGTACTCACTCAGCTCGGTCTTGTCAGAAACGGAAGTTACTATACGGTGGAAGAATAATGGAAAGTTTTAAAGGACTCCTCAGAAGCTTCGTTTATGCTTTCAGAGGAATAAAATTCATGCTTAAAACAGAAAGAAATTTCAGATTTCATATAACCTTTATGGCTTATATGTTTTCAATCCTTCTGTTGAGCGATTGGTTTGTTGTATCACGTGTTGAATATGCAATACTTGTGCTCACTTGCGGCTCGGTTATCGCAGCCGAGGTTTTTAACACAGCACTTGAAAACGCCGTCAATCTTGCAAAAGAAGAACACACGGAATACGGACGCATATCAAAGGATACGGCGGCGGGCGCAGTTCTTGTCAACGCAATTTTTGCCGTAGTAACAGGCTTCATTGTAATGTTACAGCCTGAAGCATTCAGGAAAATGGCAGATTACTTTACCACAAATCCTCTGATGCTTCTCGTCTTTATCCTCAGCCTTATTCCTGCGGTAATTTTCGTTTTATACGGCTTTAATTTCAGTAAAAGGAAATAATATATGTCCGAGATATTCAAAAGAACTCAAATGCTTTTAGGCTCCGATGCAATCAGAAAGCTCGGAGCTTCTGCTGTTGCAGTATTCGGTGTAGGCGGTGTAGGCGGTTGTGTTGCCGAAGCCCTGGCGAGAAGCGGTGTGGGCAGAATCGACCTTATAGACAATGACACAGTCAGCGAAAGTAACATCAACCGTCAGATTATTGCCACGACAAAAACAGTGGGTATGCTCAAGACAGAAGCGGCGAAACGACGTATTCTTGAAATAAATCCCGACTGTCGGGTTAACTCCTTCAATACCTTTATACTGCCCGAAAACATTGATAATTTTGATTTTACGCCCTATGACTATGTTATTGATGCGATTGATACCGTATCGGGTAAAATTGCAATCATCGAAAGATGCAACAAAGAAAATATACCCGTAATTTCTTCAATGGGAACAGGCAACAAGCTTGACCCGACACGCTTTGAAATCACGGATATTTTTAAAACCAGTGTATGTCCCCTCGCCCGGGTTATGAGAACGGAGCTGAAAAAAAGAGGCATAAAAAAACTCAAGGTTCTCTATTCAAAAGAGGAGCCTGTTAAGCCCGTTATCAGCGAAACAACCGAAAGAGGCAAGGCCATACCCGGAAGCGTTTCCTTTGTGCCTCCCGTTGCAGGGATGATAATAGGCGGAGAGGTAATTAAGGATTTGATAAAATAAAGATAGCAGGTACTGAATCTCAAGCTCAGTACCTGCATTTTTTTGCAAAATTATTTTACTTCAACTCTCCAGCCGTAGGGATCTTCTCTCTT
>JAZSQD010000158.1:0-5108 GCA_045537815.1 Acutalibacteraceae bacterium | reverse complement strand
CGGGATCCTGCTCAGCCTCAACAACAACCCAACCTTCATAGCCTGCTTCGTCGAGGATATCAAATACGGGTGTGAAGTCGAAGTCACCGTCACCGGGAACCGTAAATGAGCCTGCACGGACACTGTCAAGGAAGGAATAGCCCTTGGTCTTTGCTTCCTCTATAACGTCCTTGCGGATGCTCTTTAGATGAACGTGCTTTGTTCGGTGAACATATTTTTTAAGAACACCGATTACATCCTCACCGCTGAAGGAAAGGTGACCTGTATCGAAAAGAAGATAAACAAGGTCGGGGTCGGTAAGCTCCATAAGCTTGTCGATTTCAGCCTCGGTCTGTACACCTGTACCCATATGATGATGAACGGTGAAATACATACCCTTTTCCTTTGCGAGTCTTCCCATTTCGTTGAAGCCCTTTGCAATAAGCTCCCACTGCTCATCTGTATAAACAGGCTTTTCACCAAAGATGCTTACATCCTTACCCTGAATGCTGTTACCCTGCTCAGAAGCACCGATAACCTTAGCACCGAGAGCGTGAAGGAAATCTCTGTGCTTGATGAAAGCCTCTATAGTTGCCTCATAGCCCTCGGAAAGAAGAAGTGAAGAGAACCATGCGTTACAGATTCTCATACCTCTTACGTCAAGCTTGTGCTTGAGTGTTTCAACATCCTTGGGGTATTTATTACCGATTTCACTGCCTGTGAAGCCTGCAAGTGCCATTTCACTCACACACTGCTCAAAGGTATTTTCTGCGCCTAAATCGGGAAGGTCATCGTTGGTCCATGCGATAGGAGCGCATGCAAGATATACTTTTTCTTTGTTAAGCATTTTTGTTTTCTCCTTTATATTTTAATATAAGCGTGCTTTTGCAATATTGGCCTTCATATCCTCATAGCATTCCTGAACTCTTTCACTTTCGGAAACTTCAGCAACGCCGACTCTCCACCATGAATCGTAGCCGTCTGTCATACTCTTGTGACCGACCTTCATATCAAAGAGAGTGGAAACTGTCTGCTTCTTACTGTCTTCAATAGCGGCATAAAGCTCTTCCTCGGTAGTGATGCGGTATGCCTTGCAGCCGTAGCCCTCGGCAATCTTTGCATAATCGGTCATTATAACCTCACCGTCAAGAAGTCCGCTTTCCTCGTTTCTTCTTGTGAAGCGTGTTCCGAAGGTGTCGGTACCCTGATTGTTCTGGAGGTTTTCGATACAACCCCAACCGCTGTTATCAAAGAGCATAACGTTGATTTTCTTGTTTTCCTGAACGGCGGTATAAAGCTCACTGTGAAGCATAAGGAAGCTGCCGTCGCCTACCATTGAATATACTTCTCTGTCACCGACTGCAAGCTTTGCACCGAGTGCACCGCAGATTTCATAGCCCATACATGAGAAGCCGTATTCAACGTGATATGTATCAGGAGCCTTTGACTTCCAGATTCTCTGAAGACAACCGGGAAGTGAGCCTGATGAACCTATTACAACTGCGTCATCAGCGATAGTTTCATTGATAATGCCGAGAGCTCTTTTCTGTGAAAGCACGCCGTCAAGCTTTTCGTTATGGCAACGGTCAATTTCTTTATCAAATTCAGCCTTAGCAACAGTATATTCGTCCTGCCACTCTGACTTGTAGTCAAGCTTTGCACAGATAGCATCACAAGCAGCCTTTGCATCAGCGATAACTGCGGTCGAATCCATCTTGAAAGCATCAAATGAGCAAACATTGATTGAAAGCATCTTAACGTCAGGATTCTGGAAGCCCCACTTTGAGCAGGTAGTAAAGTCGGTAAGTCTTGTGCCCACTGCAATAACAAGGTCTGTCTGCTTTGCGATTGCATTTGCGGCAGCACCGCCCGTTACACCGCAGCCGCCCATATTAAGAGGATGTGCAAAAGGAATCTGTCCCTTACCTGCCTGAGTTTCACCGATGGGGATATTATATTTTTCAGCCATTGCGAGCACAGCTTTGTCACTGTCGGAATAAGTAACACCGCCACCGACAATAATCATAGGCTTTTTACTGTTTTTTATCATTTCGCAAGCCGCATCAATTTCTCTTTCGGAGGGTACACGTCTGTCAATATACCATACTCTCTTTTCGAGGAAATAATCAGGATAATCAAAAGCCTCTGCCTCTACATCCTGAGGCATAGCGATACATACCGCACCGGTATCTGCAGGGTCGGTAAGAACACGCATAGCATTGATGCAGGCAGTCATAAGCTGCTCGGGACGGTTGATTCTGTCCCAATATTTACAAACGGGCTTGAAGGCATCGTTTGCAGTAATTGCACAGCTGTCATACTGCTCAATCTGCTGAAGCACGGGGTCGGGCTGACGGCAGGCAAAGGTGTCACCGGGAAGCACGAGAAGAGGAATTCTGTTTGCAGTTGCGGTACCGCAGGCAGTTACCATATTAAGTGCGCCGGGGCCGATTGAGGATGTACAAGCGATAATCTTGCGTCTGTGCATCTGCTTGGCGTAAGCAATAGCCGCGTGAGCCATACCCTGCTCGTTGTGGCCCTGATAATATCTGAGGTTGTGGCCGCCCTGCTCAAGAGCCTGACCGATACCTACAACACATCCGTGACCGAAAATACCGAAGATGCCGTCAACAAACTTGGTTTCTTTTCCGTCAAAGCAGACATACTGATTGTCAAGGAATTTAACAAGAGCCTGAGCCATTGTAAGTTTCATAATAATCAATCCTTTCGGGGTTATTCTCAATAAAAACACTTTTAGGAGCACCTGATTAAAGGTACTCCTGAAAATAATCAGCCGATTTCTGAAATTTTAACTGCTCTGCCCTCTGCAACTGACTTTTTAGCGGCAAGAGCAACAAGAATTGAGTTGAGACCGTCAAGACCTGTAGTGGGTGTGGGCTTGTCGTTCTGAACTGCATCAACAAACTGAATCATTTCATCACGGAATGACTGCATATATCTTTCAAGGAAGAAGTAAAGAGGCTTATCGGTTGAAACGCCGTCAGCATTCATAACAGTTACGTTTGTAGGTGTGTCGTTGGCTGCCATAGCTGCACCGAGTGAGCCGAATACTTCGATTCTCTGATCATAACCGTAAGCTGCACGGCGGCTGTTATCAATAACACCGAGAGCACCGTTTGCAAACTTAAGGTTGATAATAGCGGTGTCAACGTCGCCTGCTTCGCCGATCGCAGGGTCAACAAGGCAGGTTGCATTTACATATACCTCTGTTACATCAGAGCCTGCAAGGAAGCGTGCCATATCAAAATCGTGAATTGTCATATCGGGGAACATACCGCCTGAGACTGCTGCATATTCAGCTGAGGGAGGTTCAGGGTCACGTGAAGTGATTTTTATAAGCTCAAGGTTACCTACCTTACCGTCATTGATAAGTGAACGTACATGAGCAAAGTTGTGGTCAAAACGTCTGTTAAAGCCTACCTGAAGCTTGACACCGGCCTTTTCAACTGCAGCGATAACTGCCTTTACCTTTTCGGGTGTAAGGTCAACGGGCTTTTCACAGAATACGTGCTTACCTGCTTCAGCTGCTTCAATTGAAATATCAGCGTGAGTATCTGTTGATGAACAAACGAGAACTGCGTCGATTTCATCATCAGCAAGCATTTCTTTATAGTCATTATATATCTTGGGGATACCGTATTTATCTGCAAGCTCCTGAAGACCATCCTTGAAAACATCTGTGATGCCGAGAACTCTTGCTGTGGGTACATTATAAGTGATTGATGCCATATGTACCTTTCCGATACGGCCTGCGCCGATAATACCGATGTTTAACTGTTTCATAATTTTTGCCTCCGTAAATTTTGAATATGATGAGCAAAATGCCCTAATCAAATGCATTATAACACAACGAACTGCCATATTCAAGAAGAAAATGACAGTTCGCTGAAAGAATTATTAAATTATTTTTTAACAGGAATGATATAGAAGGAGAACTCGAGCTCTTTCTTGAAATCTATGCAATACTTTTTGAGAGTTTGCTGACCGCAGCTGTTGGAGCCTGTACCTCTCATAAAGCCATCGATGCTGACACTTGTAAGCATCCCCCTCTTGATATCCTCTATATGCTTTGCCTGACGGATCTGCTTTTCGGGATAATCGTGAACACTGAAAGAGAAGTAGTCCTTACAGTTAAAAAACTTAAGTCCCCTGCCCTCACTGTCGGTAACAGTCATCCAACGGGTACAGCCGTGGTTACCGCTGTCCTGAGGCTTGATATAGTCAACACACATATCCTTGACAGTTGATTTGTAGATTCCGACAACGCTCTGAGCACGGAAGTCATTAAGATTTTCAAGCTCACCGAGACCGTAATATTCGACCTCTGAGAGAGAAGAGTCAAGAAGAAGATTAATTCCGAATCTGGGAAGGTCATAAGAAGTGAAATCGAAGAGCTTCTTTTCCACCTCTGCCTTTACCTTGATTGAGCCGTCGGGATAGAACACATACTTGTATTCAAACTCGAACACCTTTTTATCCTCGGCAAAGAGCCAACCCTCACTCTTGATTTTTACGGTGCCGTTATCCTTAGCCTTGCAGGAAACAATCTTGCCGTTAAACTTAAGCTTATGGAGATTCTGTTTATTCCAGGTGTTGACGATGTTTCTGTCGTTATCAAGATATGCTCTGTAAAGCTGAGGCACCAAGCCGTCATCATTATAAAGCATTTCTTTGCCGTCAATTATATAGCTGATGAGTTTGCCTTCGCTCTTTGAAAATACGGCACAGCCACCCTCAAAAACAACAGTGATTTTATCTTTTTTATCGGTGAAGGCAACAGCCTTTCCCTCAGGCTCTTTGAATGAAGCTACAACCTCATTGAGAGCGATCTGCTCTTTTGCAATTTCTGCACCGTCTTTATTCTTATAGATGAAGTTAATGTGTGCATCCGAATTCTTATCGAGCATTTTATGGGCAATAACAACGTTTTTGGAAGCCCCCGGCTCAATTTCAAGCTCAACCTTGCCGCTTTCAACACATACCGCATTTTCATAAAGCTCATATGTAATATCATATTCATCGGAAGAAGTGAAGCAATTTGTGTTTCTGAAGCAGTAAACATTGTCGCTTACGTGCTTTGCAATAACAGGACGGTAAACGGCTTTCAT
>JAZSQD010000004.1:0-10406 GCA_045537815.1 Acutalibacteraceae bacterium | reverse complement strand
GTTAATACGAGACCAATCCCGCAGTCTGGCTGCAAGGCAATCAACCTATTATTTGCTTGATACGGAGATTGCTTTTACACAAAATTTTCAGGGCTGCCGAATGGTTATTACCTTCAACTTCAAAGACGGTACTGAAACCATAACCTTTGCCGACCTCGAAAAGTCGGCATTGGGTTCGGATTTGAAAGTGTCAGGTGCACCAAGAAAAGCACTTCTTTGGAAGTGCTTTTTCAGTTTTATTCGCCTTGCGGCGAGTTATATTGCTTCGCAGTGTTATTGTGCTATGAATAGTTTTATTTGCGTCGCGAGTTTATTTGCGAATAAACATCACTGAAGCCGTAGGTTTCAATAACACTTTCACAACAGTGAAAATATCAATCTGCCGAAGGCGGAATAACACTCAAAAAGATTTTCAACAAATCCCATATTAACAGCGGTGCTTTATAATTATAACTTATCCCTATATCTTTCTGCGGTTATAATGCCGTCTTTGACATGTAGTTTACATATACGGGCATTTCTTGCGTCAAAAGCACTTGCTCCGTCAGAGTTTTCATAATCTCTTGCATGATAAACCGCATACCACTGACCCTCATGCTTTATCATTGAGTGATGTCCTGTGCCTTCTTCAAATTCGTTTGCTGAAAGAACAGGTGCATAAGTATTGTCGTCGGGATATTTTTCAAACTTGATTTTTGTAAGGTCGGTTTCATCGGTTTTAGCTCTAGCATAGCCTATGTAGTATGTAGGCTGTTCAAAGCAGTTTCCCGAATACATAAGATACTGCCAATCACCTTCCTTGAAATAGAAGGCTCCCTCGATAGTGTGCCAGTGCTGACCTTTTTTATATCTGTTCTTGCGATAAATATCTTCGTCAAGCGTGGGCTCAACAACGAGTACGGGTTTGCCTTCAGGCGTGAAGGGATCCAGCATTCTGTCAACATAAATGCATGTGCCTATTCTTTCACCCTCAAATCTGTTGGCAGAATAAAAAAGGAAAAGGCCCGCTTCATTTTTTACTATATGAGAATCTATAGAGAAGGGATGAAGTATCTGCTTTGTGTTTGTGAAGGGCCCGAGAGGAGTATCCGAAACGCTGACATGCATAGCGCCTCTGTGACCGCCTTTATCGGGTGTGTCGTTATATATTTCTATTGAATTATACATATAGAATTTGCCGTCAAGCTCTATCACACTCGGAGCCCAGAAGGAATCGTGTCCTTTCATAGTCATTACGGGTCCGTGATACTCCCAACCGCTGAAAAGATTATCTGAATGATAAGCATAGACAGCATCGTGACCTGTGACATAGATATAATATCTGCCTTTGCTCTCAATAATATAAGGGTCTGCCTGACCGATATAGTTTTCCTTTTTGACTTCTAAAAGCTGCATAATTTAAGCCCTTCCTTTTATTTTTCTCCTGCAAAAATGACCTTGCGGTTTTTTATGATGTAATCAATTCCTGATATTACCGTGAGTATAAGTGAAATATAAAGCAACACTTTTTCGATACCTTCCGTGAAGGATATGTCAGCAAGCATAACGATGATCATAACCATCTGTGAAACGGTTTTTGCCTTGCCCCAAAAGGAAGCGGCAACAGTTACTCCGTTTTCAGAAGCAACCAGACGTACACCGCTTATTGCAAACTCACGTGCAACTATTATTACTGTCGCCCATGCGGGCAACTCACCCGAGGCGGTAAGGCAGATAAGAGCTGATGTTACAAGCAGCTTGTCAGCTATAGGGTCCATAAATTTGCCGAAGTTTGTTATCATGTTATATTTTCTTGCAATAGTACCGTCAAGCTTGTCTGTTACAGTTGCAACACAAAAAATTCCGCAGGCAATCCATCTGCTGAAGGGTACAAAGTCTGTAAGCATAAAGACAAGAAAAACAGGCACAAGTGCAATACGGAAAAGAGTAAGTTTATTTGCTGCGTTCATAATTTACCTCATTAGTTTAATACTTGTGAGCTTATCATATCATAAATGTCAAAAAATGTCTATCTTTATTACAAAAACGATACCCGACAGATTTATTCTGTCGGGTGATTGCATCAGATCATATTTTGTACTTCAATAATCGGTTCAATAAGACAGTTATCACAGTTGGGAAGCTTACCGTTTATATTTTTAAGGAATTTTGAGAATTTTACAAGCTTATAGTTTACACTGAGCTGATATTTTGTCACAAGGTCAATGATCTGTTCCTTCTTATCCCTGTTTTCTCTTACCGTAACAGCATTAAGCTGAATTGAAACCTCAGATTTGGGAGTGATGTTCCTGATTGTGATATAAAGCTTTCCTGATTTCTTTTCAGCAGTGTAATTAGCCTCTTTTCCGTTAACGTTGAGAGTGATTTCACCGTCGCTGATATCCTCAAAAATAAAGGTATAGCTTCTCCTCTTGGGCAGCGTGCTGCAATTTCCTTCAGCAGGGGAAACCGTGAAGCTAACATTTCCGTCTGCCTCTGCGACCGTATATTTTGTTATTGCAAAATTTCCGCCCTTATAAGCGTTTGTTTCTCCATCGTCTTCATAAAGACTGAAGCTGTTGTTTCCGCGGAAAATGCGTATTTTCATATCCTCGGGATTTTCTGAACGGTTGTCTCTGTCGTTAGCGCTCAGTGGTATGATGGCACCTTCTTTTGCAAGAACAGGGATGGATTCGATTCCGCGGAACATTTTGATAAACCTATTACCGCTGTATATTGCGCCGGTATAAATATCGGTCCATCTTCCTTCGGGGAGCCATACATCGACACAGGCGAGGTTGGTTTTGGGGTTGAGCTTTGTTGTAATGGGTGAAACTATCAGCTCAGAGCCGAAGAAATACTGATTTTTAACCTTATATGCTTCTGCTTCATCGGGATATGAGTAGTACATAGGCTCACAAAGAGCGATTCCGTCTTTATGTGTACGGTAATTCATGGAATAAAGATAGGGGATGAGAGCATGTCTTTCTCTGAGAGTATCAACTGCTATTCTTTCGGCGGTGTATTCGTGCTTCCAGGGCTCCTTGCCCATAAATTCATTGCTTGTTGAGTGAAGTCTCATTATGGGGCTGTAAAGTCCGTATTGTATCCAACGGGTGTAAAGCTCATCATCCTTTGAGCCCATCATATGACCGCCTATGTCGTGGCTCCACCAGGTATAACCGATGTTTGCGGCTGTATTGGTGAAATAAGGCTGGAATTCAAGCGCCTCCCAGCATATCTTTGTGTCGCCTGAGAAACCGAGGGGATAACGGTGAGAGCCGATTTCAGCGAATCTTGACAGAATCAGCGGGCGCTTTTTGTCTGAGGCTCTGTCGACGAGAGTATGATAATGATTAAGAGCCCAGAGAGGGTCGAGGTTTTTGATTTTTGAGTTTTTGCCCTGTTGCCAGTCAATCCACCAGAAGTCTACACCTTCGTTTTCATAGGGCTTGTGAAGGATGTTGAAATAAGCATCAATATATCTGGGGTTGGTAATATCAAATTCTACTCTTCTCTTGGTTTCAGGGTCAATTCCCATAAACTCTGCCGCTTCTTTATACATATCCTCAAAAAATCTTATGCCCTGAGCAGGGTGAAGGTTAAGCGTAACCTTGAAATTCTTTTCGTGAAGCCACCTGAGAAATGCTTTGTAATCGGGGAAAAGCTCGGTGTTCCAGCTGTAGCCTGTCCAACCGTCACCCTGGAAAAGATTATCGGTCTTTCCGGGAATAATGGATTTTTTGCTGCCGCATTTGCCAAATCTGTTTTTAACATCAACCCAGTGCCAGTCCATATCAACGGTAGCGACTGTGAAGGGGATTTCCTTTTCGATAAATTTTTCCATAAGAGCAATGTATTCCTGCTGAGTGTATGCCTTATATCTGCTCCACCAGTTACCGAGACAGAATCGGGGCACAAGGGGAACTTCTCCGCAGAGCTTGAAAAAGTCGCGTAAGGCTGCTCTGTAGTCGTGGTTATAGCAGAAATAGTATTCGTCCTTATCGGTCTTTCTTCTTTCGCCGATTGTACCGTCAGGCTTGAGAATAAGAGAAGAAGTATCGTCGATAACCGCTACACCCTCGGTTGACATAATGCCGTTGCCGAGATTTATTGCACCGCTGGTCTGGTCCAGAGTGCGGTATGTACCTTTAAGGTTTCCTTTGTTGTATTCTGTGAGGTTTTTACCGTTTTTTAATGAAATACCAATCATTTTTTTGGCAGCGGTGTCATATCTGTATATTGTTTTGGTTGTCATTATGATAACCGTGGCGTCATCTTCAACTATACGGATTTTAGGCTTGCTGAAGTTTCTGTTGATAACAGTCTGAGTGGGCTCATCTGTAAAAATACCCTCACTGTCAACCTCTACGCGCAAAAGTCGGTCTGAAAGAACAGAAAAACGGACATTGTTTTTTGTGATTATGTATTCGTCAGAGGTTTTGCTGTCAGATGACCATGCAAACGTTTTTTCAAAGTATTCAGTTGTATTACTCATTATTTACACGACCTTTCATATGTATATACAGTAATCATACAATATTATTTTTATCTTTTCAACTTAATTTTTATTTTTGTCAAATAGCACAAAAAAGATATATGTTTTTCTACACATAAAACATATAAAAAATTTTAAAAAAATCGTAAAAGAAATAGCAAAAAAATGAAAAATATGTTAGAATATGTAAAAATATGTGCCCAAGGAGTGGTATTATGCAACAAAAGAAATATGTACCTAAAAAAGAACTGACTTCTTTCTGCATAGCAGGTATGGGTCAGGGAATGATTTATGCTCTTATGTCGAGCTATATCAGTGACTATTATCTCAATGTTCTTCAGCTTGCTCCCATGTTCGTTCTTCTTCTTATGCTTTTGGCAAGAGTATGGGACGCAATCAACGACCCGATGATGGGTATGATAGTTGACCGCACACAGACCAAAAAGGGTAAAATGAGACCTTATATACTTTATGCACTTATCCCTATCGGTGTTATGACAGTGCTTATGTATCTCAGTCCCGACCTTCCCAAAAAGGAGCTTTCAATATATTCGGCAATTGTTTACGTTGCTTGGGGTATGATTTACACAATAGGTGACGTTTCCTTCTGGGGTCTTCCTAATGTTATGACTCCCGATTCAAAGGAAAGAAGCTCTGTTATTTCAATCAGTAAGATCTTTAACAGCATCGGTTCTGCAATTCCTGAGGTGCTTTTCCTTGTTGTCGGTCTCGTTATTGCCGCTATGGTCAAGAACACAGGCGAAGGAGAAACCGTTGATCCTCTTGCAGTTCAAAAAACCAAATATCTTGTTATGGCGGTTGTTACAGTCGGCTTCGGTATTATTATGTATTCCAGAGCCTATTTCGGTCTTAAGGAAAGAGTGGTTATGCCTGTCAGGAAGCGTCAGCCGGGTGAACCCTCTCAGCTCAAGCGTATTTTCACCTGTAAGCCTCTTATTCTTGTGCTTCTTATGGGTGTGCTTTCCAGTGGAAGATATATGGTTCAGGCGGCGGCAGTACATGTTGCCCGTTATGCCTTCTATATAGGTCCTGACCTTAATACCCTTGCTACTGAAGCGGAAAAGGTTGCCGCTATCGAATCAAGCGTTTCAAGTGTTAAGACTATTTTCCAGATTAGTGCTATTGTCGGTCTTTTCGGCGCTACACTCTTTATGCCGAAGCTTATGCAGAAGTTTGATTACAAAAAAATTGTTATCACTACCTGTCTTCTCGGCTTCGTTTCCAGCATTTTTACAACCGTCATCGGTTGGTTCACAATGAATCTTTACATATGCATTCCCTTCATTCTTATTTCATGCATTCCTCTCGGTGTAATCAACACTATATGCTTTGCAATGATATGTGACTGTCTCGATTACATGGAACTTAAAACCGGCTTCAGAGATAACGGTCTCGGTGCTGCCTGTCAGGGCTTTATTAACAAGATAGGTAACGCTTTTGCTACATCAGGCATTGTTATTATGTATATGTTAATCGGTCTTGAACCGGAAAATATGCTCAGCTCCGAAGCTGTAGTTGCTGCAACTGACCTTGCTATGAATCAGCGTTTTGCAATGTTCTCTCTTGTTACCATCGTTCCCGGTGTAAGTATGCTTCTTTGCGCTCTGCCCATGTTCTTCTATAAGCTTTCAGGCGCTAAAAAGCAGGAAGTTATTGAGGAGCTTTCAATTTCCAGAAAAGAACGCGGTATTGAAATCAGCGAATAAATAATCGGAGGTAACGGAAATGTTGACTTATATCTGCCTTGCTTTAGGCGCGGCTTTCCTTGTTTTATTTATGGTTAAATGCCATAAACAGAGAAGTGTGCTCGGTGTTTATATCAAAACCCTCACAAGCATCTTCTTCCTTCTTACAGGCCTTACCGCCACATTCTGCAATTCAGACTATCCTGATTTGTGGAAATATTCGCTTCCCGTTATGATGGGCGGTGTGTTCGGTCTTATGGGTGATATTTATCTTGATCAGAAGTGGATTTATCCTCAGCACAACGATCAGTATCTTAATATGGGATTTATATCATTCGGTATCGGACATTTCTTCTACATGGGTGCGATTTACACTCAGGCGAAGTTTACTCCGAAGGATATGCTTGTACCCCTTGCAGTCGGTGCACTTGTAACTGTTTGTAATCTGTTGCTCGAAAAGCCCACAAAGCAGAAGTACGGTAAATTCTACGCTATTGTTACCGCATACTGTCTTATTCTCGGTACAATGGTGGGCACTTCTCTCTGGGCTGCAATCAAGACAGGTCAGGTAGCTTATATCGTCTTTAATGTCGGTGCAGTTCTTTTCCTTCTTTCCGACATAATTCTTTCACCTATGTATTTTGCAATCAAGCAGAACAGAAACACACCCTTCAACTTTGTTATCAATCATGCCACATATTATATCGGTCAGTTTATGATAGCATTTTCAGTGTTCCTTCTTGAGCCTGTTTGCTGAATATTCCGATAAAATCACAGTTAAAATTACGGACGGAGACTAATCAATGAAAAACTATTTCAAACGCCTCAGAGAAGGCTGTTCAACCCCTACATTTTTATTTTGGTGGGTTTTCAGAATTCTGATGATTTATGCATTTGTTGCAGGATTCTTTAAAAAGCCCTTTGATATTACCGATCCTCTTCAGGTTGGCGCAAATTTCCTGTGTATGTTCCTGTGGGAAATATTTATGCTTTTCCCCGAAAAAAACACCTTCAGACACGTAACACCGGGCTTCCAGACTTTATTTATCCCGGGCGTTTTTGCAGCATCATTCGGCGGAAAATTCCTGAATCTTTATTATGAAACCCGTTTTCTTGACACCTTCCTTCACGGTTGGGGCGGCTTCCTTTGTGTTTTCTTCGGCTATGAGCTCGCTTGCGCTCTTTTGAAAAAAGAGAAGAAAACAGCTCCCCTCAGCCTAATACTCTTTGCATCTGTCGGTTTTTCCTTCATTTGCTCCACACTTTGGGAGGTTTTCGAGTTCAGCTTTGACCAGATTGCAGGTATGATGGGTGAATATCCCGGTGACTCACAGCATTGGTCGTTCCTTCTGGCTCAAGGTACGCCGAAGGAGATTACACTTTTCGATCCTCTTGTGCCTGAGCGTTGGGCTATTATGGATATAATGGGTGACATGGTTCTTAATGTTGTCGGCGCTGCGATAGGATATGTTGCATTGATGATTTATCCTTACAGACACAAGGGTAAGAATAAGATTGTCATTGAAACCGAAGCGGCTGAAAAAGAAGCAGTTGCAGTAAAATAAAAATTTAACCTGCCTGATTGATTTTGTCAGGCAGGTTCTTTTGTTATGTTCCCCAAAATTTTCTGTCGAGGTTGCGATACTGAACTGCTTCAGTTATATGCTCAAGCTGAATGCTTTCACTGGAATCAAGGTCGGCAATGGTTCTTGCAATGCGCAAAATCTTATCGTAAGCACGAGCTGATAAATCCATTGAGGTAAAGCATTTTTCAAGAGTAGCTTTACACCTGTCGTCTAGCTGACAGTGTTTTCTCGTCAGGTCGGGGGTCATTTTTGCGTTGCAGGTTATTGCTGTTCCTTCAAACCGTTTGTTTTGTATTTCTCTTGCTTTATTTACTCTCTTTTTGATTTCAGATGATGGCTCAGCAGGCTTTGAGTCCGAAAGCTTTTCAAAATCTACCTGAGGCACTTCAATATGAATGTCGAGTCTGTCAAGCATAGGACCGCTGACCTTTGCCAGATATTTTGCGGCGGCTCCTGACGGGCAGGAACACTTCCTTGTAGGATGTCCGTAATAACCGCAGGGGCAGGGGTTCATAGCGCAGACAAGCATTACCTCACAGGGATAGGTCAGAGTGCCGGATACTCTTGAGATGGTGATTTTTCCGTCTTCGACGGGTTGTCTCATGGCCTCCATAGTGCCCTTCTGAAATTCGGGCAGCTCATCAAGAAAGAGAACGCCGTGATGAGCAAGACTCAGCTCGCCGGGTGTCGGGATGCGGCCTCCGCCCGTGAGACCTGCAGTAGAAATTGTGTGGTGGGGTGAGCGGAAGGGTCTTGATTTAATAAGAGAAACATTGTCGGGCAGAAAACCTGCGATTGAATGAACCTTTGTAACATCAAGGCTTTCCTCAAAGGTCATATCAGGCAGAATTGAAGGAATTCGTTTTGCAAGCATACTTTTACCCGAGCCGGGTGGGCCTATCATCATCACATTATGACCTCCTGCGGCGGCTATTTCAAGAGCACGCTTAGCTTGATACTGACCCTTAACATCGCTGAAGTCGGGTGTGAATTCAAGAGGCCTTCTGTATTCAAAATACATCTCGTTTGTAAGCTTGTCGATTCTATTCGTTCCCGTCAGATGGTCGTGAAGCTGTCTGATGCTCTCAACGGGGAAGATGTCTATTCCCTTTACAACACAGCATTCACTTGCATTTTCGGCAGGAATGTACATTTCTCTGACTCCGAGCTCCTTAGCCCTTATAACCATGGGCAAAGCTCCCTTGAGCTTTCTTACCTTGCCGCTTAGTGAAAGCTCACCGACAAAAGCCGACTTTTTTATATCGCAGGAAAGCTGACCGCTTGCAATAAGAAGTGCAACAAGTATGGGAAGGTCGTAAACAGGACCTTCTTTTTTAGTGTCGGCAGGGGTAAGATTTACGGTTATTCTTATGTCGGGATACTTATAACCGCTGTTTTTCATTGCAGACCTTACACGGTCCTTTGATTCACTTACCGCGGCATCGGGCAGACCCACCACATCAAAACGCGGCAAACCGTTATCAAGAGAGGCTTCTACTCCTACGCCAAAGCTTTTCATACCGAAAAGTCCTATACTGTTAACTTTAACAAACATATACATCTCTCCGTTTTTACTATCTGGATTAACTAGTTGACTTTAACAATATTATACAGAGGTATCGGTGATTTGTAAACACTAATCTTTTACAATTTCAGTTCCGGGGTAAAAATGCGAAAGAATCTCTTTGTAGTCAGAGCCCTGACGTGCCATGAAATCAGCACTGTATTGGCTCATTCCCAGACCGTGTCCCTTGCCGTAAACGGTAAATGTAACGCCATTATCGCTTTCATCGACTTTGAAATTAGGGCTTTTCAATGAAAACATACTTCTTATATCTGTCGCTGAAAAGTTTTTGTTGCCGATTTTTAAGATTTTGACAAAACCGTCGCTTGTCTTTTCGGCCACTGCTGTCAACTTATCTTCTTCGTTTATTTCCGTTTTATTTTTTACTGTGTTAAGAAACTCACCTTTTTTAACATTGTATTCGCTGACAAGGTCGGAAGAAAGCTCGTCACCCGGAGCATCAACGCTTATGAGATAGGGGAGTGTTACATTCCAGATGTCTTCGCTGTTATTGGTTCTTCCGTGTGAAAGTCCGTGGAAAACTGCATTAATCGGCTCGCTTTCATAGCTTATGTATTCATCCTTTACACTTGTTACCGCTGATTTTATTTTTTGATAATAGGTTGTGTATTTTTTACCCCAACGCTCTTGCATCTGACTTTTGTTTATATACCCTTGGTGTGTGCCGCTGTCATCAGATATATCGCTTATTGCTTTTTGCGAGTTGTCTGCGTTTGCCATAATCCAGCGGAGATATGTATAGCTTGCAACTGCCTGAGCCTTGAGCGCTTCTTCGCTGAAGGAAGCGGGCATCTCACTTGCCACTGCACCGATAAGATATTCTGTTGTGTCAAGAGTGACAATATTGCCCGACGAGGTCTGCAGAACACGGACTGAGTCATTGTGGTTTTCTTCTATCGCGACAGTCTGTTCTTCTGACACCGAGGGAGCCTTATTGACAGTCAGTGCAGTCAGGGGTGCGATGCAAAGAACGAAAAAGATAAATAAAGATGCAAGAACATAGCTTTTCAAACAAATTACCTTCTTTCCTGTTGTGTATTGTACAATTAACT
>JAZSQD010000160.1:0-2077 GCA_045537815.1 Acutalibacteraceae bacterium | reverse complement strand
GTTTTTAACCGTTTCTTTAACCGAAGAAGCTATGGCATTCTCTCTTTGCTTCTGCTTAAATCCGCTTATAAGGTCAGGCTCAGCTGAAGGCTTGGTAAAGATATTCACAGCCTCGGGTGATGAAACAGATGACTGAAATTCGGATGAAGTCATTTTATTCCAGAAATCACGGGGTGAATTAGCGGTATAGTTCTTCGGCTTAGGCTCAATTCTGACAGGTCTGTGCATAGCAGAAGCGGGAACATGACTTTGGGACTGAGGCTCAATTTCCTGAATAACTATCTGAGGATTGTCGGGAAGAGTCTTCTGAGCGAGCTTCTGTATTCTTGACAGATTAATCTCAGGCGCCTTATCAAGCTCCTCTATGGCGCTTTTAACGGCATAATACACAGCGGAAGATACTCGTCTTTCGTCGCTGAAGCGTACCTCAGTTTTAGCAGGGTGCACATTGACATCGACTGTGTGTGGAGGCACTGTAATATTAAGCACACAGCTCGGAAACTTACCCACCATAACTGTATTTTTATAAGCGTTTTCCATAGACGCGATACAGGAACGGGATTTGATAAATCTGTTGTTGAGATAAAAATATTGCATTGAACGTGAGGGCCTGGCGGCATGGGGCTTACATGTGTAGCCTTTTACCTTAATTCCGTTAAGCTCATAATCAACAGGAAGAAGTGAATCGGCAAAAGCTCTTCCGAATACAGAATAAATTGCCGAAATAACCTTACCGTCACCGGGTGTTATGAGAGACTGTTTGCCCTCACGGATAAATCTTATGCTGATTTCGGGATGAGAAAGAGCAATTCTGTCAACAACCTCGGCAACGGCATTAGCCTCAGAAACATCACGCTTGAGAAATTTCATACGCGCAGGAGTGTTATAAAAAAGGTCTCTGACAATTATAGTTGTTCCGTCGGGGCAGCCTGCAGGCTCATATCTTTGCTGAACTCCGCCACTGATTGCAAAGGATGTTCCCATAGGTTCATCAACTGTTTTAGTCAGAATCTCGGTTCTTGATACTGCGGCAACAGAAGCGAGTGCTTCACCGCGAAAGCCGAGAGTGAATATGGAATTAAGGTCGTTTTCATCCTTGATTTTGCTTGTGGCGTGACTGATGAAGGCGTTAGGAACATCCTCTCTTTCAATTCCGCAGCCGTTATCGGTTATGCGTATATAGGTCACGCCGCCGTTTTTGATTTCTACTGTTATTGAAGTGGCACCGGCATCAATTGAGTTTTCCATAAGCTCTTTAACAACCGATGCAGGGCGTTCGACAACTTCACCGGCTGCTATCAATTCGGCTATATGCTGAGAAAGTATATTGATTTTTGCCATAAAGTCATCACATCCTTTAATTTATTCCCCTCTTGCTTTTCTGACAAGCTCATGAAGTGTAGTAAGGGCTTCAAGAGGAGTAAGAGTATTAATATCTATGTTTTTAATTGAATCAATAAGTTCATCGTCAACAGTTGACTGAAGTGAAATCTGGAGGTCTTCTTCATCCTCGGCTTTGACCGAATTCATTACAATACGGCTGTCCGGAGTGTTTTTTTCAAGCTCGGTGAGAATAAGTCTCGCTCTTGAAACGACCGAATTCGGAATACCTGCCAATTTTGCGACCTCAAGACCGTAGCTTCCGTCAGCACAGCCTCTGACAATTCGTCTGAGGAAGGTGATTGTGTCTCCCCTCTTTTTGACGGAAATGTTGTAGTTTCTCACACCCTGAAGCTGTTTTTCAAGCTCAGTGAGCTCGTGATAATGAGTTGAGAAAAGGGTTTTGGCACCAATCCTTTTCTTATCAACTATATATTCGAGAACGGCTCTTGCAATACTCATTCCGTCAAAGGTTGATGTACCTCTGCCAACCTCGTCAAGAATAATAAGACTGTTTTTGGTGGCATTTTTGATAATGGTTGACACTTCATTCATTTCAACCATAAAGGTGGACTGACCTGTTGCAAGGTCGTCAGATGCACCAACACGGGTAAAGATACTGTCGACTATTGAAAGCTCGGCTCTCTTGGCAGGGACAAATGAGCCTATCTGAGCCATAAGGCAAATAAGGGCAACC
>JAZSQD010000032.1:0-3594 GCA_045537815.1 Acutalibacteraceae bacterium | reverse complement strand
CAGCACTCATACCCAAAACAAAAACACCACCCGTTGGGTGGTGTTTTTTGTTTTGGCAGGGGCAGAAGGACTTGAACCCTCGGCACGCGGTTTTGGAGACCGCTGCTCTACCAACTGAGCTATGCCCCTATATTGGTGGGCCATCAGGGACTCGAACCCCGGACCGACCGGTTATGAGCCGGTTGCTCTAACCAACTGAGCTAATGGCCCATACGTCAGCTGACTTGCAATAGTATATCAAACAACATTTATTTTGTCAATAGTATTTTTAAAAAAATATGCTCAAGAGCCTTTTTTATCAGCCTGCAACCATCCGCAGAAAGCTGCAGGCTGACTGATATTTTATTTGCCGAAACGGATTACATTAAATGAAAGGGGCCTGAGCTCAACAGTTGATTTATATTTATCAACTGCAGGCAACGGATTGTTATGCATAGCTACAGCTTCGTCACCGAAAGTGTTTTCCTTATATACATCAAATCCGTCCATAGACTCAAACTCAATCGCCTTATATCCTTCAAAACCAAGAAGAGAAATATCAAGCTGCATATTTTCATCTGTTGAACGGTTAACGGCAAAGACAGCTATTTCATCCTTTTCTTCATCATATGATGCAATAGCCTCAAGGTATGGAACATCTGTATAATCCTTACAGTCATACTTGGGTGAATCAATAATCGGTCTGAGTGCATTGCCTCTCGCATATTTCGACATTTCACGGAAGGGATAGAAAATAGTCTGTCTGAATGCTTCCCCGCCTGTTTTTGTGAATATCGGTGCAATAACATTTACAAGCTGAGCAAGACAGGCAATCTTAACTCTGTCAGCGTGGCGAAGAAGAGTAATAAGCATACAGGCAACAACAAGAGCATCTTCAAAGTTATAAATATCCTCAAGCTGATTTGGCGCTGTTGACCATCTTTCAACAGGAGCTCCGTTAGAATGATACCACACATTCCACTCGTCAAAGGAAAGATTAATCTGCTTCTTCCTGCGTTTCTTTGCCTTAACAAAATCACACACACATATTACACTGTAAATAAAATCGTCAAGCTCTAAGCTCTTGGCGAGGAAAGTAGGTGTATCCTTGCAGTGATTATCAAAATACTGATGTAAAGAAATATAATCAACATTGTCGTAGGCAATATCAAGAGCAGTTGCTTCCCAGTCACCGAAGGTATTCATACCTCTGCTTGAAGAGCCGCACAGAACCGTCTCGATTGAGCCGTCAACCCATTTCATGAGCTTTGAAGCCTCATTTGCAGTTCTTCCGTATTCAAAAGCAGTTTTGGCACCCATCTGCCAAGGGCCGTCCATTTCGTTGCCGAGACACCAGAGCTTAACATCCCACGGATCCTTATAACCGTGAGCTATTCTCATGTCAGAATATTTTGAGTTGTTCCTGTGATTACAGTATTCAACAAGAGCTCTTGCTTCATCAGGTCCTCTCGTGCCCAGATTGACTGCCATCATAGGAGATGTTTTGGCTTTCTGACACCAGCGCATAAATTCGTTCGTTCCGAATTTATTTGGCTCTGTTACACCCCATGCAAGATCAAGTCTCGGCGGTCTGTTTTCAACGGGTCCTACTCCATCCTCCCAGTTATAGCCTGATACAAAGTTGCCACCCGGGTAACGAACAACAGGAACATCAAGCTCGTTTATCATCTCGATAACATCTTTTCTGAAGCCTTCTTCATCAGCAAGAGGATGTCCCGGCTCATAAATACCGCCATAAACTGCCCTGCCGAGATGCTCAATAAATGAACCGAACATTCTTCTGTCAATACTGCCGATTTTCATTTCTTTAGCAATAGTAATTTTCGCCTTCATAAAATCTCTCCTGTGTAAAAATCATTTGTTTATTAATTTGGTAAAAGCCTCGACCAACAGAGTGCACAAACGCATCACAAGCCTGATGAAGTCGTGAATAAGTGATGTTTCTTCCTTATTTTCAGGTCCTGTTACAGGCGCAAGACTACCGTCAACCATCGCTTTAGTGAACTGCGGAAACATATCGCCGGAAAATACAGTAGGATCTTCATAAACGATATAGTCAATAAGCTCGTTAAAGCCCTGATTCTTCTGAGTGTGTTCAAGCCCCCTTACATACCAGGTATGAAGAGGATCAATGCCTGTTGAAGCATCAATACATCCATCGGGAAAGAAAACTATACTCGGTATAAAGAGCTTGCTTATACTCCACAGGTAAGGTTTCACCGTATCTACTTGCTGTAGCACCGAGCGTAACATCCTTAACATCGACAGAACCGTCACTCATAAAGCTGCCGTATTTGCAGATAATGTTAGTTTTAACACCGCTTTCTTTGACGGCAAGATAAATTTCATCAAGTCTCTGCATGACCTCTTCCTGATAATATGTTGCCTTTGAGATAAGCCCCGAATATTCGTGGTCACTGTTAAGGTAATCCGCTCCGTAAATATTTTTCATTGCATCGTAAAAGTATTCTTCCCCCACGAAGGTCCAAAGAGAGGGAATAGTGCCGAGGGTGTCACGGATAACATCTCTTGCAGCCCTCATGGCAATTGCCTTCACACCAGGAACAAGCAATTTTTCAAGAAAAACCTCAAGGAATCCGCTTTTATTAAGAACGGAAAGAAGAAGGCCGAGATCTTCGTTGTCGATACCGACATATGCATACTGAGTAAGAGTATCATGGTCTATATAAAAATCTCCGCTGAAAACTTCACCGATTACGGAAAATCCTCCGTAAGAAGGAACGCTCAAAAGCAGTGAATCGATGTACTGATACATTTCAGGATACATATTAAGATATGTCATAACTATTGAGCCGCCGTAGCTTGCACCGACAAGCTCAAAACGTTCACTTCCGGAACGCTCCTGAACCTGCTTGATATATTCATTTAAATCCTTTGCAATATCAATAGGGCTCAGACGGCTGACATATGTAAAATAATAGAAGCCGTTTCCTTCATATATAAATTCAGGGGGTTCGCATACTACTCTGTCATCAGCATTGGTTATACCGTCACCCTTAAGAGCGGTCAAACTGAAAGTATCATAAAACGCAGAGTAGAGATAATTATAAAGAATGTCGGGGTCAGTTGCTTCAGCTGTATATTCACTGAATTTCTGAAGATTACTCATAAGAATATCGAAGTTTACAGGAAACAGAGAAGTCTTGTTCGGGTCATCCTTGAAATATACGCTTCCGGACTCGAAGCCGGAAACATAAACCTGAGGAAGATGGTCTATTTCCTCACCGTTGATAACAACAGCACAGGCACAGACAGAAACAGACGTCAAAAGCATAATTAAAACCAGGATAACACTCAGCATTTTTTGATGTGCTTCATAAAATAGCCTCCGATAATTCTCATATTTTTATTTAAAATCGTTTAATAATGATATCACCGAATAATAGTATACACAATAGATTATCAGTGTTGTTAAAGTTTTATTAATAATTATATAACAGTTGCATTAATATTGTTTTTTGCGAATAATTATTTTTCGCAAGCAGAGAACTGCAGGAAACTAATAACGGAATAACTCTTTGTAGGCTATTTAAACAAGAGCAGAAAATATAATTAATCGGATTTTATGAGTTT
>JAZSQD010000144.1:0-4419 GCA_045537815.1 Acutalibacteraceae bacterium | reverse complement strand
CCTGTCAACCGGTGCTGTATAATACTTCTGACCGTCGAGATAATCGTATAAAAGGCTGGCTTTTCTTTCGTTGCGACGCTTCATTTCATCAAGACCGCCTATCGAAAGAATCCACTCAAACACAAGCTTTGCCATATATATACACCAGCAAGGCGGAGTATTATACATCGAATCGTTGTCTGCCAAAAGCTTGTAATCAAGCATTGCGGGAGTATAGTCTCTTGCGTTGCCGATAAGGTCCTCGCGGATGATAACGATTGTAAGGCCTGCGGGAGCCATATTCTTCTGAGCGCCAGCATAAATCATACCGAACTTACTTACGTCAACGGGCTCTGAAATAATGCAGGAGGACATATCTGCCACAAGAGGTACATCACCTGTGTCGGGAATATAGGGGAATTTTGTGCCGTAGATTGTGTTATTGGAGCAAACGTGAACATAGTCTGCATCGGCACGGAAGGTTTCACGGGTTGTTTCGGGAATCTTTGAAAAATTGACATCCTTTGAGGAAGCAACCGCGACTGCATCGCCGTACTTCTGAGCTTCCTTGAATGCCTTGGTTGAGAACTGACCTGAAAGCACATAGTCAGCCTTACCGTTTTTATTCATAAGATTGAGAGGCACTGCAGCAAACTGAGTTGAAGCACCGCCCTGAAGGAAAAGCACCTTGTAGTTGTCGGGGATTTCCATAATCTCACGAAGGAGTGCTTCGGCTTCCTTGATGATTACGTCATAATCTGCTGAACGGTGGCTCATTTCCATAACGGACATACCGCTGTCACCGTAGCATACAAGGTCCTTCTGAGCCTTTTCAAGAACTGAAAGAGGAAGCATTGAAGGGCCTGCTGAGAAATTGTAAACTCTTTTCATTATATATCACCTCATAGATGTATTAAATAAAATAATTGCTTTATATTATACTATTATAAAAGAATTATGTCAATTAAAAACTTTAGCACACTAAAACTTTGTGAATTTCTACCTAAGGCTTTGTGCAACTTTAACCCATTAAACCATTAAATCTCATATCAAATTCCCCATAAGGCTTCTTTTCATTGACAAAACACACCGTTTACTGTATCATAAAGAGGATATAACACATAGGAGGTATGTGATATGAAATATGATATTGTACAGATGTACAAAAAATTCATCGCAGCGATAATGGCCCTTTTGCTTTCCCTTGGCTTATGCACAGGCGGTAACGGCTCAGGAACAGATATCACAAGAGGTGAAGAAAACACAGTATCCGCTTACAGCAAAGAAAATTCCGACTATCAGCTCGGCATTGATGCCGCCGATGAGGTGCACAAAATCAGCGACCTTCTTTACGGTATTTTCTTTGAGGATATCAACTTTGCCGCTGACGGCGGTCTTTATGCAGAAAAGGTAGTCAACCGCTCATTTGAATACGGCGAGCTTGCAGAGGGTGATGAGCTTCACGGCTGGAGCAGTGTTGGCAGAGCTGATTACGATGTTATAATTAACGGTGAAGACAGCCTTAACGTCAACAACCCAAATTATCTTGTTATCAAAAACACAACAGGAGAAAAGAGCGGTGTTGCCAACAAGGGCTTCCTTGAGGGTATGGCAATCGAAAAGGATGTTACATACGACTTTTCAGTATATGCAAAGGCTCTCTCAGATTATGACGGCAATATCACAGTACGTCTTGTTGCAAACGGCAGCATCGCCGCAGAAGCAACAATTTCTTCAATAGGAAAAGAATGGGCAAAGCATGAAGTTTCGCTCACATCAGATATTACCGCAAGCTCAGGTGTTTATCTTCAGGTGCTTGTTGACAACGGTGAGGTAGCTGTCGATATGGTTTCGCTTATGCCCCCCACCTATAAAAATCACGGCATGAGAATTGACCTTGCCCAAAAGCTTGCCGACCTTGAGCCTGCTTTCCTTCGTTTCCCCGGCGGTTGCATCATCGAAGGCTATGACAAGGAAACCGCATTCAGCTGGAAGGATTCCGTAGCAACCGGCCCCGACGGTCTTCCTCTTGAATTTGAAGGCAGATACGGTGATATTGCCGCACGTCCCTACGGCATAAACCTCTGGACAAACATCGGCATTACAGACGACCCTCTCCCCTGCTATATGAGCTACGGTCTGGGCTTCTATGAATACTTCCAACTCGCCGAGGATATCGGTGCAATCGGTGTTCCCGTGCTTAACTGCGGTCTTTACTGCCAGATGAGAGGCAAGGGCCCCGTTGATATGTATACTCCCGAATTTGAGCAGTATCTTCAGGATATGGTTGACCTTGTGGAATTCTGCAGAGGCGACGAAACAACCACCTGGGGTAAGGTAAGAGCTTCTCTCGGCCATCCCGAGCCCTTTGAGCTCAAATATATCTGCATCGGTAACGAAAATGAGGGTCAGGTTTATTTTGAAAGATACGCCGCCTTTCTTGAACGCTTCAACGAAGAAAAAGCCAAGAACCCCGAGCTTTATGAGGGTATTGAGCTTATCTATTCATCAGGCGCAGACGATGCAACAAGCGGTGCAAACTATTTCGCTTCCTATGAATATGCATACAATTATATTAAGGATAAGGGCATCACGCTTGAAGAATTTGCAGGTGCAACAGACCATCACTATTATAACGAGCCTCAGTGGTTCCTTAAGAATGCAGATCACTATGACGAAGAAAACTACAAGAGAGATTATGAAAATATGACCGACACCCATTACGGCGGCGGTATCAATGTCTTTGTAGGTGAATATGCGGCCCGCTCCAACAGACTTGAGGCAGCTCTTGCCGAGGCGGCATATATGACAGGTCTTGAAAGAAACGGTGACATTGTCAAAATGGCAGCCTATGCTCCCCTTTTCGGCAATCTTACCGCAACACATTGGGCACCCAACCTTATCTGGTTCAACAACCATCTTTCAACAGGCTCAATCAATTATTATATGCAAAAGCTTTTCTCAACCAACGCAGGTACAACCCTTCTCTCTTCATCACTCGAAGGTGCCGATATCCCTGCAGAAAACCTCAAGGGCATGGTAGGTCTCGGCACATGGTATACCAAGGCAGAGTTTGACAACCTTAAGGTGGTTGATAACAAGACAGGCAAAACTCTCGCAAAGGAAAGCTTCACCGTTCCTTCCTTCTGGTGGAACTGGAAGGAAATCAGTGACGGTGACTGGAAGGAAAAGGGCGGCAAGCTCATTCAGCAGGCAACCGCCATCCCCTACAACACTCTCGGTGCTTCTGCGGTTTACGGCGATGCTGAGTGGTCAGATTACACCTACACCTTTGAGGCAACAAAGCTTGAGGGCGAAGAAGGCTTCTACATTCCCTTCCTTATTGAAGACGAGCAGAACATGTTCTTTTGGAATATCGGCGGTTGGGGCAACACCAAGTCAGGTCTTCAGATAATGGAAAACGGTATCAAAACCGACGGTATCCACGAAACAATAACCGATTTCACCGTTGAAACAGGTAAGACCTATGAAATAAAGCTTGTGGTTAACGGTATAAACATCAAGGGCTACATTGACGGTGAGCTTCAGTTCAGCTACGACGCAGACAACGGTTCATATGCAGAAAGCTATCAGGTTGTTTCCACCGACGAAAGCGGTGACATCATCATCAAGCTTGTCAATGTAACAGGTGAAGACAGAGCCTTTGCCATTGACCTTAAGAATGCACAGCTTGAAGGCACAACCGCAACGGTAAATCAGGTTGCAGGTAACAGTCTCAACAACGATAACATTCTCGGTGCAAAAGAAGACTGTGTAATGACAGAATTCTCCGTTGAGGGTATCAGCAATCAGTTTAATTTCACTGTTCCTCAGTATTCGGCAACGGTTATAAGGATTCCCGTAAAATAATAATTTCAGCGGTCGGAGTAAAATTCTGACCGCTGTTTTCTCGTTTGCAACGCAAACATATCGAATTTACCGCAAGGTAAATATATCGAAGCGTAGCTATATCAAATCCGCTGCAGGCGGATATATCGCAGTTTGATGACGATTCGTTTTTTCATTCAAGGTGGGTGTTGTTGTAGCGGTCGACGCCTACGGCGACCGTCCGAGTTAACCGCCAAATACATTTACCCGTCAGTCGTCATCGCTCATGCCGCTCGGGCACTTCCTTTGTCCTGAGCAACAAAGGAAGCAAAATGCTCTTTTTTGAAGTCGTAAGGTTATTACTTCTCAGGAAAATGCAGTCCGCCTTCAACAGCAGTCTCCGCAGCGGTCAAGCGGTGCTTTTACCCAACGCCAAGGTTTAATCAAACCTCAAGCGCAGATGCTGACGATGGCGAAAGGTTGATATTTTCAATAATGTTAACTCCGCCTGCGACTGCAGTTTCCGCAGCGGGCAAGGCTTCAATATTAACAGTTTTATCAATATTCATAGAAAAGATGTTTTTCGTAGAGGTCGACGACCACGGCGACCTA
>JAZSQD010000109.1:0-10368 GCA_045537815.1 Acutalibacteraceae bacterium | reverse complement strand
CCCATCGTTGTCGTAAGAGGTATCGACTTTGCGGGACTCGTAAAGGAAAACGGCTCAGGCGCAATTTCAGTGGATGCTTTCGATGTTCTCGGTCTTATTTTTGACATCGGCGGCTACAAGGTTACCGGTCAGAAGGCTGCTGCCGCTCACGCTATTGCCAATTTCGGCAAAAACCTTTTCAGCGACCTTATGGTTGACCAGGAAGGTAACTCAATCAACTCAGAGGTACATATCCCCAAGTTCTATGACTGCGGTGCAGATCTTGACTTAAGCGATGACAGCAAATGGGCAGACACAGCAGTCGGTCTCTTCCGTTCACTCACCAGAAAGTACGGCGGTGAAAATGTATTCCTTTATACATTTGACTGGAGAATGAGCCCCGATGCTTTAGCTGACGACCTTAAGAGCTACTTTGATATGGTTAAGGAAAAGACAGGTGCCGACAAGTTCGACGTTGCTGCTTGCAGCATGGGCGGTATGATTACAACCGCTTACATCGACAAATACGGCGCAGACATTTTCGACAGCGTTGTTTTTATGTCACCTGCTCACAACGGTGCTGACGTTGTAGGCTCAGCCTTCACAGGCGACCTCACAATCGGCGGTCAGGATTTAACCGAATTCCTCATTAAGAAAGTCGGCAACAATCTTTTTGTTAACATTATCATCCGCATTCTTGATTTCTTCGGCTTCATAGACAGAGTTGCCGGCTTCGTAAACGATGTTCTTGCAGCATACGGCGACATCATCTATGATGAATTCCTTTGCGAAGTATTCAGAACAACATACGGTCTCTGGGGTCTTGTTCCCGATGAATACTATGACGATGCTGTAGAGTTCTTCTTCGGCGGTGTAGAAGCAGAATATGCTACAGCACTTGAAGAAATCGCAGAAATCAGAGAATTCGTATTCAGCACAGAAGACATTATCGCAAAGCTTCCCGCTGCAGGCGTTAAGGTCAGCTTCGTATCACATTACAACAACAAGCAGCTTCCCATCTACTCAAAGGCATATCTCCACGGTGACGGCGTTCTCGAAAGTCAGAGAACATCAAACGGTGCTGTATTTGCTAACTACGGCGAAGCACTCAGCGACGAGCAGCTTGCAGGCGTAGCAGCAGAATACATCTCACCCGATAAGGTTGTAAATGCTTCAACATGTCTCTACCCCGAATCAACATGGTTTGTAAAGGGTGCAAAGCACGTTGGCTGTATGGACAACAGTGACCATACAGAATTTGCAATCTGGCTTCTTGCTCAGGATGAACAGCCCACAGTTTACACTAACGCTGCATATCCTAGATTTATGAGCGTTGACGCTAACGAAAATTTCATCGCATTCTGATTAATTTAATCCTTTAAAGAAGGGTCGGGATTATTCCGACCCTCTTTTTTTACATTTTTTACACAATCTTTTATTCTCTCAAATTATAGACAAAACGGCAAAAATGTGCTAAAATATGCTTTACTTTGGATAAGGTGACGGTAGTCGAACCAAACAAGGTTTAACGGGGCTTATTTTCACCGTAACTTTGTTAAAAAGCCTTGAAAGGCGTCAGCCTTTCTGCGGTTTTTGCCTTGTTACGATAAAAATCTTCTCCCGTTAAACTTCGAAGAACCTTAAATGCCCGAGTTATAGTGCATTTAAGGATTTCTTCGACGAAACAATACTCGCCGTCTTGCGAGGAGAAAAATCATTAAAGGTGCTGCAAATCGGACATTTAAGGCTTATTAGGTTCGATTACCGTCACCTTAAGCATCTTATGTTTTTATATATTAAAAGACGAAGGTACGCCGATTTTTTGAACGGAGAATCAAAATGTACAGAATCAGCAAAAAGAAAAATCTTAATCCCACTGTGGTTGAAATGCATATTGAAGCCCCCCTGGTTGCCAAAAAAGCAAAGCCGGGGCAGTTTATCATCCTCAGGGTTGATGAAAACGGCGAAAGAATTCCCCTCACCGTGGCAGGCACAAACACCGATAAAGGAACGGTCAGAATAATTTTTCAGGCTGTCGGTGCTACAACAATCGCTCTCAGCCACAAAAACGAGGGTGAATTCATTCAGGATTTCGTAGGCCCTCTCGGTATCGCTTCAGAGCTTGAGGGTCTTAAAAAGGTCTGCATCATCGGCGGTGGTGTAGGCTGCGCCATTGCTATGCCTGTTGCTGAAGCTCTTCACAATATGGGTGCAGAGGTAACAAGCATCATCGGCTTCAGAAATAAAGACCTTGTTATACTTGAGGATGAATTCAGAGCATTTTCCGACAATCTTCATATTATGACCGACGACGGTTCCTATGAAAGACAGGGCAATGTTACTATGCCTCTTAAGGAAATGCTCGGAAAAGGCGAAAGCTTTGATATGATTATCACCATCGGCCCTCTTATCATGATGAAATTTGTAACAGAAGCCGCAAAACCCTACGGCGTACCCGTTACGGTATCAATGAATCCCATTATGATAGACGGTACAGGTATGTGCGGCGGCTGCAGGCTCACTCTTAACATCGACGGTAAAAAGGTAACAAAATTTGCCTGTGTTGACGGCCCCGACTTCAACGGCTATGAGGTTGACTTTGACGAGGCCATGTCACGAAGCAGAATGTATAACGACTTTGAGCGTCACGCTTATGAATCAACCTGCAACCTCTATAAAAAGGAGGTAAACTGAAATGGCAAAGCCCAATATGTCACCCAAGTGCAACGAAATGCCTGCTCAGGAGCCTGAAATCCGCGCTCACAACTTTGATGAGGTTGCTACAGGCTACAGTGAAAAGACAGCCATTGATGAAGCTATGCGTTGCCTCAGCTGTAAGAATATGCCCTGCGTTAACGCTTGTCCGGTAAAAATCAATATCCCCGCTTTTATTGCAGAAATCAAAAAAGGTGAATTTGAAAAAGCCTATGATATAATCAGCGAGTCATCATCACTTCCCGCAGTCTGCGGCAGAGTATGCCCTCAGGAAAGACAGTGCGAGTCACAGTGTGTCCGCGGTATCAAGGGCGAATCTGTAGGCATCGGCAGACTTGAGCGCTTTGTTGCCGACTATCACAATACCTTCTGCAAGGTTTCTCCTACTCCCCCGCCCTCAAACGGCCACAGGGTTGCGGTCATCGGCTCAGGCCCTTCGGGGCTCACCTGTGCGGGCGACCTTGCAAAAAAAGGCTATGACGTAACTGTTTTTGAGGCTCTTCACGTTGCAGGCGGTGTTCTCGTTTACGGTATTCCCGAGTTCCGTCTGCCTAAGGCTATTGTAGCTAAAGAGGTTGACACACTGAAAAAATTAGGCGTTAAAATTGAAACCAATGTTGTCATAGGTAAAACTCTCACCGTTGACGAGCTTTTTGATATGGGCTTTGAGGCCGTATTCATCGGCTCAGGTGCGGGCCTTCCCAAATTTATGGGCATCCCCGGCGAAAGCCTCAAGGGTGTTTATTCTGCAAACGAATTCCTTACCCGCAGCAACCTTATGAAAGCCTACAGGGAAAATCCCACCACTCCGATTATGAAAAAAGGCAAGGTGGCAGTTGTAGGCGGAGGTAATGTTGCAATGGATGCGGCAAGAACGGCTCTGCGCCTCGGTGCCGAGAAGGTTTATATCATTTACCGCCGTTCAATGGAAGAGCTGCCTGCAAGGCACGAGGAGGTTGAGCACGCCATTGAGGAGGGTATTGAGTTTTCACTTCTCTGTGCCCCCACAGAAATTATCGGATACAACAACCCCGACGACCCGAGAGACCCGAAAAACGGCTTTGTTAAGTCTATGAGACTTATTAAAATGGAGCTCGGCGAGCCTGATGAAAGAGGACGCCGACGCCCTGTGGAAATTGAGGGCAGCGACTATGAAATTGAGGTTGACACGGTTATCATGTCAATCGGCACATCGCCTAATCCCCTTATCAAATCAACAACCGACGGGCTCGAGGTTAACCCAAGAGGCGGCATTATCGTAACAGAGGAGGGTCTTACCTCCCGAAGCAACGTATATGCAGGCGGTGACGCGGTTACAGGTGCGGCTACGGTTATTTCTGCCATGGGTGCAGGCAAAACCGCCGCAAACGCCATTGATAAGGCTATAAACAACAAATAAAAATGAAATAACTACAAGTCCCCGTAAAGACTTGTAGTTATTTTTATATAATGCAAAAAACTGATTGCTTCTTCAGACACCCTCTCATTAAGAAGGAAGGTATCAAAACGGCTTTATTTTAATATGTATATCTGAGACCTTCAACCCATTCGTTGCTAATAAAGTTTCTTCCTTTTACAACAATCTCATCCTCATAGACCTCAACAACTATACCGTTGCCCTCGGCAGTTGCGCGGGGAACATTAATTGTATTTACTCCGCCCTGCACACCGAAGCTGCCTGCGTCAAGCTCTCTGTGAGTATGACCGTAAAGATATAAAAGATTATCATAGTCATTAAGGATTTCTGCCAATGTATTCTGCTCAACGCCCACAAGCTGATAGAGAGGATGATGGTTGAAAACAAATATGTTGCTGTCCTTTTCTGCAGCCTCATCGAGTACGCTTCTGAGCCATGTAAGCTGCTCCTCGGTCATAAAGCAGTCATTTACCGTCATATCCTCACTTGCAAGGAAAATCATGTAGCAACCGTTTACAACCTTATAATAATAGGGCTTATCGCCGATATCGTTACCAAGATAGATTTTGTTGTTTAAAATGTATTCTCTGCTGAATTTTTTGTAGTCGCCCTCACCGTTGCCTATATCATGGTTACCCAAGGCAATAAAGCTCTCATCGGCGGGCTTCATAGCTCTGACTGCAGAATAGAAAAAGAAATTTTCGATAATCTGTCCGTTCATGGTGTTGTCGCCCAAAAAAACTGCGACATCATTATTTTCGCCTGACTTCATGCCCTTAAGCACATCATAAAACACGCTGTAGGGCTTGGGGTTGTTTGATTCTACGTGAATGTCTGAAACCGCAGTAAAGCTCATAATAACCTCTTCAGGTCTTTCTGCAGTGTATGTAACACTGTCTGAGCCGAAAGCCGGTGACATCATCGTAAGAAGAGTCAGAACAGTCACCAATAAATCTTTAAGATAAACAAAAACAGTTGAAAAATCCATATTTTTTCCTTCTTTCTTTTAACTTTAACAGAATTATATCATATTTCTTTTAATTTGTAAATCATATATTTATAAAATGGTATCTGTCCGTTACAAAATCTGCTGTCTCTTGCTTTTTAACCTTCATGCTGAGCTTATCAAGAATGGAGGCAACAGTCTGCTCATCGAGTTCAGGAGCATAAACCTTATATTCGGGATGTTTCTCAATAACTTCGTTGAACAGGGAGTAAAATATCAACCTATAACCAAACTCTCTAAAAGCCCCTCACATCCCTCATAGATATCCCTATATGCCACATCAAATCTGCCTGAATACCAAGGATCGGCAACATCACCCTTGCGGTCGGTATAATCCATCAGCTTATGAACTTTATTCTCAGGGTCCTTGCCGAAAATTCTGCCGATATTGCGGATATTCATACTGTCCATAGCGATGAAAAGGTCATATTTATCATAATCGCTTTTCTTCAGCTGTACAGCTCTCTTACCCTCGCAGGAAAGACCGTGTTTTTTCAGTTCATCCCTTGCAGGAGGATAGACGGGATTTCCTATATCACCCCATATCTCTTCTGTGCTTGTGGCACAGGAGCAGACAACAAACTCTTGCTCTTTTCCTTGCTGTTTTATTAAATCTTTAAAGATAAATTCCGCCATAGGTGAACGGCAGATATTGCCGTGGCAGACAAACATTATTTTGGTCATTTTCTTTTCATTCCTTCTGCAATTTATAGCTTTATCATACCATCTGACAAAAGCCTTGTCAACAAAAATCAGCACCCCATAAGGAGTGCTGAAAATGTTATTATCAAATTATTTGCTTGCCTCTTCAATAGCAACTGCACATGCAACAGTCATACCAACCATAAATCTATCCGATGTGAACATATGATAAAAAAGTAGCCCGGGGGATTCGCAGGCACGCTCACGGCAAACCGTAGGACAGCAGCTCCATGCCCGTGAAGATACAATCGCTTATTTCATCTTTTTCTTGACCTGATTTTAATTTATTTATATAATAAAAACAACTATAATAAAACACACGGAGAAAGACTATGAAAAACAAAGATATACTTGAAAGACTTACTCTCGAGGAAAAAGCAAACCTCTGCACGGGCAATGATATATGGCATCTTAACGGCGTTGAAAGGCTGGGAATACCCTCTGTCACCCTTACGGACGGCCCCCACGGATTAAGCCTCAAAAAAAACGACAGTAACATCAGTGAAACTGTTAGCGCAACCTGCTTCCCTCCGGCAGTAACCACTGCCGCTTCATGGGACAGAGAGCTTCTTTACTCTATGGGCGAAGCTATGGGCCAGGAATGTCTGAGTAAAAAAGTCAGCATTATTTTAGGCCCCGGCGTAAACATGAAGCGTTCGCCTCTTTGCGGCAGAAACTTTGAATATTTTTCCGAAGATCCCCTTCTTGCAGGTGAGCTTGCCGCAAGTCTTATAAACGGTATACAGTCAAAGGGTGTGGGTACATCCCTTAAGCATTTTGCCGTTAACAGCCAGGAAAGACGCCGCCTTGCTCTTGACAGCGTGGTTGACGAAAGAGCGCTGCGTGAAATTTATCTTACTGCCTTTGAAATCGCTGTGAAGAAATCTCAGCCATGGACTGTGATGTCTGCCTACAATCGTACAAACGGTGAATACTGCACAGAAAACGGTTATCTGCAGAATAAAATACTCCGTGAAGAATGGGGATTTGAAGGCGTTGTTATGTCCGACTGGGGTGCAGTAAATAACCGTGTCAAAGGCATTGAGCAAGGGTGCGACCTTGAAATGCCCTCATCCTACGGCTATAACACAAAGAAAATCTGCGATGCAGTAAAAAACAGAGTGCTTGACATAAAGCATCTTGACACAGCAGCTGACAGAATGCTCACCCTTATAGAAAATTCCCGCAAGGCACTTGGTGAATACAGCTACAACAAGCAGAACCATCATAATCTTGCAGCTGAAATCTGCGAAAAATCTGTGGTGCTTCTCAAAAACGAAGATAATATACTTCCCCTCCCTAAAAACAAAACCGTTGCGGTCATCGGTGAAATGGCAGAGCATCCCCGATATCAGGGTGAAGGCAGTTCATTTATTGTTCCCACAAAAATCACAAATGCTCTTGAAGGTCTCAGAAAAGAGGGCTATACATTAACTTACGCACCAGCATATTCAAAAAAAGAAAATGTACTTCGTGAGGATATGTTAAAGGCTGCCTGCAAAGCCGCTTCAGATGCTGACACAGTTCTTCTTTTCATCGGACTTACGGAAGAATACGAAAAAGAAGGCTTTGACAGAACTACGATGAATCTTCCCTCTTCTCACAACCGACTCACAGAGGAGATCTTAAAGGTAAACAAAAATGTCTGCGTTGTACTTTCGGGAGGCTCACCTGTAATTATGCCCTGGATAAAGGATGTCAAGGCGATAATCAACAGCTACCTTGGAGGTCAGGCGAGCGGCACAGCTCTTGCAAAGATTATTTCAGGCAAGGTCAATCCATCGGGCAAACTTGCCGAAACCTATCCCCTTAACGAAAGTGATGCTCCCTGCTGTAGTTGCTATCCCTCAACTGGACTTACGGCAGAACACCGTGAAAGCATCTACATCGGCTACCGTTACTACGATACGGCTGACAAGGCTGTCCTTTTCCCCTTTGGATACGGACTTTCCTATACACAGTTTGAATATTCTGATATTACTCTTTCTGCAGAAAAAATAAAAGATACAGATACTCTCACCGTCACCTGCAAAATTAAAAACTGCGGCGACAGAGACGGTGCAGAAATCGTTCAGCTTTATGTAAAAGACGAGGAAAGCACTATATTCAGGCCTGAGAAGGAGCTTCGTGATTTCTGCAAGATATTTCTCAAATCAGGTGAGGAAAAAGTGGTTTCTTTCACCCTTTCAAAGCGTGCTTTCGCATACTACAATATCAACATAAACGATTGGCATATTGAGTCGGGCAATTTTGAAATACTTATCGGTTCTTCAAGCCGTGACATAAAGCTCAGTGCAAAGGTACAGGTTGAGTCTTCTCTCCCCGAAGCAGAAGTGCCCGACTACAAACAAACTGCACCCCGCTATTATGAAGCAGATGTTAAAAATGTACCCGACGAACAGTACAAAGCTCTTCTCGGTAGAGATATCCCGCCTCATTTTCACAAACGTGAGGATAAATTTACATCCGAAAGCTGTCTCTCCGATGCAAAAAGCACAAAATGGGGCAAAAGAATAATACGTATTATCTCCGCCGGAAAATATTCAGACCCTGACGCTCCCGGAGCCGAGGAATTGAGAAGTGCAATATTTGAAATTCCTATAAGAAACCTTTACAGCTCCAACCGGAGTCTCATCACGGATAAAACCGCAGAAGGAATACTGATGCTACTCAATGATGAAGGTACTGCAAAAGCTTTTGCAAAGATTGTTACAGGCTTTGCTTTACACCTGAAAAGACTTATCAGCTTCAGGAACTGATTAACCTTGAGTTCTACATTTTCTTTCTCAAAAATGTATTTATTGATTTCGATGAAAACATCTCCGATGCTTTCCGACAAACAATGATTCATAAAGTTATCTATTGTCATAAAGCTCGTTGCATCATTTTCCTGCAAGTAAATTATATCACAAAAAAAGGTCTACATTCCTACCTTTCGGTAAGTTTGTAGTCCTTTATTTTTCAGGGCTTTTTTACAGCCCCATCTATGATATTTCAGCTTTAATCAGAATTCATAAGTATAAACAAGGTCTTCTTTCCACTCACCTGTGATGAAGTTTCTTACTCTTACAACGAATTCATCCTCGTAAACCTCAATAACAATACCCTCGCCGGGCTCAAAGATGGTCATTTCGGTAGGTCTTGTCATGTTAACGGAATCAACACCATTCCAGTTATAGAAGTTACCTGCATAGATTGGGTGGTCATGGTAGTGGCCGTGTACATAAAGGTCTGCATCATATTCAGTAAGAAGTGCCGCAAGTCTGTCACTTGCACCTCCGTTAAATCTTATGGGAAAATGATTAAATACAAAAATGGGTGCATCAGCTTGCTCAGCCTCCTGAAGCACGTCTTCGAGCCATGCAAACTGCTCTTCACTGATTTCAAGCTCCCATGTTGTCTCAGACTCGGAAGTAAGGCAGATAATATAGCAGCCGTTAACAACTCTGTAGTAGTAGCCTTCGCCTACATCCTCACCGAGATAAAGCTTGTTGTTGAGAATAAAATCGCCGAGAAGCTTTTCATAATCACCTGCACTGTTACCCAAATCGTGGTTACCTGTAAGTACAAAATTGTTTTCTGCAGGCTTCACAGTTCTTACAGCTGAGTAGAACAAAAAGTTTTCAAGAGCCTGACCATTCATAACATTGTCGCCGGTATAAATTACCGCGTTAACATCTTCACCTGCCTTGACGCCCTTGAGTACTTTGCTGAGATAACCATAGGATTCAGGCTGATTGGTTTCAACGTGAATGTCCGAAAGAACAACAAAGCTTGCAACAAGCTCGTCGGGTCTGAGAGCTTCATAGGTATCTGTACTTGCCTTAGTTCCGCCGGGCATAAGCATAGTGACAAGAACCATAACAGTTGCAAAAAGCTCCTTAAGATAGGTGATTATTGTAGTAATGTCCATATTTTTTCCTTCTTTCTTTAACATAAGCTTAAGTTATGTCTGTTTTTAACAATTATAACCCAAACTCATTAGTTTGTAAATAGTTTTCAATTTAATGCTACACTTATTGTTTATACCTTATTTATCCTTGCACTTTGACAGTGCAAGAAACATAGCATATTCTCCGAAACAACAGTAATCAGAACACAGAAAACTATCCTTCCGGTGCAGAATATACCTCTTATAGGCATCCTCATCAAACTCTTCTATCGGCGTATCCGGGTCGAAAAACTTATAAAACTGAGTGTAACTCTGTCTGTAATGATTGATAGTTCCCTCTCTTAAATTCCTCTGCCGACAGTATTCAAGATACTTCTCACAGCCCTCTTTGAAGGTTAAAGTTTTAGTTGCCTTCATCTTAAGCTTCTGCATTAAAAATCCCTCACATTTCATATAAAAAATATAGACACATCATTTAAGAAAACTCAAAAATGATGTGTCTAAGTTTTTAATTGTTATAAAAGATTTTCAGATGCCTGAAAAGTCAATTATTATTACAAACGCAGTGAGTAACAAGGTTCTCCGAAACACAGAAATCTTTGATTTCGTCTTGTTTCGTGAGGTTCTTATTTACTAGCCTCTTCAATAGCAACTGCA
>JAZSQD010000110.1:0-3415 GCA_045537815.1 Acutalibacteraceae bacterium | reverse complement strand
GGATTATTTTCACCGATACCGCCGGTAAATACAACAGCATCAACACCGCCCATGGCAGCAGCAAAGCCGCCGATGTACTTGACAAGCTCGTGGCAAAGCATATTTTCAACAAGCTGAGCTCTCTTGTCGCCCTGCTTAGAACGACCTTCGATTGTTCTGTTGTCGCTTGTAGCAGTACCGGGGATGATGTTGCCCTCTTCGTCGTACTCAGCGGTAAGACCGAACATACCTGACTGCTTGTTGAGGATTGTGTCAACCTCTTTAGCGGTAAGGTGCTCCTTCTCGCAAAGAACCTCGATAATTGCAGGGTCGATTGAGCCTGAGCGTGTACCCATCATAATACCCTCAAGAGGAGTAAGACCCATTGTGGTGTCAAAGCACTTGCCGCCCTTGATTGCTGAAATTGATGAGCCGTTACCGAGATGGCAGGTAACTACTCTGAGCTTGTCTGCCTCGTACTTGCCGGGATACTTCTTCATAAGGAAGTCAGTTGTTCTGCCGCTTACATATCTGTGGCTGGTACCGTGGAAGCCGTAACGTCTGATGCCGTGCTTTGTGTAATACTTATAGGGAAGAGCGTACATATATGCATAGTCGGGGATAGTCTGGTGGAATGCTGTATCAAACACTGCAACCTGAGGAATACCCTTCATAATTTCCTCGCATACTTCGATACCCATAAGGTTTGCGGGGTTGTGAAGAGGGCCGAGGGGGATACACTTTCTGATAGCTGCCTTGACGTCCTCATTTACAACAACGGAGCCGCTGAACTCCTCACCGCCGTGAAGAACTCTGTGACCTACTGCAGAAATGTCTGCCATTGATTCAAGTACGCCTGTTTCCTTATCTGTGAGTGTTTCAAGAAGAATGGTGATAGCGTCGTGATGGTCCTTTGCCTCAACGGGCTTCTTGTCAAGAAGCTTAACCTCCTCGCCGTCCTTATCTACCTTGTGTGTGAATGTGCAGGCAGTACCGATCTGCTCGAAAATACCCTTTGCGAGTACCTTTTCTTCGGGCATTTCAAAAACCTGATACTTAAGTGATGATGAACCTGCATTGATGATTAACTCTTTAAAGCTCATTTTTTTGCACCTCTCATTATATTTTTGATTATCCCGACCTATCTTAAGGCCGCGGTTACATTAACTGAATAATTATATCATACTGTTTTTGTTTTTTCTACCCATAAAGTAAAAATATTTGTCTCTTTTTTCTTCTGTTGACACATTTTTGTTCCTGATATAGAATAAATATACAGAACAAATCTGAAGAAACGGAGAAAAATGAAAATGGAGTTTTTATTATACGTTACCCCCGTCGCAATCGCGGTGGTTATTATCATATTTATAATAAATAAGGGTAAAAAAATATCCCGTTGGAGCGACAGCCTGCACGAGGAGCAGAAAACGGTCACCGCAACGCTTATAAAAAAAGAAGAAATAACCTCCGCTCACAGCAACGGACTGAGAAGAAATCTCGGCAGTATATCCTTTTCGTCAACAACAGGCCGCCTCACCTTTGAAACTCTCGACGGAGAAAAACTTACCTTTAACGTAAAGGGCTTCGATTACGGCGGAGTAAAGGAGGGCGAAACCGGCCGCCTCACCTATCAGGGTATTTATTTCCTGTCCTTCAAAACATCGGATGATACAAACTTCTCTTTATAAAGCAAAAACCGCTGTTTTGTATACAATCAACAATAAACCTCTTTTTTGTTGTGCATTGTTACTCTCTTAACCGAAAATACTACCAAATTATTCCATTTTTGTTTGGTGAGTTTTGATATTGATTTCGTTGCCTCAAAATGGTAGAATAGTCAGCGTTGAAACAAAGAGCTTACAGCAATTCGTTGCTTTTAAAAAGAGAAATATGTATGAAGAGAAAAGCGCCGTACTGAGTACGGCGTTTTTTGTTTGTGTTTACTCCTGAAGCTCCAGAAGTCTGTTGTAATCAACAGAGAATATTTTCGCAAAAGCGATAATCTCGATATCGGTAACAAACCTTTTTCCGCACTCAATGCGCTGTATTGCATTTTTGTCAATATCTATACCGACCAGCTGCATACGGTCTGCCAGCTCCCTTTGTGAAATTTTAAGCTCACTTCGCAGTGCAGATACGTTTTTACCGCAGACATTGTTAAGTCCGTCGCTCGTTTTATTGATGAACATAAATTTTCTCCTTTTTTGACATTTAGTGCTTGTCAACAGAGAAATTATATGTTATAATAGATAAAAATATGACATTTATAAAATGTCAAAAGAAAGGATTGAATTATTATGCTCAGCTTTTTCCGTACTCTCATCGCCTTTATCACTGCCCTTATTTCGGTATTATCGGGCGGTGCGCTCGCTGATGAAATGGCTATGAAGGGCGACATCAGCGGCTTTGCAGAAACAGTTGTTGTTCAGAAGGAGCTTCCTTCTCTTTACACTGACGAAGAGGGAGATTTCACCGTTTTACAGTTCAGCGACACCCATTTCACAACGGGAATTACCTTCTCCGATTTAAGCGTTTTGCAGAAAATCGAAGATCTTACCGAAAAATACGAGCCTGACCTTGTTGTAATCAGCGGCGATATGATTGATGACGGCAACGAGGGTGATTTCAACAAGGCTTACGTGCTTCGCACCGTTGCTCAAATATTTGAAGAAGCCGACCAATACTGGTCTTATGTTCCCGGCAACAATGACGGACAGAATTACGGCTCCTCGGAGGATGTTGTTGCTTACCTTTCTCAGTATGAACACTGCCTTGTTGCCGACGTTCCCGAAATTTCCGGCGGATGTCAATACAGTATAGATATTTACGACGCAGAGGTTCTCACCCATTCACTTCTTTTCATCGACACTATGGATTATGACGACGAAGACCCCGACCACATTTACGGCTACGTTCTTGAGGATCAGGTGAAGTGGTGCGAAGAAGAAATCGCAGAAAAGAAAGCGGAAAACGAAGATGTTTTCATAAGCGTCTTTCTTCACGAAAACACACCCGACTTCTTCCGTGCCGCAAAGGACGGTGAAGCTTATAAGCCTCTTTATCCGAGGCTCGGTATCCGAATGGAGCAGTATAACATACCGAAAAATCAGCCCCTTGACGATGTGTTCAATGAAAGCGGCTGTGTAGGTCTTCTTTCAATGGGTCACAACCATCCTTCAACGGTTCAGTGCTGCTATTATAACGGTACCTATTATCACGTGACACCTAAAACAAGCATCGCAAGCACACTCATTACGATACACACCCGTGAAGAAGCCACAAGGGATATGTATGATTTTCAGAGTGTTTATTTTTAAAGTCTATATTTCCCGTGGGACTGCAGAAGCAGTCCCTTTTTTGTTACTCTTGTGCATCTAAAGGCCGGCAGCAGACGGCAGAGAGTGTAACCCTTCCGACACCCTTCGGGTGCCACCTT
>JAZSQD010000080.1:0-2533 GCA_045537815.1 Acutalibacteraceae bacterium | reverse complement strand
CATGGCTACGATCCGACTTCTTCCAGGCTATGTTGTTGTTGATATGGTAACACAGAAGGCAGAGCTTGTTACTCTCAACGAGGGCGAATATATCAGATATTCACCGAATGAGCATTTCGGCAAGTATCTTATGCGTCACGTCCGTTTTGCTTATCCTCTTTATATTTTCGATACTCCCAGATTTGAAATTGACGAGCAGGGCAGACCCTTCTGGCTTTGCTCCGTTCTCGATAAAACAATCGGCCTTTTCGGCGGTACCGATGTCAAGGGCGTTGTTATCGTTGATGCAATCACAGGCGAAATGGTTGAATACACCGTTGATGAGGTAAGAGAAAGCAAGGAGCTTCAGTGGATTGACGCTATTTATTCCGATGATCTTCTCGTTGAGCAGTTTGACTATTACGGAAAGTTCCGTGACGGCTTTATCAACTCTGTTTTTGGTCAGTCAGGCGTTAAGCTCACCACCGACGGCACAAACTTCATCGCTAAGGATGACGACGTATATACCTACACAGGTGTTACATCTGCAGGTAACGATCAGGCTATTATCGGCTTCGTGCTTATGAATATGAGAACAAAGGAAGCTAATTTCTACAGCGTCACAGGTGCTAAGGAAACCTCGGCTATGTCATCTGCACAGGGTGACGTTCAGGACTATGCCTACAGATCAACCTTCCCCATTCTTCTCAATATCAGCGGTCAGCCGACCTACTTTATGTCTCTTAAGGATGCGGATAACCTCGTTAAGCGTTATGCAATGGTTAATGTTCAGAACTATCAGGTTGCGGTAACAGGCTCAACCATTGCAGAATGTATGAAGGTTTATGTAGAAAAGCTCAAGCAGAACAACATCAGCATAGATGTTGATATCGATAATCTCGAAAACATCACAGACAGCGAAACAGACACAACAGAGCCCAAGACTGAGCTTACCGTAACAGGTAAGATTACCGATATCCGCACTGCGGTAATCGAAGGCAACAGTGTTTATTTCATTGAGCTTGACGGCAGCGGAGTATACTTCTCGGTCAAGGCTTCACAGAAGGAAAATGTTGTAATTCTCAACAAGGGTGATACAGTCACCGTTTCATATGTTGAGGGCGAGGGTGAAATCATCCCTGCTCAGGATATGGAAAAGGCAGAAGCAACACAGGAAACAACAGAAGAATAAAGATTTTACGGTGCAGCTTCGGGTGCACCGTAATTTTTTTCTTAAAACTATTGCTTTAAAAGGCTTAATATAGTATAATCAGCCCGTTATGAGTTTTTGTTTAAAAAATAAGGAGCGTTCGGTTTATGAAATTCTGGAATTTTTATGATAAGCTTGACGAAAAAGCAAAGAAGCAGTTAAGTCTCGGAATTATTGCAGCAGGTTTTGCGGTTATCTTTACTTTAGGTGTTGTCACCGGTAAGGTTATTTCAGATAAGCCTGTGATTTTTGATGCGGGCATGAATAACTCGGTCAATGTGAGCTACGAAAGCACCGGCTCCGTAAGCACGGGTGCAAATCAGGGCTCATCCTCTTCAGCTCAGGACAATCAGAACAGTCAGAGCGGCAGCACAGGCTCCGATACAGGTGCCGACACCGATTCAGGTGCAGATGCAGGCTCTTCACAGAAAACAACCAAGGAAATAATCGACCTTTTTAACGAGAGTGCAAACAAGGTTAAGACAGAGGCAACAAAGGTTACAAAAAACTTTGAAAACCGTAATCACCTTGAAGAGCATCTTGTTCTTCCCAGTGTACTTGAAGGAATGGCAAAGGGTCTTATGGAAGAAGCCTTTAAGGACGATACAGAGGCTATAGTTTACGGCACAAAGGATGAAATTATCGCTGAATATCAGGTGCCCGGACAGTCTTGGGTAAGTCAGCTTACCGAGACGGAGGTTGCTGAGGCAAGCTTTACTGATAACGGTACTGAATATGAAATTTATATCAAGCTCAACCCCACTGTAAATCCCGAACCGGGTAACGGTGTCGCAAAGGCCTTTGACACTATCACAAGCAGCGAAATTCTCGAAAAAGCACCTCCCATAGTTAAGGAATTCACAACCGAGTATTTTGATTGCGTAATCAAGTGTAAAATCGATAAAACCACCGGCAGAATGACCTGGGCAAGCTATGATTCACCTCTTATTCTTAAGCTCAAGGTCGAATTCCTCGGAAAGCTTGATGCTCAGGTAGGTATGCAGTTTGTAAAGGATTATACAATCGAATATTAAAGAATTCTGTCGGGAGCGGCATCCCGACAGTTTTTTTGTTTTGGTTTATGATAGAAACCTTGTTTTTTATTTTTTTTGTAGTGACTATATATTAAAAATAAAAAACTTTCTTTAATATTTTGTTATAAATTTACAGAAGCATTGACATAAAGGTTAATTTTTGATAAAATAATTTAGCATAAAACTGTAACTGTTGCCTGTTTGGGTGAGCGGTTACTCACAAAAAGGAGGAAATTTCTTATGATGACAGATGCAAGAACCCTGGCATATATCAATATGTATGCTGTTCTGGGTGCAATCGAAAATCTCT
>JAZSQD010000078.1:0-4261 GCA_045537815.1 Acutalibacteraceae bacterium | reverse complement strand
GAGCACCTTTTATCTTGCGGTGGTTTCATCGGTCATCGCCTTCACTCTTGTAAACTACGCCCTTAATCATCTGAGCGTAGGCCACACCCTTATTTTTTCAAATTTCACCGCCGTAATCTCGGTTATTGCAGGCATCGCTTTTATGGGTGACAGCTTCAATCTTGTTCAGCTCGGCGGAATACTTCTTATTATCCTCAGCGTATTTGCCGTATCGGTTTATAAGCTCAGAAAGGCACAGTAGCGGCATTTATACAAAATATTATACATATCATATCATCAATACACAGTCACGGAGATGAACAATAAATGGCAAAAGGTAAAAAACACAGTCCTTCATCACACCATATAAAGCGTTATGTGATGAGTTTCTGTGTGTGCACGTTTCTGTTTGTTTTTTATTACAACGGTTTTTCTGACCTTGTGGTCAACCCGACAGGCAACGGGGAGCAGATAAAAATAGCCTGTGTGGGAGACAGTATAACCTATGGCTTCGGAATAAAAAATCAACCCTCAAATTCATACCCCAGACTCCTTGGGGATATGCTCGGAGCTGAATGCACCGTTTCAAATTTCGGCAACATCAGAGTTACCGTCCAGCCTGACGGAGACCAGCCCTACATAAGCACAAGAACCTATGAAAAAAGCATTGACTATAATGCCGATGTCATAATTTTTATGATGGGCTCAAATGATGCAAAAATATGCAACTGGAAAAATGAGACCAAATTTACCGAGGACTACAACAGACTTCTTGATTCATATCTCACCGGAGAAAAACCGCCTCTCGTTTTTCTTTGCACCCCTGCAAGTGCCCTTTACCGCGACGGTAAAACGCAGGGAGCCGCAACCTACGGTATTCAGCCCGATGTGGTTGACAGTATAGCTGAAACAATAAGAACAATCGCAAAGGAACGGGGCTGCCCCGTAATTGACATAAACGAAGTCACAAAGGGGCACCGTGAATATTACACCGCAGACCTCATACACCTTAACTCTCAGGGTGCAAAGGCTATTGCAGATGAGGTTTATTCCTCTCTCATATGTTATGCCGCCGATTCAAATGCATAATAGACTTTTTTAATTTAAACGCTCTTTATCTGTCACAAAAAGAGCGTTTTTCTATTGCGTAAAACCGCCGGCCGTGATACAATATAAAAAAACAGCAGCAGGTGAAAAATATGATAAATCTTACTCTCAATGAATTTCTCAGGGCAGATTTCAACCTTTATGAGAATAACCCAATCATCCGTAATCCTCTGCCGAGCCTTGTAGTTGCCGACCCGAGCATATTAACGCCGGATGTCAGTCACGACGGAAGATGGCATCTTTTCTGTCACACATTTTTCGGCATATACCGTTATGAAAGCTCCGACGGAATTTCCTTCACCAACAAGGGAAGAATCGTCACCCGTGCAATGAGACCGCATATAACTTATCAAAACGGCAGATATTATCTTTTTTATGAAAGAACACGCCCCGTTATCCTTAATGCCCTGTCTCTTATCGGTGTTAAATGGAAAAGCGAGATTTATGTAACCGAATCGGATAATCTCACCGAATGGACTGAGCCCCGACCTCTTCTCACACAGAGCCGTGAATATGAAAAAAGCGGCAAAAATATCGCTCTTTCCAATCCGTTCCTTATTGAAATGAACGGAAGGTACCGCCTTTATTATTCCTGCGGACTGACCTTTATAAAGGACTGCGGATTTTCTGAGCCGACCCATATCAGCTATGCAGAAGGTGACTCAATAACAGGAAAATACACCGCAAGAAAAACACCTGTCATAAGCCCCGATAAAAACATCAGCTGGCTCAATCTCTGCTCGGGCTGTCTCAAGGTTTATAAGCTCAAGGACTGTTATATAGGTCTGCAAAACGGCATATATGAGGAAAACGGAAAAAGCCACTCGGCGATTATTCTGCTCTCTTCTCAGGACGGAGAAAGCTTCACCTATGAAAAGCACTTCCTTACACCTCAGATATGCGGCGAAAGCAAATGGATGGCTCAGTATGTATACGCCTGCTGTCTTACATATTACGACGGAAGACTGAGGCTTTATTTCAATGCCCGCAATGTATCCGATAACATCCGCGGAAGAGAGTGCATAGGCTTTACAGAGGCAAAAATCGGAAAGGGCTGAGAAATATGACCGAAGAAGAAAAAATCAAACGGGCAAAAATGTATATCGACAAGCTCGCCAGAGGTATAAATCCTCTTGACGATGCTCTTTTACCCGAAGGTGACTGTGTCAATAATCTGCGGATTTCCCGCTGTCTCCTTTTTGTTTCAGATATTCTCGGCAAGGTTATCGAAGAAGGAGAAAAGCCCCGTTACCGCCCGAGAAGAAGTGAGCTTCTGCCCTACTTCCTCGGCGCCGAGGAAAAAAGCTCTCTTACTCCTCTGCCCCGTGCAGCAACCTCAAAGGATATCACCGACTATCTCAATACCTTCATTGACGAAAATACGACACGAAAGCTGAAAACAACCTCAATCGCCGCCTGGCTTGTAAGCGTGGATGCACTGCAGATTATTCAGGACAGTCAGGGAAGAAACAGAAAGCACCCCACCCAAGCGGGACGTATTATCGGCATCACAACTGAGCTGCGTGAGGGTCAAAGCGGTGAATATACGGTTATAATTTATAAAAAAGAGGCTCAGCAGTTTATTTTTGACAATATTGATGCGCTGATTGATTTTAATAATATGAAAAAATAACGACCTTAGCCACAGGTGGCTAAGGACAGTTTAGGTGAAATATACGGTGTAGTCAGTTACGGCTACACCGTGTTTTCATTTTTACGAAGCTTTCATTTCTTCTTTTGTCTTTTCTAGCATTTCAGCATCAGGGAACTGTATAACGCCAACACCCACAAAGTGTATTTTTATGGGGACATGTTTCTTTCCGTCTTCTCCTCTTACTCTGTCAAAGACTTCAATCTTATCAATGAGCTTATTAACAGTAGATGGTGTCAGCTCCTTCAAATCAGTACATTGACGAATGTTAGAAAGAAAATTTCTGACATCAATGTTTTCTTGTTGTGCGGTATTGATAAGCCTTTCAGCATCCTCAACCTTTTGCATTAAATCCTTCTGCTCGTTTTCATAATTGGTAAGCATACGTTTATAACGGTCATCAGGTAGTTTACCAAGAACATTTTGTTCAAATACCGCCTCAATGAGTTTATCTAACTCTTGTATGCGTTTCTTGTTTTTCTCAAGCTCATACTTTGCTTCTTTGAGGTTGTTTGCGATGCTTAATCTGTGTTCCTTTGTAAACAAGTAAAGAAATACAGGTTCATATTCAGTAACATATTCTGCTGCTTCTCGTATAGTTTTGAGCACCATCTTTTCTAACACTACATTTCTGATATAGTGAATAGAACAACTACCCCTGTTTTCCTTGTAAGCTGAACAGCGGAAGAACTCCTGATGTTCCTTTATACTTTTAGCTGCACAGAAATATAGTCTTGAACCACAATCTCCACAGTAAACCAAGCCTGAAAATATGCTTTCTCTGCCCGTTGCAGTATTTCTGCGACGGTGCTTTTTTATTTCCTGAACTCTTTCCCAAGTATCCATATCAATAATCGGTTCCTGAGTATTCGGTATGATAACCCAATCTTCAGTATCGTTATACATTTTCTTATGAACCTTATAGCTGACAGTTGTTGACTTGAAGTTTACAGTGCAACCCGTATATTGCATATTGGCAAGAATATGCTCTATACTCATTTCTGCCCAAGCGTATGTGGTAGTCAAAGGGTTTCTTGTTTTGCGTCCGATTGAATGGTAATATGCAGTAGGCGTCAATATTTCTTCACTTTCAAGTCTGCGTGCAATTTTTGTAACACCTAAACCTTCAAGAGCTAATTGATAAATATATCTGACTACTTTTGCGGCAGGCTCATCAATTAGCCACTGCTTAGGATTTTCAGCATCTTTTTTATATCCGTACGGAACTGTGGGTGAAACTCTTTCCCCGTTATCGGATTTTGATTGCCACACCTGACGGATTTTCTTGCTTGTCTGTGAAGCATACCACTCATTAAACAGATTGTGGAACGGCATCATTTCTGTTCCCTTGCCGCTTATTGTTTCAACATTCTCCTGAATGGATATAAAGTTTACACCTAAAGACGGATAAAGCACCTGAGTATAGTGGTCAAACAGTATATGCTCACGACCAAAACGGGACAAGTCCTTTACGATTACAGTGCCGATTTCACCTGTTTCTATCATGCGTTCCATACGCTGAAA
>JAZSQD010000138.1:0-17161 GCA_045537815.1 Acutalibacteraceae bacterium | reverse complement strand
GCAGACGGTGTTTCAAAGACCAATATGGCTCAGCTTGCATTTGCTACTGCATTCGGTAACGAAAAGTTCGGTAATATCTTCGTTGCAATCTGCCTTGCTTTCTTCGCTTTCTCAACAATCATCGGCTGGAACCTCTTCGGTAAGGTTAACGTTGTTTACCTTTTCGGAAAGAAGTCTGAAAAGATTTACGCTGTAATCGCAGTGGTTTTCGTATTTCTCGGCTCATGTCTTTCAAATGACCTCGTCTGGGAGCTTACAGATATGTTTAACCAGCTTATGGTTCTTCCCAACGTTTTCGCCCTTGCGGTTCTTTCAGCTATTGTAGCCAAGGCCACCAAGAACAAGAAGGCTAAGGCGGAAAAAGCAACCAAGAAATAATTTTAAATTACTGATTCGCTTAAACCTGTATAAAAAATCGGAAAAGAAAAATCTGTCGTAAAGGCATCAGCCCACGGCAGATTTTTCATATTTATCTGTTGTTATATTCTGAATATACAAGCACCTTGCCGGTAAGAAGCAGAGTAAATGCCGAAACAATAATATTTACCGGGAGTGTAGCAAAAAGGCAATATTCGGTATTGAAAGGGGCAACGAAGGAAACAAGCACGGCCGTTACAGCGGCGGGAATACACAGGATTGAAACCGTAAGGATATAAACCGTCATGGAAATCACATTTTTTTCAATCTTGCCGAAAAATCGCTGAAGGATGAGATTGCCGCCTATGAAAATAGGAGCGAAAAACATTCTTGCTATTGCCATTGAAGCAGTTTGCTCAGGTCTCAGCCCGAGGATGAAATGTACGGGAATAAAGCAAACCACGCACTCGGAAATCACGGTGGGAATCTGCTCTCTGAGAAGGCTCAGAAGCTTTCTGAAGGGCTTTTCGGGTATCATGTATATGTAAGGATTGGTGAATTCTCTTGCCCATCTGCCCGCAGAAACAGTAATCATAAGAGTATAAACCGAGGCGACAAAAATACCGGAAAAAGAGGGGATTATGAAGGAGTAAACCGTCAGCATCAGGGTGACCGCTACTGCAGATCTGCTAAAGAACAGTATACGGCTTCTGCGGTTTTCGATGCGGTGCTTTTCGCTTACGGCAGAAGCGCCCGACCCCTTTCTGAAGCCTATTTTTCCGATTTTGATTTTTTTCGGTGTCAGCTCAGAGGCTTTTCCTTCGCGGGCGGCAGTTATTGCCGAGTGAGAAACCTCGGCGGCGGTAAGCACGTCTTCGTAATAATCACCCTTGACAGATGAAAGAAGGAAGAAATATACTGCCGAAAAGAGAATTCCTGCAACAAGACCGAGGAGGAGCTTTATGGTGTGAGATGAAATAAAGCCCTCAACTGTAAGGGTGACAAAGCCGCTTATCGGGAAAAGATACATTATGTCATCTCTCACTGCGGTAACGAGACCTTGTAAATCCGGGGCAAAAAGAAAGCCGCTTCTGATTACCGAAATGAGAACGAAAGCACTGATAGAGCAATAGAAAATACCCTTACCGATTGATGTTTTTTTATCCGAGCTGCCTACGGCTATATAAATAAGTATTGCCGCCATGCGTGAAAGAAGAGCGGTGATTCCGTAACCGAGAGCGACCGCTACAAGTGCGGTATAATCAATCCCGTAATATTCCCTTGCCAGCGGATACTGAAACAGAAGGAAAAACCCGAGATAAAGAGATTTGCCGAGCTGCTGTATCATTGCATAAAACAGCGCTGAGGAGGCTTTGGCGGGTGAAACGAAAATGAGATTGACATCTGCCATAGAAAAGAAGGATGCGCCGTTATCAAAGCCGCTTTTTGCTACAGAGACAAAAACTGTTGCATAAAGCATGGCAACGACAGCATAAAATTCCTCAATACTGCGGTGGTGGTAGGGGTAATGGGTATATGAGGTCAGGGTAGATGAAAGACTCAGGATGATAAGCAGACCGAAAATAAGCCTTGAGGGTTGACGGATAAACTGAAGAGCCTGATTTTTCAGCCTTTTAAAAAACAGATAACCGAGAGCACCCATTACCGTGTCTTTCCCTCCTCGGTTACGGCAAAGAAAAGCTCCTCAAGAGAGATATCACCGTCGTTTTTGCTTTTGCAATGTCTGATACGGCCGTCAACCATGATATATGCCTTGTCCCAATAGTCTTCAACGCTGTCTATCATATGGGTGCTGATGATAACGGATACTCCGTCATTTTTAAGCTCTGCAAAAATTTCCTTGAGCTGCTTTATGGCGTGGGGATCAAGACCCACCATGGGCTCGTCAAAAATAATCACACGGGGCTTATGCACAAGAGCACAGCATATTGAAAGCTTCTGCTGCATACCCTTTGAAAGCTCCTTAGCAAGGGTATTCTTTTTTGAAAAAAGCTCAAAGCGTCTGAGCAGTGCATCTGCATAACCGTCATCGGTGAGCTTATAAGCTCTGAGAATGAATTCAAGATGCTCACCCACGGTCAGAAGGTCATAAACCGCCGGCATTTCGGGAACATAGCCCAGCAGCTTTTTGGCTTCGACGGTTTTGTTGTCGTAAGAGCCTACGGTTATCTGACCCTCACATCTCAAAAGACCGCAGATGCATTTTATGAGGGTTGATTTTCCTGCTCCGTTAGGGCCGAGAAGCACTGCAATTTCGCCTGCAGGTATGCTGAGGCTCACATTGTCGTTTGCCGGGATTTTTTTGTATTTTTTTGTTACGTTAACTATTGAAAGCATAGCTTATCCTTCTTTTTTTGATATTTACCTGATTTTAACATATTTTTTCGCTTTTGCAAAGTAAAAACCGCTTTTTTACAGTGACAAATATTAAACTTCACTATGGCTTTTTGTAAACATTGTGTTGCTTTTTTCTCACTTTTGTGTTAATATGTTTACATTACAACAAGGAGATAATAATTATGGCAAATAAAAGCGACAGCAGAAGAGTCAGAATGACCAAAAAGCTTCTCAAAACAAGCCTTATAGAGATAATGAAGACAACACCTCTTCACTCAATAACCATAAAGGATATCTGCGACGGAGCAGACGTGAACAGAAGCACATTCTACCGTCATTACGATACGCAGTTTGACCTTTATGACGATGTAATCGAGGATATTGCCAAGGACGTTGAGACTATTCTCATTGAGGAGCATAAGGGAGATTTTGATGTATGTAAATTTATAACCCGTGTGCTTGAATATATCGAAGACAACAGAGAAACCTTCCTTGTTGTGCTCAGCGATAAGGGCTCGCTTAATATGGGTGAAGCCTTTAACCGTATAATAGGAAAGTTCCTGACCTCTAAAAACACATCGGAGCTCGGAACATACATTGTTCAGTTTATCGCTGCGGGTATAACAAGCATTCTCTGGACATGGCTGAGCAAGCCTGAGCGCAGAAGTGCAAAGGAGGTCGCAAGGCTTATCTATTCCCTTATGCGTCACGGACTCAGGGGAGCGCTTGATATTTCCTCAAGGGTAACTGATAAATAAAGAGAGGTCAGGCTATGTTTAATTTTTTTGCCGCAGAAGGCAGCCGGCGTGATGACTGCTATTATATAGACGGTGCCGACCTTAATCATATTAAAAACGTGCTTCGTATGAAGGAAGGAGAGCACTTGCTTGTCAGCGAAAAGGGCGTCAGCTCTCTTTGCGAGCTTGTCAGTGTTGATAGCTCCTGTGCCGTTGCGCGTGTAGTTGAAGAGAGTTATCAGAATACGGAGCTTCCTGTTGAAATTCATCTTTTTCAGGGACTTCCGAAGTCAGATAAAATGGAGCTTATTATCCAGAAATGTACCGAGCTCGGCGTTCACAGAATAATTCCCTGTGAAATGCATCGGTGTGTAGTTAAAATTGAGGAAAAAAAGAAAAAGAGCAAAATACAGCGTTGGCAGGCGATAAGCGAAAGCGCCGCAAAGCAGAGTAAAAGAAGCATAATTCCCGAAATCGCAGATATTCTGCCCTTTTCATTTCTTAAAGAAAAGATTAAGGATTTTGATTTGTTCTTTATTCCCTATGAAAACGAAAGAGGAATGGAAGCAACAAAGGAATGCCTTGACAAAATCCGCAAGGGTATGAAGGTGGGAATTCTTATAGGCCCCGAGGGCGGCTTTGAGGAAAAGGAGATAGCCGCACTCACTGAAGTCGGAGCAGTATCCCTGTCTCTCGGCAGCAGAATCCTGCGCACCGAAACTGCCGCAATTACCGCGGTGGGAATGTGTATGCTTCACACGGAAATGAATGTAAAGGAGTAAGAAATGATAAGCTTACCCGAAAAATATGCCCTGAGAATGAAAAAGCTTCTCGGTGAGGATTATGAAAGCTATGTTTCCGTTCTTTCCGAAAAGCCGGTAAGGGCGCTCAGGGTTAATACAGACAAAATATCCGCAGAGGATTTTATAAAAATATGTCCCTTTGAGGTGCAAAGAATCCCCTATGCGGAAAACGGGTTTTATTTTGAATATGACGGTATCGGTAACCACCCTTTTCATCACGCAGGTATGTTCTATATTCAGGAACCGGGTGCTATGGCTCCTGCCGAATGTATTGATATAGAGCCTGATTGGAAAATTCTCGATATGTGCGCCGCACCGGGGGGCAAAAGCACCCAGCTCAAAAACAAGCTCGGAAAAGACGGCATCCTCGTTTCAAATGAAATCATCCCTTCAAGATGTAAAATTCTGACGGGTAACATTGAAAGACTCGGACTTGAGAATACGGTAACGACCTGTATGGATACATCAAGACTTGCCAAAAGCTTTCCCACAGTTTTTGATATGATTATGGTTGATGCACCCTGCTCGGGTGAGGGTATGTTCCGCAAGGAGGAAGCGGCAGTAACCGAATGGAGCGAGGAAAACGTAAAAAAATGTGCACTGCGCTCAAGAGAAATTCTTGAAAATGCAGTCCGTTGTCTCAAGGGCGGCGGATATATTATATATGCCACCTGCACCTTTGCTCCCGAGGAAAACGAAATGCTCATTGATTCCTTCCTGTGTGACCACCCCGAATTTGAGCTTATACCTGTTAAAGCTGAGGTGAGGGAAAGCACCTGCGACGGCATCTTCTTTGAGGGCTGCCGCACGGGGAACATAAATTACTGCCGCAGATTCTATCCTCACAAAAGCAAGGGCGAGGGGCAGTTTATGGCGGTGCTTCACTGCAAGGATTACATAAGCGGAAAAAAGCAGGACAAGGGAAACAAAAAGGAAAAAATTGATTCCCTTGTTACCGATTTCCTTTCGGATACACTTACCGGCTACGACAGGGAAAGCCTTCGCACCTATAACTCCCGCCCGGTTCTTTTCGGCGGCGATATAAGCATAAAGGACGGACTTGCTTTTTCCTGCGGAGTAACGGTAGGAGAAATAAAGAAAAACTATATTCAGCCTCATCATCAGTTTTTTATGGCTATGGGCAAGTATTTTAAAAGAAAAATTGACCTTTCACCCGACAGTGAAGAAATAAAAAAATATCTTCGCGGTGAGGAATTTGATACCGATTGCCAAAACGGCTGGGCGGTTGTCACCGTCTGCGGCTGTACTCTCGGCGGTGTCAAGGTAGTGTCGGGCAGAGCTAAAAACCATTACCCGAAAGGGTTAAGAATAAAAGGAGGATAAAACATGTTTACTTTAGAAGGATTATATCAATTTTTTTCCAAGGCGATGACTTTATTTTTCTCGGCTTTCTTTTCGGTCTGTTCAATAGGCAGCCCCTTACACAAGCAGCCACCTGCAGTGCCTGAGGATTTCACTCCCGTGCTTCGCTTTGTTGCCTGCAGTGATGTTCATCTGAGCGGTGAAGAGGGCGACCTCAATGCTGAACGCTTCAGAGCACTTTTTGACAACACTGTTGCTTACAGTAACGCATCTGAAGCCTATAAGGGCTTTGACGCGGTTATGGTCTGCGGTGATATGACAGAGTGGGGCAGAGATAAGGAATATGCATCCTTCCGTGAAATTATTGATGAAAAGTGCCCCGAAGGCACAGAAATGCTTGTGTGTATGGGTAACCACGAATTTATCGAAGAAAGAGAGACAGAGGGCATCAACGCCTTCGACAATTACAGAAAGTACGTTTCTGAAAACGAGGATACACACACCGTCATAAACGGTTATCACTTTATCGGTCTTTCTTACAGTGATAAGGATGAAAACTTCGGTAAAAAAACCAAGTGGCTTGACGAAGAGATAAAGAAGGCAGTTGCCGACATCGGTGACAAGCCCGTGTTCGTCTTCCAGCATCCCCATCCCACACTTACGGTTTACGGCAGCATCAACTGGAGCGATCTGAGTATAAGAGCTGTCCTGAGCAAATATCCTCAGGTTGTGGATTTCTCAGGCCATTCCCACTATAACGGTGCAGACCCCCGCTCGATCTGGCAGGGCTCCTTCACTGCAATCGGCACCGGTGCACTTACAGGACTTATCGGAAACAACAATTATCTTGACGGTGACGCAGGTACAACAATTCCCTCTGCAAGCTACTGTATCGTTGAGGTTGATGCACAGGGTAATATCAGAATTCAGGTTAGAGATGCTCATAACAATATGCCCTATCCCGAGTGCGACTATTATCTCAGTGATGTTACCAAAAGAATAAACCATTACTATACCTGGAACAATCAGAAATCCTTTGACACCAGACCGGAATTCCCTGAAAGCGCAGAGATAAAGGCTCAGGTCAACGAAGAGGGCGAAACAGTTATAACCTTCCCCGATGCAAAGGGCTATTACGATGCACAAAGCTATTCGGTTGTTGTCAGAAAGGGCATACAGGCAGTTTATTCACAGACTGTCCTTTCCGATTACGTTCATGCAGTTGATGACGGTAAGAGCGTAAATGTAGGCGTTCTCGAGAGCGGAAGCTACACTGTCAGCGTAGAACCCATGAGCCCCTACAGCAAAACGGGACGTGCGCTTGTGGGCAATATAGAGGTTTGACGCAGTAACAATTTAAGGAACTGTAAAAAAACAAAAGTCCTGCAAAGGCTTAAAAACAAAATAAATTTAATTATCAAAACCGTTGTAAAAGCATAAGATAAAGCTTTACAACGGTTTTTTACTGTTATGTTTTATTAAATCTGACTTTTTTATCTGTCTCCCGAAAGAGCTAAAGCTGTCAATTAAGCAGATTTTATAAGGAAAATTCCTGACTACCGGCTACTAATCCCTCGGCCCCTGTCCCTACATATCATAGGGGTATTTGTCGGTCAGGTTTGCGGACACGGCACGTCGTATCCCTACGATTGAAAGGAATGAATTGGCTACGCCATGAATTGACCTTGTCATGAATTGCCTATGGCATGAATTGGCTTACGCCATTAAACGCCCATCGGGCGTTTCCCTGACTACTGACTACTGGCTACTGACTTAAAGGGGCTGTATTTTTTTACAACCCCTTTTCTTCTTATATCACACCGATATATTTTCCGAGTGCTCTGCTTTTTTCCTCAAGCTCATACTTTTCCTCATAAAGCGTCCTCAAAAGAGTATTGAGCCGCTTTATTTCCTTGCAGTTGCAGCTTGCACGGGCCCGTCTGAGCTTTTCGGTGTTCGTTTTTATAACCTTATTCTGTATTTCGAGTGATTTCTCATATTCGCGGTATAATTGCTCCATTTTTACTCCCTTCAGTCTGTTCCGAAAATGATATAGTTGCAGCTTACCTTATAAAAATCCGTAAGCTTTTTCAGTTCAGCCATGGTGAGAAGACCGCCTCTGAGCTCGGTGGCCATAATTCGGGTGTCGCTTATACCTGTTTTTTCGCTAAGGCTTTCTACACTCATAAATTTTTCCTCACGCAAGGCCTTCAGACGTTTTGATATTTCATCTGAGTTGATGTGAGAACATAATGCTTCGCTGCTTTTTTCCTTTAAAATTTTTTTCGGACTTCTGCCGTCCTGATATATTAGCTCAACGGCATATTTGAGCTTTTCATATATAATTTCGTTTATCGCCGTGAAATGTCTGTGTACGGTTGAGCGGTCGATACCCATTTTTTCTGCGATTTCACTTTTACTCAAGCCCTTATACCAATGAAGCTCAATGATTTTTCTGTCAAATTCGTCCAGCTCTTCGTTTATAACCCTTCTTACAAGTCTGTTAAGCTCCGCCTTTCTTTTTTCAAATAATAAATCGTTTCTGTTGCTGTGCATTTTTGCCTGCCACTCGGCAAAGGCTTTCTTTTCACTGCTTTCGGCTTCAATGCCGTAAATTTCATTCATTTTTGACTGTGCACCTCCTGTTGATGTTAAAACATCGAACATTTGTTCTCTAGGTATAATTTTAGAGGCACTTTTAACGGGTGTCAATAGTAACATAAAACATTTACACCTCAGACCAAAAAATAGGACTGAGATGTAAAAAGCTGATAATTTAAAGAGAATTTTAGGTTTTAAGTATAATATTCGAAACAATAGAGTTCAAATACTTGCTTTTTTTATGAAAATAGTATAGAATATCTATCAGTTGTAACTTACAGTTCCAAACAAACCAATTAGTAAAGGATGAAACCAATGTCAAAACAGGAAAAGACAGCTGCCGAGCTTTACCGTGAGGAAAGAAAAGCCCGTCTTGCTAAGGCAGCAAAGCAAAACAGTAAAAAATCAAAGAAAATAACAGTGGGTAAGAAGGGCAAGTCTTTTGTTTCAGTTCTTGTCGTTCTTGCTCTTGTGCTCGGATGTGCGAGTGTTGTGCTCAATGCTCTCGGTATGTTTGAAAGAGGCAAGAAGCTTATGACCGTTGACGGTGAAAAGGTTGACAAGTATGAGCTTGCTTACTACAGCTCAAATATTTACAACAACTTATTCGAGCAGGCATACAGCTACGATTATTCATACGGTGAAGGTATGGGCGCCATGCTCACAGGCTTTGACTGGTCAAAGTTCCCCGAGCAGCAGGCATATCCCAACGAGCTGGAGGGCTATGAGGAGCCTACCTTTGCAGACTATATCGAGGCTACTGCAGTTGACCAGATCAAGCTTGTAAAGAGCTATGTTAAATATGCCGCCGATAACGGAATTACTCTTGGTGAAGAAGAAATCAGCGAGGTAAACAGCACAATTGATCAGCTTAAAACAACCGCAAGAAACAACAACTACGGTTACTCCAACTTCCTTCGTTCAGATTATTGCTACGGTGAAGGTATGACTCCCGAGCTTTTCGAAAAGATTCTTAAAGAAGCAAAGCTTGCTGAAAAGGTTCAGGAAGTAAAGAATGAGGAAATCGGTGAGAAGTATCCCGCTGAAGAGGTTGAAAAAATCTATGCCGAAAACCTTTCAGCCTATGCAGTTGTTGATTACAGAATGTATACAGTTTCTGCTGTTAAGGCAACCGGCAGCGAAGAGACAAAGACCGCAACCGCAGAAGAAATGGCAGAGGCAAAGGCTATTGCCGACACAATAGCAGCAGCTAAGAGTGAGGATGAATTCATCGAAGCAGTTGCAAAGCAGACAAATGACGTAAAATATCTTTCAGATGATGAGCTCACCCTTAAGACTGATGCAGCCTATGCAGCTCTTGCAGCAATTGATGACGGTAAGCTTGCAGCCTGGATGTTCTCAGATGAGACAGAAGAAGGCGCAACCTATGTTGTTGAAACAAAGGATACCGGCTATACCGTTTATATGCTTGCTGTCGCTCCTCACAAGGTTGGTCCTACCTATGATAATTATGACATAAGACACATTCTCGTTAAGTTCCCCGAGGAAAAGACCGAGGAAACAACAGAAGACACAACTGAGGAAACAACAGACGATAAAACCGAGGAAAAGACAGAAGACAAGGCTGAAGACAAGAAGGTTGAAGCAGTGCTTCTCGATACAAGTGCTTACGATGCAGTTATCGATATTGATGTTGACCTTGATGAAACAAAGAATCCCGAGCTTTATATGAAGGCTCAGGGTATCCTTGAGGAATATCTTAAGGGTAAGAAAACTGAGGAAGCCTTTGCAGAGCTTGCCAAGGAGCACTCAGAGGACGGTAATGCAGCAGACGGCGGTATTTATTCAGATGTTGCCGCAGGTCAGATGGTTCCGGAGTTTGAAGATTGGGCTCTTGCAGCAGAAGAAAGAAAGGCCGGCGACGTAGGTATCGTTGAAACTGAGTACGGTTATCATATTATGTACTTCATCGAAAGAGAAGAAGTATCAAACTGGGAAACTGAAATCAGAGACGAAAAGGTATCGGAAGAGTTCACTGAATTCAGCGAAGACCTTCTCGAAAAGACAGTTGTTGAAAACTTCAGCAGAAAGCACGCTGACGGAATAAAGGATTTCATCAAGATAACCGCAAGAAATACTATCAGACAGTATACATCAACCTACACATTCTGATAATATAATTAAAGAGCTGTAAAAAAGCAAAAATCCTGCAAAAGCCTAAAAACAAAATAATTTAATTATCAAAACCGTTGTAAAAGCATAAGATAAAGCTTTACAACGGTTTTTTACTGTTATGTTTTATTAAATTCAACTTTTTTATCTGTCTCCCGAAAGAGATAAAGCTGTCAATTAAGCAGATTTTATAAGGGAAATTTCTGACTACTGGCTACTGACTACTTAAAAGGGACTGTATTTTTTTACAGCCCCCTTTTTACTTTTACGGCACAGCATAGAAGTTCGATTCCCACGCAGGTATATAAGGGTGGTGGCGGAAGTAAATTCTGTAGCCGCCGTAAAGCTCCTTTATCTTTTCGGGCAGAGCGAACATATCCTCGTTTCTGTGATATGCACAGACATAAAGCTTAGGAAGATTTGCCTTTATTGTTTTTTCGGCACCCTCCAGAGCCTTAAGCTCGGCACCCTCTATATCCATTTTTATAAAGGTGACGGGGCTTTTTATTATATTATCCACACTGTTAAATTCCATAGGCACACCCTTGTCGTCCTGACGGGAGTTCCTTCCGCCCTTTCTGTCAAAGAAAAGGGCTTCTTTTTTGTTCCACGCACCTAGATTATGAAGAGTTAAACGGGGTAGTCCCTCGGTTTTCTGCACCAGCTTGCGGAAGTTTTTAGTGTCGGGCTCAAGGGCGGTAATACTGCCGTATTCTCCCGCGGTGAAGCTCAGAAACTCTCTTACGGTATCACCGTCATAAGCACCAAGGTCTACGATTGCTTCGTTACGGCTGAGCTCGAGAATATCTCTGTAAACCTCGTCCTTTTCACTCTGACAGTTAAAAAGATAACCGATTTTTCCGCTGATTTTAAAATTAAGCACATCGGTGAAGGTCTCTTTGGATTTTTCATCCTCAAGCAAGCTGCAGGCATTGCGGAAGCGGTCGGAGTTTTCCTTAAGATAACCGAAGGTGAAAAGCTCCTTGCCCGCAATGGGGACGGTAGGGGAATAAAACTCGGTTTCCTCTGACATTTCTCTGATTCTTTCAAGGGTGGCTTCATCGTGGACGGCAAAGGTCATAAGGGTGATAAAATCGCCGTATTTTTCCTTTGCCTCGGAGTAGCTGAGCACTTTTTTGCCGTGGAAGGAATGACCTCTGACAAAGCCGTCGCTGGCAAAGGTATCCTCATATGAGAGCCCGAGAGAGTCGAGCACATCTATTATCATATCCGCGCCGTTACCCATGCCGTAAAGCAGTATGGGCTTATCTTTTTTCTTAAGTCTTTCCCACAGGGGAATATCCTTGATGAATTCTGTCAAATCAACACCTTCTTTCACTGTCGTCAGCTGTAAATCCAACCTATTTTAGCATAAGTTTTGATTCTTTTCAACGAGATGTTTAATAAAAAGTAAATAAAAAACAAAGTGAAGGGTTTTACTGTACAAATGTGAATTAATGTGATAAAATAAACTGATAAAATTTATCCTTCAGGAGGTTTTTAATGATGAATAAAAAGAAGGTCATCGGCATAATCGCAGCCGTTGTTGCTTTTGCCGTTGCTTTTACAGCGGGATATTTCCTTTCGGGCAATATTTTCTCTGATAAGGCAACTTCAACAGATGCGGATAAAGGCACATCATCAGCTTCGGGTGATAACAGCTATATCCCCGAAAACGAAATAATGGGCGGCGGCAAGCTTTCTATAGGGCAGAGTGAATATCTTTATTACTGTGCTTCTATATTTGATAACCTCTGTTCAACCTCATTCCAATATGATTATTATTACGGTGAAGGTTCAGGTGTGACCTTTACAGGCTACGATTATTCCAAGTCTCCTGCCGACCAGATATATCAGGGTGAAGAAAATATCGGAGGTATGGTTGCGCCTACCTATCTTGACTATATCGAATATATGGCTAAAAAACAGCTTCATACTGTCAAGGCTTATGTCAATTACGCAAAGCTTAATAATATAAAGCTTTCTGCCGAAGAAATTGCAGAAATTGATGCCGCTATGGAAAACGCGAAGGAAAGCGTCAAGGAGCTCGATATGACTCTTGAGGAATATCTCAAGAAGTATTTCGGAGATGGTATGACTGCTGAGGTCTTCCGTTCTGTTATGGAGGATCAGTATATCGTAAATAAAATTGATACTCTCAAGAGTGAAGCCTTCGGTAAAAAATATACCGATGAAGCTCTTGAAAAAATATATAATGAAAACATCTTCAAATACGGTGTGGTAACTCTCAGAGATTACTCCTTTGCCGCTGAAACAGAGAAAAAAGAAGACGATACCACTGTTATTAAGGAAGGTGCAATGGAAAAGGCAAAGCAGCTTGCTGAGGATTTTGCTTCAAAGGCTACTGATGATATCAGCTTCAAGGAGCTTGCATCTGCTGCTGAAAAGGCGAAGGGCAGCGAGAAGTATGCCGATTATCTCAATAATGATTCCTATACTCTTCTTAAAGATAAGGATGCCGCAACTCTTGAGCAGGAATCAGGTGACTACGAATTTACTCAGTGGGCACTTTCTGCCGAAAGAAAGAGCGGTGAGACCCGTGTTGTTGAAATTACCGATTACGGATACGTTGTCTATATGATTTCAGAGCCGGTGCATAAGATAGCGACAACATATACCTATGATGTCAGACATACGCTTTTCCAGTTTGCTGAAGACGGAAGCACGACAGAAGGCGAGATAAAGCTTCTTGATGCAGATAAATACGGTGTAAATATTGATATTGAGGTTAACCCTGAAACAACCAAGGACCCGGGTCTTTATATCAAGGCTCAGGCTGCACTCGTTGAATACCTTGAGGGTGATAAAACCGAGGAAGACTTCGGTGAGCTTGCAAAGAAATATTCCGCAGACGGCAACGCTGCAACAGGCGGTCTTTATGAGGGTGTAACTCAGGGCTATATGGTTCCCGAATTTGAAAGCTGGTCGCTCGAAGAGGGCAGACAGTACGGTGATGTGGGTATCGTTGAAACAGAGTTTGGTTATCACATTATGTATTTTGTTAAAAAGGACGTAGCAACCTCATGGCAGGGTGTAATCAAAGAAAACCGCATTTATGAGGATGTAGTTGCTTTTACAGAAAGCCTTTCATCAGGCTATGAGTCGGAAATCGACGGCTACAAGGACGGATATGACGAGGTTGTCAAAGATTCCATCAACGAGCTTGTTAAGTCAAACCTTGAATATTACAACACTATTATTGCCGAGCAGACTCAGACAACTGAGCCTCAGGAATAAAATACCTTTTCGGGAGGTTTTACAATGGTTAATAAAAAAATAGTTATAATTATCCTTTCGGCGGTTCTTGCCGCAACGGTTATCGGTGCAGGTATATTTGCTGTTGTTTCAAGTCAGAGGGATAAGGGCGACGGAACAACAACCACAGCCGCCCCCATCGACCCCGATAACAGTCAGAATAATCAGCAGTCAGGCGACAACGGCCAGAGCGGCGATTTCTCACAGGGCGGAGCTTCATCACAGACAGATACTCCGGACCTCTCTCAGCTTATCCTCGGCTCATGGAAGGACAGTGCAGGCATGAGCGGATACGCTTTTTATGCCGACGGAACAGTGGAAATGACCTATGTTAATCTTACAATTCCCGTTCTCAACTGGCCTATTAACGGCACCTCCAAGGGCGTTTATACTCTTGAGGGCGATCAGCTCACCACTACCTTTTCAATTTATTCGGCAAGTATAACCGATAAGTTTACCGTTTCTGTTGAAAACAATACCCTTAAGATGTTTGATCATGAGGACAGGGAAATCGCAACCTATCAGAAGGAAGCAACCGCAGACAGCGGGAGCACCGATATCCCCGACGGAACAGATATAGGCGGCTCATGGACTAACGGAGACGGCTCCTTCGGTTACAAATTCAATGCAGACGGTACTGTTACCGTGACCGAAAGAAGCAACACCTACGGCGGTGTATACCTCACCGACGGCGATAAGCTCACCGTTCAGTATATGTACGGCGCAGATAAGGTCACTAAGAGATATACCTATAAGGTTTCGTCAAATAACCTTACACTTATCGAAGGCGACGATATGACTATCTTTGTCAGAAAAGGTACATCATCTCAGCATTCTTCCTCAGGCGGAGACGGTATATACGGTCTGTGGAGAGACGGCGCGAATATGAGCGGCTATGAATTTAAGGACGGGGGAGTAGTCGAGATTACCTTTGTCAACTTTACCGTACCCGTTATCAATATGCCAATCAACGGCACTTATCCCGGTTCATTCACAGTGAGCGGCGATAAGCTTACCGTAAGCTATTCAATTTACGGCAAAAATATTTCAGATACCTTTACATATGCGGTTACCGATAATACCCTCACTCTTACGGGCTCAGACGGTAACACCGCAACCTATATCAGACAGTGAGAGGTGCACAATGACTGAGCAGGAAAAGGTTTATGAGGCTCTTGACAGTCTCGGCATCGAATATAAGGTTATACACCACGAAGCGGTTACAACCATTGAGGATATGGATGCCATGGGCATTTTTACCGACGGTGAGGTCTGCAAAAATCTCTTTTTGAGAAACGCGAACGGCAAGACACACTATGTAGTTTCTATGCTCAAGGATAAGCATCCCGATATACAGAAGGATATAAGAGGTCAGCTCGGCTGCTCAAGGCTTTCCTTCGGCTCTGATGAAAGGCTTATGAAGCATCTCGGCCTTATGCCCGGTGCGGTTTCACCCTTGGGAATTATCAACGATGAGTCTGCCGAGGTCAATGTTGTTCTCGACAGTGACCTTAAGACCGTTGACGGTTATATCGGCTTTCATCCCAACGATAATACCGCATTTCTTTGGCTGAAGTTCAGCGACCTTATAAGGTTTATCAAGTCAAGAGGCAATGACATTTATTACATAAATGTATAATAAAAGGAGAAAATGCCATGCAGGTTACAAGAGAAACAAAATTAGCGGATATTATTTCTACCCCCGCGGGCCACGATATACTCATGAAGGCTCTTTATGCGGCAGGCCTTGACGGCAATATTCTTAAAAAAGGCCCTCTCTCAAGGCTTACCCTCGGCAAGCTGCAAAAGCTCAGCCTCGGCGCTGTCGGCGATGATGTTATAGATTCTGTTCTCAATATTCTCAACATTGAGCAGAGTATCCCTCTGGACAACGATGCACCTATAGAGAAAAAATGGTGGAAGGAAGCGGTTTTCTATCAGATTTATCCCCGTTCCTTCAAGGATTCCGACGGCGACGGCATAGGCGATATCAGAGGTATTATCGAAAAGCTCGATTATCTCAAGGAACTCGGCGTTGATGCAATCTGGTGCAGTCCGATGTACGATTCTCCCAATGACGACAACGGCTACGATATCAGAGATTATCGCAAGATTATGACCGAATTCGGCACTATGGAGGATTTCGACGAGCTTCTGAGCGAAATGCATAAGCGCGATATGAAGCTTATTATGGACCTTGTTATCAATCACAGCTCCGACGAGCATGAGTGGTTCCGCTCATCTGTCAGCGACCCTGATTCACCCTATAAGGATTACTATATCTGGCGTGACGGTAAGGGTGATAACCCTCCGAATAACTGGTCATCAATTTTCAGCGGTGAAGCCTGGAATTATTACCCCGAGCGTAAGCAGTGGGCAATGCACCTTTTCTCAAAAAAGCAGATGGATTTCAACTGGGAAAACGAAGCCTTGAGAAAAGACCTTTATGAAATGGTTAACTGGTGGTTGGATAAGGGCGTTGACGGCTTCCGTCTTGATGTTATCAGCTTTATTTCCAAGGCTGACGGACTTCCTGACGGCAATGACCTTGTGGGCTCTCTTATGGGTGTCAAGGGCGTTGAGCATTATTTTTACGGTCCCAGGCTTCACCGATACCTACACGAAATGGCTGAAAACACCTTTAATAAATACGATGCCTTCACTGTCGGTGAGTGTCAGGGTACGGGTATTGAAATGAGCAAGCTTATGACGGGCGATTACCGTAAGGAGCTCAGCACCGTTTTTGCTTTTGACCATATAGAAAATCCGGGTAAAAAGCGTTTCAGCAAATACCGCTACGACCTTCGCCCCATGGCAAAGGAAATCGTAAAGTGGCAGCTCAACTATACTAACCACTGTTGGCCCACCGTTTTCTTTGAAAACCACGATACCACACGAATGGCGTCAAAGGTTTGCCCCGACGGATATTACAGAGATGAGGTCAGTAAGCTTCTTGCTCTTATGCAGATGACCTTCAAGGGATGTCCTTTTATATATCAGGGTCAGGAAATCGGTATGCCCAACGGTGATTTCAAGGATATGAGTGAGATAAGAGACGTTGAAGCAATCAATCTTTTCAATGAGCTCAAGGAAAAGGGCGAGGATGTAAGCAAGAAAAAAGAGGTTATTTTTGTCGGCAGCCGAGATAACGGCAGAACACCTATGTGCTGGAATGACGGTGCAAATGCAGGCTTTACAGACGGTACTCCCTGGATAAAGACAATCGACGATTACAAAAAGGTCAATGTAGAATATCAGGATAAAAAGGAAGGCTCAGTGCTTAATTTCTACCGTCAGATGACTAAGCTCAGACACAGCCACGAGGCTCTTGTTTACGGCGAATTCCGTCTTGCACAAAAGAAGTGGAAGGATGTGCTTTCTTATTACCGCATCGGTGAGAATGAAACCTTCTTTGTTGAAATTAATCTTACTCCCAAGGTAGTTAAAAAGCCTGTTTGCACAAACGGCTTTGAGCTTGTTATCAGTAACGTAAGCGGCAAGAGAGCGGATGAGCTTTCACCCTTTGAGGCTAATGTATATAAAGTAATATAAAAATAAGACTGTCGGCGGATT
>JAZSQD010000102.1:0-5973 GCA_045537815.1 Acutalibacteraceae bacterium | reverse complement strand
ATGCCTGATATTCCTCTGTGTAGTCACCCTGAGCAGGCTTTGAGGTGTGCCAGTTGAGAGCTTCACAGCCGTATTCACTGCAGCCGACGGGGATGTCGGGGTGGTTCTTATGGAATTTATCAAACCAAGGGCCGTTCATTGAGGTCTCTCCGCCGTACCAGCCGAAGTAGTGATTATAGGAAATTACATCGGGAATCTTGATGTATTCACTGTCAGGGTCACACATTGAAAGACAGGCGATGGTGGTAAGACGTGTCTTATCCATTTTGTGACAAAGATCGTTGAGAATTCTGTGGTTTTCTATAAGGTCAGGGTCAGCGGCGCCGTGCATTGTGATTTCATTTGAAAGTCCCCAGACAACGATTGAAGCGTGGTTATAGTTCTGAGTTACAAGCTCCTTCATCTGTGAAATTGTGTTTTCACGGCCTGTAGCCATATGCTGTGAAATATAGGGAATTTCTGCCCATACAACCATACCCTTTTCGTCGCAAAGGTCATAGAAATACTGATCGTGCTGATAGTGTGCAAGACGGATGGTGTTTGCGCCTACCTCACAGATAAGCTCCATATCCTCCTTGTGATGCTCGGGGAGAAGAGCGTTGCCGACGCCGAGGCGGTCCTGATGACGTGAAACACCGTGGAGGGGATATTTCTCACCGTTGAGGAAGAAGCCTTCATTCGGATCAATTTTAAAGGTATGGCAACCGAAGCGGGTGCTGATTTCGTCAAGCACTGTTTCGCCGTCGAGAAGCTCAACCTTAGCTGAGTAAAGGTAGGGATCCTTTCTTCCGTGCCAGAGATGTACATTTTTGATTTCAAAATCTTCATCATCATCGTCGGTTGTTTTTGTTGCAATTACAGTGCCTTCTGCATCGGTAATTGTGTAACGGAGAAGCTGACCCTCTTTTTTGTTTGTGAGATAGGCTTCGATTTCGATTTCTGCATCCTTGCCCTTGATTTCGGGGGTAACCTTAAGGCCGGGGGTGCCGAAATAGTCAAGGTCAAAGTGGCTTTCGGGAACGCAGATGATGTTTACGGCACGGTAAATACCGCCGTAGAAGGTGAAGTCAGCCATCTGAGGATAAACCCTGTCATTGGGGGAGTTGTCAACATCAATTTCAATAAGGGTTTCATCCTTGATGTGCTTTGTGATGTCTACACGCCAGGTGCTGTAGCCGCCGTCGTGGTGAGCAAGCTTTTCACCGTTTACAAAAACGTCTGCAGAGGAGTTTGCACCTCTTATTTCAAGATAATAGCAGTCACTTTCGGGTAATTCTGATTTAAGCAGGGTTTTGGTGTAGCGGCAGGTGCCTCTGAAATAGTCTGCACCGCCGTCCTGACCGTCAACCGCATTCCATGAATGAGGAAGGTCGACGTTGATTTTTTCTTCGCCGGGCTTGCTGAAAAGCCACTGCTTGTTAATAGAATGAACAGTTCTCATAAAAATCTCCTTAAATTATTATTGTTTTGATTATATATTGGAAAATTAATTTTGTCAAACAAAAGCGACATCCTACAGGTCAGGGTGTCGCTCAGTGTCAATTATTTCTGAAAGAAAGCTGAAGGCTTTTTGATAACAAGCTTTCTTCTGTGCTTCTTTGTTACGCGGATAGGTGTTTTGATAAGCATATTTGCAAATACTGTCCAGAAAATTATAAGAAGGAACATTCCGAAAATTGCAAAGAATGCACCTGAAAGAATTGCGGTGTCAACAACTACAAGGGTGTCAATAAGCTCCTGAACAGATGCAGTTTCGAGAATTGTCTTGATTGTGTCGTTTTCAAAGAGGGTGCTGATGATTTTGCCCAAGGAAATGCCGCCGTTGGTGATTGCATCAAAGGCCATTCTTGAGGATACGATTGAAACGAAAAGTGAAACAAGACCTGTGCAGCTGAGAATTATTGTAGCCTTTCTCTTGCCGAGAGCAGAAATAACAGCAATTGCAAGAAGAATCACGAGGGCAATAATGAGGAACACGAGGAACACGGTAAGCTCTGTTTTTACAGGCTCAATAACTGCCATAAAGGTTGCTGCCTGCTGAGCTGCCGCGTCAGTTGTTGCCTCGCCGCCTAAAAAGAACATGTTTATAAGCTCATAAACAGAATACTCAAAGTTAAAGGAAAAATCCTTAACAAAAGCCTGAACAAGAGCGAGGATGGTGTTTACGTTTTCTGATGAACCGCTGATGTGGAAGTAGAACATCTTGAGGAATAAGCCGAGAGCGATTGTGCCCAGGGCTAAAACCGGTGTGATAATACGGTGTACAAGTTTCATTTTTATTTCTCCTTTATTTCCATGAAGAGTTGAGTGCAACAGTTCTGTTAAACACTAATTTTTCATCAGTTGTTGTGGTATCTACGCAGAAGTAGCCTTGACGCATAAACTGGAAGGTGTCGCCAACCTTAAGAGTGCCGACGCCGTCCTCAAGCTTACAGCCCTCAAGAATCTGAAGTGAAGCGGGGTTGAGGTTATCCTTGAAGGAGCCGGTTGACTCGTCTGAGGGGTTGGGATTGACGAAAAGTCTGTCGTAGAGTCTTGCTTCAAAGTCGATGCAGTTCTTTGCGCTTACCCAGTGAAGAGTACCCTTTACCTTTCTTCCGTCAGGGGAGTTGCCGCCCTTGCTTTCGGGGTCATACGTGCAGTGAACTGCGGTAACCTCACCCTTTTCGTCAGTGTCATAGCCGACACACTTAACAAAGTAAGCACCTCTGAGACGTACCTCGTTGCCGGGGAAGAGTCTGAAATACTTTTTGGGGGGCTCTATCATGAAGTCCTCTTTTTCAACATAGATTTCTTTTGAGAAGCGGGTTATTCTTGTGCCCATCTCAGGCTTATCCTGATTTACGGGAAGCTCAAGCTCCTCAACTAAATCCTCGGGGTAGTTATCAATGATAACCTTGAGGGGGCGAAGAACTGCCATACAGCGGGGTGCGTTTTCGTTGAGGTTATCTCTTACGCAGGCCTCGAGAAGTCCGAAGTCAACAACACTGTAAGCCTTTGAAACGCCTACTCTGTTTATGAAGTCACGGATTGCCGCTGCAGGATAGCCTCTTCTTCTCATACCGCTGATGGTGACCATTCTCGGGTCGTTCCAGCCGTCAACGATGTTTTCCGTTACAAGCTGAAGGCATTTACGCTTGCTTGTAAGGCAGTAGTTGAGGTTAAGTCTTGCAAACTCAATCTGTCTTGAGGGGGTCTCAAACCCGAGTTCACGAAGGAACCAATCGTAAAGAGGTCTGTGGTTTTCAAATTCAAGGGAGCAAAGGGAGTGGGTTACACCCTCTCTTGTGTCTGAAATAGGATGTGCAAAGTCATACATCGGATATACGCACCATTTGTCACCGGTCTGATGGTGGCTTACGTGAGCGATACGGTAAATAACCGGGTCACGCATATTGATGTTGGGTGCCGACATATCAATCTTTGCTCTGAGCACTCTTGCGCCGTCGGGAAATTCGCCGTTTGTCATACGCTTGAAGAGGTCGAGATTTTCCTCGATGCTTCTTTCGCGGTAGGGGCTGTTTTTGCCCGGCTCTGTGAGAGTACCTCTGTATTCTCTGATTTCATCAGCGGTAAGGTCGCAGACATATGCCTTGCCCATTTTGATGAGCTTTATTGCACATTCATAAATGAAATCGAAATAGCTTGAAGCATAAAGCACTTTATCCCATTTGTAGCCCAGCCATTCGATGTCCTCTTTAATGGCGTCAACGTACTCAACATCCTCCTTTGAGGGGTTGGTGTCGTCGAGACGCAGGTTACATGTGCCGCCGTACTTTTCTGCGGTTGAGAAGTCAATCTGTATTGCCTTGGCGTGACCTATATGAAGGTATCCGTTGGGCTCGGGAGGGAAACGTGTCTGCACATGGGTGTAAACACCCTTTTCCAGGTCTTCATCAATGAAGTCGTGGATAAAATTAGAAACTTTTGTGATTTCTTCCATAGTTGCTTTCCTTTCACATATTGGAAATTGCATCGCTGAGTCTTTCTCTAACCTTTTCTTCACCTAAAAGACTCATAATTGCATAAAGGTCGGGAGTATTCCTTCTGCCTGTTACTGCAAGCCTTATGACAGTTGAAACATCGCCCACGTGACCCTTGAAGGCGTCGGGGTTCTTCTTATACTCCTTGACGTTGGGAGTGTAGCCGAGAGGCTCGCAGAGAGCCTTGATACGGTCAAACCACTGCTGCTTGTCATCGTCGGGGTTAAACTCCTTAAGATAAGCCTCAAGGATTTCCTTAGCCATATCCTTTGTGATATTTTCGGGCATTTCGTAATTTTTCTCGTATGTTTCGTCAAAGAAGTAGCTTACGTAGTCCTTGATTTCGCTGAAGGAAGCAATATCCTTTCTCGGCTTGGGCGTTTCACGGTCAATATTGAGAATATTTACCGAGTACTCCTCGTCTCTTGAGATAAGAGCGAAGAAGTCCTTATCGTACTGCTCTGCCCACTGACAGGTATAATCGTAAACCTGCTTTGCGCTCATAAGAGAAATAACGTTTTTGCTCACGTCATTGAATTTTGTCATATCAAACAGTGCGCCGCTGACGCTCATCTTTTTAAGGTTGAAGGGGAAAGCATCCTGACTTTCTCTCGGGTTAGCCTTACGCCAGTCCTCGAAGTTTGAGTTTGCGAGGGTGAGGATGTATTCGTTTACGCTTTCCTTCGGGTAGCCCTTTTCGATGTAATAGGTAACGGCTGCCTCCGGGTCCTTACGCTTGCTGAGCTTACGCTTGTTTCCGTCCTCCTCCTTCATAATGGGAGCTACGTGAGCAAACTTGGGAGCCTTGAAGCCGAGCACTCTGAAAAGCTGAAGATGTATGGGACAGCTTGAAATCCACTCGTCGCCGCGTACAACGTGGGTGGTACGCATAAGGTGGTCATCAACTGCGTGGGCGAAATGATATGTGGGAATGCCGTCACTCTTAAGAAGGACAACGTCCTGCACATTTTCGGGCATTTCTATTTTGCCCTTTATCATATCGTCAAAGAAGCACTTCTTTTCGAGGTCGCCGGGGGACTTTAGACGGAGTGTCCAGGGCTTACCCTCTTTGATGTTTGCTTCGATTTCTTCTAAGGTAAGCTTGCGGCATTTTGCGTATTCGCCCCAGTAGCCCTTAACGGATTCGTTTTCCTGAGCGGCTCTGATTTCGTCGAGCTCCTCTGCCGAGCAGAAGCAGGGGTATGCCAAATCCTGCTTAACAAGGCTTTTTGCGAAAACGTGGTAGATCTCTTTTCGTTGGCTCTGGTAATAAGGGCCGTAGTCACCCTTTTCAATATCTTCACCGACTACACCCTCATCGGCAACAACGCCGAAGGCCTCAAGACCGCCGAGCATAACCTCAACTGCGCCCTCAACCTTTCTTTTCTGGTCTGTATCCTCAACACGTACGAAGAAAATACCGTCGGTAACCTTAGCTGTTCTGTATGCAACCGTACCTGTAAACAAATTTCCGAAATGCAGGAAGCCTGTGGGAGAAGGAGCAAGTCTTGTTACTCGTGCGCCCTCCTTGAGCTGCCTTTCCGGGTATCTTTTTTCCATATCCTCGGGGAGGAGTGTAACATCGGGAAAAAGCAATTCTGCAAGCTTTAAAGCGTCGCTCAAAATTAACCCTCCTTAGTAGTTTATAATAATTCATACTATTATCTCAAATTTTATTGAAAATATCAATAGTTAAAGGGGAATTTTTTGTATAAATTTTGTTGCAGTTTTTTCAACGGGAGACCACGCGGGGTCTCCCCTACGCGGTGAAAAAAATAATTTATCGCGCAGGGTACGCCCCGTGTGGCGTACCGGGCCTGAGACAAACCCACGCCGCTTTGACCGTCCGTCTGTTTAAAAGTCCAAAGACAGACATAAGAAAACAAAAAAGAATCGCAAAAGGAGCTGTAAAAACGAAAGTTTTTACAGCTCCTCTCACACTGTCGAGAGTTAAGCAATCCTCCGTCACGGCTTGTGCCGTGCCACCTCC
>JAZSQD010000029.1:0-2707 GCA_045537815.1 Acutalibacteraceae bacterium | reverse complement strand
CAGGTTATGGAAATCTGCCGCAAGCTTGCAGGCTATTCATACGGCAGAGCTGATCTTGTTCGCCGTGCTATGAGCAAGAAAAAGCTTGATGTAATGGAAAAGGAGAGACAGATATTTATTTACGGTCTTGAAGGTGATTCTGATTGCTGCGGTGCTGTTAAAAAAGGAGTCAGTGTCGAAACGGCGAATGCTATTTTTGACGAAATGTCAAATTTTGCTAAATACGCCTTTAATAAATCCCATGCAGCTGCATATGCTTATGTTTCATATCAGACTGCTTACCTTAAGGCACACTACCCATGCGAGTTGTTGGCGGCTACTCTGACAAGCGTTCTTGATTCATCAGCTAAAGTATCAAACTATATCGCTGAATGCACAAGAATCGGTATAAAGGTTCTTGCACCGTCAGTCAACAGCAGCTTTGAGGGCTTTACTGTAAAGAACGGAGCTATACGCTTCGGACTTCTTGCTATAAAAAATCTCGGAAAAGGCTTTATCAGAACAATCATCAGAAACAGAGAACAGTTAGGTAAATATACATCCTTTTACTCCTTCTGCAAGCGGGTGCACGGTAAAGAGTTTAACAGGAGAGCTGTAGAAAGCCTGATAAAATGCGGTGCTCTTGACGGACTTGATATGAACCGTAAGCAGATGCTTGCCGCTTTACCGAGAATTATTTCTGCAATTGACGAGGATAAAAACAGAAATGTTATCGGTCAGATTGGCTTCTTTGACGAAGATTCTGCTTTTGAGGCTTCTGATGAGATAGATATTCCTGAAACCGACGAATATCCTTTAAGTGAGCTTCTGAAGATGGAAAAGGAAATTACAGGTCTTTATATTTCGGGTCACCCTATGGATGAATATAAAGAGCTTTCCGAAAGGGTCGGTGCTGACCGTATAATTGATATACTTGAAAGTGACGGAGCCTTCACAAGTAAATATAAAGATAATTGCAATGTAAAGCTGCTTGGTATTCTTTCGCGTTTGGAAAAGAAAACGACGAAGAACAATACCACAATGTGCTTTATTGAGCTTGAAGACCTTACTGCCGGTGTAGAATGCCTTGTGTTTTCAAAGCTTTTTGCAGACAGAGCCAATTTACTTCAGATGGGTAATATAGTTATGGTCAGAGGACGGCTCAGCCTACGTGAAGATAAGGAACCAACCGTTATATGTGAAAGTATTGAACCGAACCCTGCCAATCTCTACAGACATTCGGCTGAAAAGCAGAAAAAACAGAGAAAAGGCCTGTTTCTGAGAGTAAGCAGTGAAGAAGGTCAGGAAAACCGCAAGGTAAAAATACTTGCAGATATCTTTGACGGAACCTTTCCTGTTTATTGTTACTATAATGATACAAAGGAATACAGGCATATCGGTTTTGCGGATGTAAATGAAGCTATGCTCGATGAGCTGAAAATTATTCTCGGTGAGGAAAATGTTGTGCTCAGAAACTGACAGATGCCTGATATATGTGACCGAACAAAGTAAAAATTCGGCTAAATTATTGACTTTTTATCGTATTCGTGTATAATATCTGTAAATGTCAGATTGAAGTATTTGACTTCAATTTAATTACAGGCAAAACTCTAGGAGGATGTAATAATGATTAAGACAATCGGTGTATTAACCAGTGGCGGCGACGCTCCCGGTATGAACGCTGCTATAAGAGCTGTTGTAAGAGCAGGCTGTGAGCTCGGTATGAAGGTTTACGGTATCAGAAGAGGCTATAACGGTCTTATGGAAAATGATATGTATGAAATGAATCTCCGTTCTGTTTCTGATATTATCAACAGAGGCGGCACAATTCTTTATTCAGCAAGAAGCCCTCGCTTCAAGACGGAAGAAGGTATGGCTGCTGCTATTGAAACCTGTAAAGAGAGAGGCATCGAAGGCCTTGTTGTTATCGGCGGTGACGGCTCCTTCAGAGGTGCACGCGACCTTTCATTAAGAGGCATTCCCTGTGTTGCTATACCCGGCACTATCGATAACGATATCGGTTGCTGTGACTATACAATCGGTTACGATACTTCAATGAATACAATTATGCAGATGGTTGACAGAATCAGAGATACTGCTGAGTCACATGACCGTTGCGCAGTTGTTGAGGTTATGGGCAGAGGTGCAGGCTACCTTGCCCTTTCATCAGGTATTGCTTGCGGTGCTACTTCAATTCTCATTCCTGAGGTGCCCTACGATTTCGAGAGAGATGTTATCGACAGAATGAAGAGAACTCAGAAGACCGATAAGGTGCATTTTGTTATCATCGTTTCTGAGGCTATCGGCGGCGTAGAAGAAATGGCTAAGAAAATTCAGGCAGAAACAGGAGTAGAAGCCAGAGCTACAATTCTCGGTCATGTTCAGAGAGGCGGTTCTCCCACATCAAAGGACCGTATCGTAGCTAGTCAGATGGGTTATCATGCTGTTCAGCTTCTCAAAGAAGGCATCGGCAACAGAGTTGTTGCAATGCAGAAGGAAAACATTCTTGATTTTGACATCTTCGAGGCACTCAATATGAAAAACACTGTTGACCTTGATATGTACAAGATGGCTCTTGAAATTTCTATCTGATTATTCAGATTAATGGTATTTTAAAGTTTGAGGTCTGTTTCTGCAGACCTCATTTTATGATTTTAAGGAGTTTGCTTTATGTCGGAAATGAGAAATGAAATTGCTCAAAGTACAAAAACAAAATCAAAATCAGAAA
>JAZSQD010000082.1:0-14656 GCA_045537815.1 Acutalibacteraceae bacterium | reverse complement strand
CCTCAAGCTCCTTGATAGCACGGCTGAGATTGGGCTGACCCATATAAAGATTTTCCGCCGCCTTGCTGATCGATTTCGTTTTCGCAATCTCTGTTGCGTATTTAAGATGTAGAATATTCATATGAGTCTCAGAAAGCTGATTCAAAAACAACTGTTACAATACTGTTTTCGGGCACAGTAACTGTTTCAATTCCGCTGCCCTCATCAGTAAGCTCGAGATTACGTTCCGCATCAGTTGTATAAACTGACATATTGTAACCGAGCATTGCATATGTAATATTCTTTTCCACGCCGTCATTGACTATAACTGCAACATAACTACCGTCAGGAGTTTTGAAGGCGGAAATATTCATATTGTTTTGAATTTCGTAATGATCATATTCTTTGCCGTCAACGGTATCCTTCCACCAGGTCTTTTCTGCAGTGATATCAGCAACACTGATGTCAAAGTTAACTGCATGGCTGCCGACAGGTACAAACTTTGTAAAGTGAGCCATAGCATAGTATCTCTTACCCACAACAAATTCTGAGCAATCCCCGTTTGCACCGATCATGCTGTCTGCATCATAAAGACCGTCATTGACTGCAACCCACGATGTCCAGCTGTTTACCTCTGTAAGAGAGATATCCTCACTGATTTCACGTGCCATAATGACTGCGGCTTCGATATCGTCAATCTTATGCTCGTTGGGAAGCTCACACCATTCGCTCATTTCAAGCTCGACGTCTTTGTAATTCTTTTTCATATATTCACCGAATGCATACTTGTATTCGATATCATCTGTCCAGTAGCTGTGATATGCATAGGTACCGAGAACAGACATAATCTCTTCATCCTCGGCAAAAGCATCCATGTAATTCATTGTATCGTCGCTGATGCAACCGCTTTCAACAAGAGAAAGCTTGACATCAAGATTTCTTTCCTTGATTTCAGCAGCAAAAGCACGGGCAACCTCAAGAATGTCCTCAAGCTCATAATGGCAGCCTTCCTGGCCTACCCAACCGCCACCCCAGCTCCACTGAGGCTCATTGATGGGGCTGATATACTTAACAGGAACTCCCTTTGAAATAAAGTATTCGGCAACATCACACATATACTCGGCAAAATCATCCGCACAGCCTTTCTTAAGGTTGCAGGTGTTATCCTGATAGCTGCCTGCAGCTGAGCCTGATTCTGTCATTGTATAATGAGGTGAGTTAGCAAAAAGTACAACTGTATCAATACAACCGTAGGAAAGACTCTTTTCGAGCATATTCTGTGCGGCTGCATCCTTTGACCAATCGTATGAGTATTCACCTGTTGCTTCATCATAAACGAGGAAGCTTTCAGTTGCTCTCCACTCATTACCGGGAAGTCTTGTGGCAGGATTATCCTTTTCACCGCCGCCTACGTTATAGCGGTAGATATTAAGACCGAGTCCTTCCTCTGAATAGAGAAGCTCAGCAAGCTCATCGGCATTGTCACTCTTACCTGCAATCTGAGCCCACCAGGCGGCAGATGTACCCCAGCCTGTAATTTCCTGCTGCTTACAGATAGTGTCAAACTTCATAAAGGATTTTTCAGGACTGATATTGAACCAGCCTGCAATGGTAGCCATTATGAAAAGGAACATTGAAAGTCTGTAAATGATTTTCTGAAGATATGTGCTTCTGCTCATATGTATTCTCCTTTGCAACATATATTTATACAAGGTATATATTAACATATTAACAATATAAAGGTCAAGAGATTTAAAAAAATAAGCAGCCTGATAGACTGCTCATTTCAATGCTTTATTCTTCAACAATATCTGTTTCTTCCTGTGAAGCTGATGTCTGCTGAGCTTCGGTTGATTCCTCCGTATCAGTTTCACCCTTCATAAGCTTTTCAAAGGTTGCGCCGTCCATTTTTTCGTTTTCAAAAAGATAATCTGCGATAACATCAAGCTTTTCTCTGTTTGAGATAATAAGCTCCTTACACTTATCGTAGCAATATGTGATAATCTTTTTGATTTCTTCGTCAATCTGTGCGGCAACAGCCTCTGAATAGTTGCGGACATTGTTGTAGTCCTTACCTAAGAATACCTCGTGATCCCCTGTTCCGAACATAATGGGTCCGAGGGTATCACTCATACCGTACTTGGTGACCATATCACGTGCAATCTTTGTTGCTCTTTCAATATCGTTTGAAGCACCTGTATTGATGTCGTCGAAAACAACGGTTTCTGCAAGACGGCCCGCAAGTAAAACAACTATATCGTCGAGCATATATTTCTTTGAAAGATAGCTCTTATCCTCACCGGGAAGGTGCATTGTATAGCCGCCCGCCATACCCGTGGGAATAACTGAAATCTGATGAACAGGGTCCTGTGTAGGAAGACAGTAGGTAACAACGGCATGACCTGCCTCGTGATATGCAGTGAGACGCTTCTCGTCATCCTTGATTTTTCTTGATTTCTTTTCTGTGCCTACAACACACTTGATAACAGCCTGCTTGACTTCTTCCATTGTGATTGACTTTTTCTTTTTGCGAGCTGCAGAAAGAGCTGCCTCATTAAGAAGATTTTCAAGGTCTGCACCTGTAAAGCCTGCAGTGGATTTTGCAATAACCGAAAGCTCAACATCAGGTGAAAGCGGCTTATTTTTAGCGTGTACCTTGAGTATTTCTTCACGACCCTTGACATCGGGATAGCCCACAGTAAGCTGACGGTCAAATCTGCCCGGCCTTAAAAGTGCAGGGTCAAGGATATCGGGTCTGTTGGTTGCGGCGAGAATGATTACACCGTCATTTTCTCCAAAGCCGTCCATTTCAATAAGGAGCTGGTTAAGGGTCTGCTCTCTTTCATCGTGTCCGCCGCCCATACCGGCACCTCTGTGACGGCCGACAGCATCAATTTCATCGATGAAAAGAATTGAAGGTGACTTTTTCTTAGCCTGGTCAAAAAGGTCTCTGACTCTTGAAGCACCGACGCCCACATACATTTCAACGAAATCAGAGCCTGAAATTGAGAAAAAGGGAACGTCAGCTTCACCGGCAACAGCTCTTGCGAGAAGAGTTTTACCTGTACCCGGAGGGCCCACAAGAAGCACACCCTTGGGTATTCTGGCACCGAGAGCGCTGAAGGTTTCGGGAGAACGGAGAAATTCTACAATTTCTGCAAGCTCTGCCTTTTCTTCATCGGCACCCGCAACATCGGCAAAGGTCTTTTTCTTTTTTGCATCCTTACCGAGCTTGACTCTCGCCTTACCGAAGGAAATGGTACGGTTGTTTTCGTTGGCTATATTCTGACCCATCTTGCGGTAGATGTAGAACATAAATGCGGCAAGGCCGACAGAAACAATAAGCATGGGCGCCATACTTGCCCACCAGCCGGAAGAACCTTTTTTATAGTCGTATTTAATAGGGCTGTCCTTATGCTCAATATTATATTCTGTCACATAATCATGAATATCGTTAAGGAATATATCAACATTAGGTACATTATATTCCTTTGCCTTCTCTTCGTCAGCAAGCTTATATTTAAGTGCACCGTTACTCAGGTCAAGAGTAAACTCAACAACTTCATTCTGACGGAAGGACTGTACTATTTCGTAATAACGGGGCTTTTCGGCTGAGTTCTTGCCTCCTATAGTATATGCCATACCTAAAATGAGAATGGCGGGTATGATGAGATACAGCCAATTACCCCATTTGGGCGCTGTATTAGTTGTGTTGTTATTCAATATTGAGTCCTCCTTTAATTGCTGTAAACTTCAGGCTTAAGAATGCCGATGTAAGGAAGGTTGCGATAGTTTTCGTTGTAATCAAGCCCGTAGCCGACAACGAAGGCATCAGGCACCTTCGCGCCCACATAGTCAAGCTCAAGAGTAACTCCCTCGGCACGTCTTTCGGGCTTATCAAGAAGCGAGCAGCAGGCAACACTTTTAGGTCCTCTGACAGAAAAAATCTGAGTAAGCTTCTCAAGTGTTCTTCCGCTGTCAAAAATATCCTCAACTATCATAATATCATAATCGGAAATATCATAATTAAGGTCTCTTGTGATGCTTACAACGCCGTTGGTTACAGTGCTGTTTCCGTAGCTCTTGGCATCCATAAAGTCGATTTTGCAGTCAAGCTCTATGGCTCTCATAAGGTCAGCCATAAAACAAACCGACCCCTTGAGTACACAGACAAGAAGCAGATTTTTGTCTTTATAGTCTTCAGTAATCTGCTTACCTATGCGCTTAACCATTGAATTTATCTCTTCGGCGGTGAAAAGCATACTTTCAACATCTTTATGCATATTCTTATCCTTCCTTCTTTACAGTCAATAATTCCTTGCTGCCGTCTTTTGGCAGATAGGGTGCATTGACACCGACACCTTCAACCCAGACGACATTATCTCCGTCGTGCAGAACCGCAACCGAATTTCGTTCTGCCGCAGGAATTTTCATTTCATTGAAAAGCTTTTTAAGGCTTTTTGTCACCTTTCTGTTTTTAAAACTGAAGCAATCCCCCGTTTTTCTCGAGGAAATATAAAGCTCACCTGTCACGGCATCACCGTCGAAAACATTATCGTCTTCGCAGACCGCTGAAGAAATAACATATGTTCCCACAGGCGTTTCTGCTCTTGAGTTTACAAATGAAACGCTCCACTCTTCTGCGGTTTTTTCGGCTTCACCTATAAAAACAGTGCCGTTTTTTTCGGTTATATAAAGATTTTTACCAATTTCTGCTTTTTTACACTCACCCTGTATAAGACTGTCAAACAAAAGCACATGTCTGTTATCAACATCCTTTTGCATATTCGCTCTGAGAATCCGGGCAAGAGCCCTTTTTCTTAAAGAAGGATGGCTTTTCTGAAGAAGTTCTATGCTGTATCCTTCGTCAAGCCTAGATTTTTCAAGAAGCTTTCGTGCTTCACGGTCAAGATAGTCACAGTCTTCACTCAGAGAGGTCATACAACGGCTTATGTTGTTTTCGAAGCTCTCGTTTATCACACTCAAAGCAGGCACCAGATTATGCCTTATATGATTTCTTGTATAGTCACAGGCAAGATTGGTGGAATCTGTGACAAAGCGGAGAGCATTTTTTTCGCAATATTCTTCTATTTCACCTCTGGTGCAATCAATAAGCGGTCTGATGACACCCTTTCTCGAAGGAGAAATACCGCACAGACCCTTAAGTGCCGTACCTCTTGCAAGGTTGAAAAGCATTGTTTCAACACTGTCGGAAAGGCTGTGTGCAACGGCAACAACATCACAATCCATTGAAGCAAAGCATTGATAACGGAGAATTCTTCCGCACTCCTCTTCGCCTACGCCGAATCTTTCAGCCTCTTTCTTTACATCAACGCTGAAAACCTGAAGCTCAATGCCGTATTTCTCACATAACTCACGAACAAAGTTTTCATCCCGCAAGGCTTCTTCGCCTCTGAGATTATGGTTGACATGAGCAGCCTTCAGTATAATACCGTAATGTTCCTTTAATTTACTTAAAATATCAAGAAGGCAAACCGAATCGGCACCGCCTGAAACTCCGACGGCAACAGATTTTACGTTATCAAATAAGGAATACTTTTCAATCGAGGAAATAACCTTACATATCATTTCTTATCGTCTCCAGATTTGTAAAGAGAGTATAATCGCCGTTCCATGCAACTTTAACGGTTGTGGTGGGGCCGTGTCTGTTTTTGGAAATGATAAATTCAGCCTCGTTTATGGGTGATTTTTCTTCGGGTGCACCGCCGTCATCCTTTTCACCTGCATAGTATTCATCTCTGTAAAGCATGATTACTATATCGGCGTCCTGCTCAATTGAGCCTGATTCACGAAGGTCAGAAAGCTGAGGCTTATGTGATTTACCTCTGCCCTCGGTGCTTCTTGCAAGCTGAGCAAGAACAACAACGGGAATATTAAGGTCCTTTGCCATAAGCTTGAGGTTTCTTGTGATTTCAGAAACCTCCTGAACACGGCTTTCTACGCGGGATCCGCTTTTCATAAGCTGAAGATAGTCAACAAAAACCGCATCCACATCACGAAGACGGCGGATTCTTGACTTCATTTCAGAAACTGTCATATTGGATGTATCGTCAAAATAAAGCTCACAGTTGCTGAGAATTGCAGTTGCAGTTGCAAGCTTTGCCCATTCGTCGCTTGATATATTGCCTGTACGCATCTTTGTGCTTTCGACTCTTGCCTCCGTTGAAAGTACTCTCTGAGCCAGCTGCTCCTTGGTCATTTCGAGAGAAAAGAAAAGCACCTTCTTTTTGCCTATCATGGCAGTGTTTCTTGCAAGGTTAAGGGCGAGACTTGTTTTACCCATAGCAGGACGGGCACCGATAATAACAAGGTCAGAGCGATTGAGACCGGTAATTGCCTTATCGAGATCTGTAAAGCCTGTAGGGAAGCCCTTATATTTATCCTTATCGGGAGAGCTGAGCTTCTGAAGCTTATCGTAAACCTCGTTAACGATAATATCGCCTATCTTTGAGGGACCTTTTGAAACCCTGCCCTGTCTGATATCATAAATCTTCTGTTCCGCCGATTCAAGAAGAAGATCGGCAGGTTCATTTGATGATGAAGCATCATCGATGATTGTCTTTGAAACATTAATAAGTGAACGTATATAATACTTTTCTCTGATTATCTTTGAATAAGCTTCAACATTTTCAGTGGACGGAACAAGGTCGGCAAGCTGGAAAAGATATTTCTTGCCCGTTGATTCGTCATAAAGCTTTTCGTTTTTCAGCTTTTCAAGAACAATAAGAGGGTCAATTTTATTACCCAGAGCATCAAGTTCCTGCATAATGGTAAAAATAGCCTTATGCTGTGGGAGATAGAAATACTCGGGCTTGACAAGAATCAGCACCTGCGTAATGCAAGAGGGTTCAATGAGTATGGAGCCAAGAACAGCCTGCTCCGCTTCAAGAGAATAAGGCATATTCACATCGTCAAGCGAAACAATATTTCCATTGCTCATTTTGTGTCACCTCCGTTTGTTTTTTACTTCTTAATTATTCGCCTACTCTGACAAAAAGCTTTGCGCTGATACCCTGATAAAGCTTGATTTCAAACTGATAGGTACCGAACTGCTTGATGTCCTCAACTGCTATCTTTCTCTTATCGGTTTCAATACCGAACTGGCTCTTTACCTTCTCTGCAATTTCCTTTGAGGTAATTGAGCCGAAAAGTTTACCGTTTGCGCCTGCCTTTGCGGAAAGCACGATTGTTTTTCCTTCAAGCTCTGCTGCAGACTTTTTTGCAGCTGCAATTTCGGTTTCGATTTTATACTTTGCTGACTGCTCACGGTTTTTAAGCTCGGTAAGGCTCTGCGCATTAGCCTCAACTGCAAGTCCCTTAGGGAAAAGGAAATTTCTTGCGTATCCGTCGGATGTGTTTACGAGCTCGCCTTTTTTACCTAAGCCCTTAACGTCCTGTTTTAAAACAACTTTCATATTGTTATCCTCCTATATATTGTCTAAATAATTATCTATTGCTTTTTCAAGCTTTTCTGTGGCCTCAGCCATTGTTACGCTGCGAAGCTGACATGCCGACATTGTCTGATGACCGCCGCCGCCAAGCTCTTCCATAATAAGCTGAACATTTATCTCGCCGTAGCTTCTTGCAGAAATATTTACACCGTCGTTTATGGGGTAAAGAACAAAGGAAGCCTTTACTCCGTCGATATTCAGCATTTCATCACAAGCCTGAGATGTAACAAGTCTTATATTTTCTACACCGCCGTCTGCTATGGAAACTGCGCAGTCCTTATAGGTTCTCGCAGAATCGATAATAGCATTCCTGTGGCGGAAAATTTCCATATCGTTTGAGAAAAGCTTTTTGCTGTCTACGGTATTTGCGCCTCTTGAACGCAGATATGCCGCCGCCTCAAAGGTTCTGACGCCCGCACGCAGAATAAAGTTTCTTGTATCAAGCATAATTCCTGCGAAAAGAGCAGAAGCGGTAAAGGGATCAAGAATGGGCTTGTTTCCCGTATACTGTGCAATTTCTGTCACCATTTCTGCCGCCGAGGAAGAATTGGGCATATGATAGAATAACACGGTATCGTCAATAAAGCTGACAGACTTTCTGTGGTGGTCAATAACCATAACCTTACTGATTTTATCCACAAGCTCGGGAGCTTCGGTAAAATCCTTTTTATGAGTATCAACCACAATAAGCAATGTATTTTCTCTTATAAGGTGAGCCGCCTGCTCGGGCCTTATAACGACCTTGTCGCCTTTTGACTCAATAAACTTGTCAACAAGAGGACCTGCGAGAGTAGATTCTCTGTTAAGGACAATGTATGCATCCTTATTGAGATGAGTGGCGATAGCATACATACCCGCCGCACTGCCGAAGGCATCAAAGTCGGAAAATCTGTGGCCCATTATAATAACATTGTCACTATAGCTGATAATTTCAGAAATACTCTTTGCAACAAGCCGTGTTCTTACCTTGTTTTTCTTTTCGAAGCCTGCAGAAACACCGCCGTAAAATTTATACTGAGCTTCGTGCTTTATAGCTACCTGATCACCGCCCCGGCTCTGAGCCATATCAAGGGCTAGCCTTGCTGAGTTGTTGGATTCAATCAGGCTATCCTCCTTGCCGACACCGATAGACAGAGTGATATCCACGCTTTTTCCGTCAAAGGTCATTTCTCTTATTTTATCAAGGATACTGAACTTATCGTTAATCATCCTCTGCAAAGCTCTTTCTTCAACAAAGAAAAGCATTCTGGCATTGGAAAACTTTCTGCAAAGTCCGCCGTATGAGCTGACCCAATCATCTATAAGACCTTCAACACGGCTGAAAATTACCGCACAGTCACTTTCCTTGAAGTTCTGATAAATTTCATCTGCATTGTCAATTACGGAAAGCATTACCGACGGTCTTGTGTCGTAATACTCCTTTTCGGTAATACGCAATCTGGTTTCGTCAAAGAAATAAAGAAGATATACCGTTTCATCCTCAAGCTCAATCTCGTTTGAGTATATGGCAAAATACATATTGTCGACTCTGACCTTAAAGCCTCTGCCCTGAAGCATCTTTTCAAGACTGTCTTTTTTTATAAGCTCCTTGAGATTAGGCGCTTTTGTCGCGGCTGTGATGCCAAAACGCTGTATGAAGCTGTCATTAAGCCAGATAATTTCTCCGTTTTCCTCAATAACAACACAAGGTACAACAAGCTTTTCAAAAGCCTTACCCTGAGAAAAATCAAGCTCTCGTGAAACCTCGGCAACCTTATAAAGAAGCTTTTCTCTGACTTTTTTATGATATATGAATCTTGCAACAGCATAAACAACGGCAACACAAGCCAGAGCAACAGAAATTATTCTGTCACCCTTTAAAAAGGTTATTACCGAAAACACCAATGCCGCCAAAATAAACAGCAAGGATAAATCATATATCTTCCAGATTCTTTTCATATTCTTAAATCTCCATTAAAACGGGAAGTATCATGGGGCTGCGCTTTGTTCTTTCATACATAAGACGGGATACGTCATCACGGATTCTGCTCTTGATGGTGCCCCAATCGTAAATATGCCTGTCATAGCAACGCATAATTGTGTCATATGCGGTATTCTGTGCATCTGCAATAAGGTCGCCCGATTCCTTGACAAAAACGAAGCCTCTGGAAACCACATCGGGACCCGAAAGAATTTCTCCGCTGACTGAGTCAACCGTAGCAACAACGATAATGATACCGTCCTCGGCAAGATGCTTTCTGTCACGAAGCACGACCGAACCGACATCGCCCACACCTGAGCCGTCGACAAAGACCTGACCCGCAGGCACGGTACCCGCCTTTTTTATTCCGTCCGCTCCGACCTCAACAAGTGCTCCGTTATCTGCCATAAGAATATTATCGGCAGGAATACCCATAGCCTGAGCAAGTGAAGCGTGCTTTGCAAGATGCTTCTGCTCACCATGAACGGGAATAAAGTAACGGGGCTTTATAACACCAAGCATAATCTTAAGTTCTTCTCTGCAGGCGTGTCCAGAAACATGAACGTCATACATTTTTTCGTAAACAACCTCAGCTCCGAGCTTCATAAGCTCATTTATAACTCTTCCTACGGTTTTTTCGTTACCGGGGATCGGCGTAGCTGAAATAATAACATAGTCGTTAGGGCCGATGGCAACCTTGCGGTGGTCGGAAAACGCCATTCTTGTAAGAGCTGACATAGGCTCACCCTGGCTGCCTGTTGTGATAAGTACAATCTGCTCCTCCGGGTATTTGTTTATCATATCAAGCTTGATAAGTATACCCTCGGGAACGTTAAGGTAGCCCAGCTCAGAAGCAACCGCAACAACATTTTCAAGGCTTCTGCCCGAAAGCGCAACCTTTCTGCCGAGGCTCTGAGCAACATTTATAATCTGCTGAACGCGGTGAATATTGGAAGCAAAGGTGGCAACAATTATTCTTCTTTTTTCAGCCTTTCTGAAAAGCATTTCGAAGGAGGCGCCGACCTTGCTTTCGCTTTCTGTATATCCGGGGCGCTCAGCATTTGTTGAATCAGCCATCATACACAGTACACCCTCTTTGCCAAGCTCGGCAAAACGGGCAATATCTATCATACCGCCGTCAATGGGAGTGCTGTCGATTTTAAAGTCACCGGTGTGAACGATTGTACCTGCACCGCATTTTATCGCAAAGCCCACCGCATCGGGAATGGAATGGTTGACATGGATAAATTCAACCTCAAATTCACCGAGCTTTACACTTGAGCCTGCATTGACAACATTAAGCTTCGCTTTATCGAGAAGCCCGTGTTCCTTGAGCTTACCCTCAATAAGACCGTTAGTAAGACGGGTGCTGTAAACGGGAATATTGACCTCTCTGAGAAGATAGGCAAGTGAGCCTATGTGGTCCTCATGACCGTGAGTTATACAGATACCCTTGATTTTATCGGCATTTTTTTGAATATAAGTAAAATCGGGGATTATAAGGTCGATGCCGGGCGTATCTTCATCAGGAAAGGCAAGACCGCTGTCAACAAGAATTACGTCATCCTTGTATTCAAAGAGGGTAATATTCTTTCCGACCTCATTGAGACCGCCGAGAAAGGCAATCTTAACGGGAACGGCAGGGGCCTCCTTCTTCTTGCTTTTGCTCTTTCTGCGTTTCGGCTGTTCCGCTTTAGCGTCAGCCTTACGGTTATAAGCAGTCTGATTCTTTGACTGATTCCTGCCGCTCTTTTTAGCCTGATTCTGAGCCTTCTGTTCAGCCTGAACCTTGCTTTCGAGCGTCTTTTTTGCATTCTGCTGCTTTTTGTTTGTTTTGTTTTTATTTGAATTTCCGTTTTTCTTATTCTTCTGATTTACGCTTCCTGTTTTCTTCTGATTATTCTCAGTCATTTAAGGCAAAACCTCCTTTTTGAAATTAATATATATACGTCTCAAACGATAATTACCCATAATAATAGTATTATACCATATAATACTATTTTTTAATACTTATGTCAAGGAAAAGAATAAGAATAAAATAATCGGGTCACCTGTAAAAGGAAACCCGATTAGAAAATTATTTATTAAGCGGCTTCTCAAAAAGCTCACCGTTAAGGTCGTTTATATGGGAAGGCATATTTTCTGTTTCGCTGAAAAGATACTTACCAAGGTCCATACGTTTGAGGTTGTGACCTGATTTTCTCGAAGAAATGGGAAGAAGCTCCATATAGCGGTCTCCGTACCAATGTCTCAGGTATTCGTCGTACTTTGCCGGTGCGCTGAAAACCATATCCTCATAAGGAACCTCTGTCATTTCATCAAACCAGGAAAGCGGGAATGCTCCCTTCCCGACATTCTGACCTACACCGTCAATAAGATATCTGCTTTTCCTGTTCCAGTTAAACATACGCAGAACAGCCTCAAAACACCAATGGTAAACTCTGAAGGGAATAAGCCGCATAACGGGAAGAAAAATCTTTGTTGCAGTGTAATGAATTCCTCTTCTTGGCACATTTACCCAACGCACATTGATGATTCTGTTCATCATCTTGATAAGCTTGATATGCACCTTCTGCAAAATTCTGATATTAGAGGTCTTGTCATAAACAAGTACATCCACAAATATACCGTTTTCAATATCGCGGAATCTGTTTGAGAACTTAGTTGTAAAATAAGTTTCCTTAAGACGGATTTTTTCGAAAATATAGTGAGAATGCTTTTCTTTGCTGTATGACTGATATCTCATCTTAGAGGAAAGAGCCTCGGGACATGCCTTTCGGAACTTGTTGTAATCCTCTCTGAGCATACCGATGTCAATATCGTCATCCCAGGGAATAAAGCCCTTATGTCTGACCGCACCGAGAAGTGAGCCGCCCACAAGGAAATACTTAATATCATTCTCCTTACAGATACGGTCAATTTCCTTCATGATATCCATTTCGATTTTCTTTATACGGTCAAGCTTACCCTGATAAACACTAACATAAAAGCTTGCCAAATATTCGTCATCTGTCTCAGCAAGAGCCGTTCTGTATATTGCTTCCTGCAAGGGTGTAACCACAGACCAGCCCAGATTCTTTATCTTGAGATTACTCAGACATTCATATTTTTCTTCAGGAACTTCGGCAATATCATCTTCATATCTGACCTCGGGCTTTCTGTAGCTGAAGCTCTTATAAAGATTATTTTTAAGGTCGTGAAGAGTAAAGCGGTAATTTGAAGCGTTATATATATTACCTGTTGAGCCCTTTGTTGCAACCGCGTGGATAGCGGAAACCGCCTGTCTGATGTATGTTGCGGTATAATAGGTAAAGGTATCGCTTCTTTTGAAGGTAACGGTGTTTTTTTCTATAAGCTCGCTGATGATTTCATCAAAAGGAAGCTTACTTGTATTTTTAACAAGAGGGCCGAAAACGCTGTCAAAGCGAACAACCTTCATAAAACGGTCTCTGCCCGTAAAATACTCTCTGCATATATCCTCAAATTCAATAAGAAGCTTGCCCTGATAAAAATCCTTATCATAAAGGGTCAAGGCCTCCACTTCTCTTTCAGAGCAGGCTGCTATGCCCTCAGGGAACGGCTCTCTGAAGTTAAAAACAGGCACAAACATAAAACGTATATCCTCAGACCTTGCCAGCTCAAGCCAATGTCTGAGGGTTGTCTTTTTCTTTTCTGCAAATTCCTGATCTTTGTAGCAGGGAAGCTGAAAATTTGCAAAATAAATAATTCGTCTGTTCTTGTTTTCTGCTCTGTTGCTGAGATATTCCTCAAAGGTTTCATAAAGACCGAATTTGCCTTTGCCGCCGAACTCTTCGGCAACTTCACCGTAAAGCTCTCTGTTGTTCCAACCGGTTTCACCTATAACATTGACAGAGCCGCCGTTTTCACCGTCACAGACAGACATATAGTAACCCGCAGTATATGCGGCAAGAGTATGCTCATCACATACGATATTGATCTCATGGGTTTCATAGCGCTTAGGACGAAGCTTTTTTTTGCCAAGCTCCTCTGCAACACACTTGATTTCATCTAAAAAATACTGATTCATTCTTCAAGTCTCCTTGTATTTACAAATCGAAATAATTATACTCTTTATGTTGAAATTTGTCAACGGAGAAAGTTGCTTATTATATTGACAAAAAAGGTTAATATTGTATAATTGTAAAAGCAAATCACGGAGGTGATGTTATGATTTATGCAGTTATCGCCGCAGGCGGAACGGGAAGCAGAGCTGAAAAGGAGCTGCCCAAGCAATATATAGAAATCGGCGGAAAGCCCGTTATTATCCACACACTTGAAAAATTCACAGCAGAAAAACGCTTTAACCGTATAATTTTACTGTGCCCCTGTGAATGGCTCACATATACCAAGGAGCTGGTTGATTCCTGCTTCGGAAGAGGTGTCATAACCGTAATCGAGGGCGGACAAACAAGAAACGCAACGGTTATGAAGGCAGTTGATTATATCGAAAACAATGACGGTCTTTATGATGATACAGTTATAGTCACTCACGATGCGGTACGTCCTTTTGTTACACAGAGCATCATCAGCGAACACATTAAAAAAATCCCCTTCTGTGAAGCAATCGGTACGGTTATACCCGCAACCGATACGGTGATTTTAAGCAATGACGGCAACAATATAGACAGCACACCCAAAAGAAGCAAGGTTTATCAGTGTCAGACTCCTCAGAGCTTCAAGGCAAAGAAGCTCAAAGAGCTTTATAACGGTCTGACCGATTCTCAAAAGTCCTCACTCACCGATACCTGCAGTGTTTTCACATTCAGCGGTGAAAAGGTTGAGCTCGTTGCAGGAGATACTGCAAATTTTAAAATCACCTATCCTCACGACATAAAAATTGCAGAAGCACTGCTCAAATAAAATAAGGGGCTGTAAAAAAATACAGCCCCTTTTAAGTAGTCAGTAGTCAGTAGTCAGGAATTTCCCTTATAAAATCTGCTTAATTGACAGCTTTAGCTCTTTCGGGAGACAGATAAAATTAATACATAACAGTAAAAAACCGTTGTAAAGCTTTATCTTATGCTTTTACAACGGTTTTGATAATTAAATTTATTTTGTTTTTAAGCTTTTGCAGGACTTTTGTTTTTTTACAGCCCCTTTTTACTTTTATTAAAGACCTGTTTTTTCTCTGATGTAGTTTCTTGCAAGAACTGCATACTCATAGGGATTTGCTTTTGCGGGATCCTGCTCAGCCTCAACAACAACCCAACCTTCATAGCCTGCT
>JAZSQD010000176.1:0-5360 GCA_045537815.1 Acutalibacteraceae bacterium | reverse complement strand
TGCAGGGATAGAACCCGTACAGGCAAGGTTTACGAATATGATGAAGAAGGAAACCTTACCTCAATACTTAAATATAGATCGGGAGAGCTTGACTACAGGTTAAATTATGATAAAAACGGTAATGTCATTGAGGAAATATATTATAGTGATGAAGAAGTACGTCAGTTAACAGAGTTTGAATTTGACAGCGACGGTAAGCTTTTGGGTGAAAACTGGACAATGGATGGCGAATGGTGGGCAACCGTTGAATGCGTATATGACGAAAAGGGCGTTCTTATTGAAAGAAAGGGCGCTCAACAGAATCTTGGTGAAAGCACTACACGCTTTGTGTATGATGACAAGGGAAGGCTGATTGAAAAGCATGATAATGAAGACGGCCTGTATTATTCCTGTGATTATGACGAAAGTGGTAACCTTGTAAAAGAGGTCTATTTTACAGAGGGTAAGGAAGATTACCGTTACGAATATAAGTACGATGAGAAAAATCAGATTACCGAAAAGGCAACCTTTGAAGACGGCACTATAGATCAGCGTGATACCTTTGAGTATGATGCCGAGGGCAGAATAATTAACAAAAAGAAGTATTCCTTTTATGAAGGTGAACATGTCTATTACGAAAAGATAAACGAATACGACGAAGACGGAAGAAAGCTTTCAATGAAGGAAATCGATGAGGACGGTACGTCCCTGACAAGCTTCGTTTATGATAAAAAGGGCAGACTGTCAAAGATAGATTTCCCGAGAGATTCAGGCTTAGATGATATAAAATGCAAATATACATACGTTATCGTCACACCCGAGCAGGCAGAAAAACTTGAAGCCGAACAAAAGAAAATTTATGACGAGCTTGTGTATGACGACGAAACAATCATCGACTGATATTTATCCCGAACACAAAAACAACCCTCTCTTACCAAACGGTAGGAGAGGGTTAACTTATGTCTTGATATATGCTTGAAACGCCGCAGGCGTTTCCCTGACTACTGACTACTGGCTACTGACTACTATCAGATTCCCTTTTCGTCAAAGTCAAATACAGTCTGAAGAGCAATTTCGATAGTCTTTTCGATTGTCTCGGGAACAAGAATATCAGCGGTGTCACGTCTTGTGTGGTAGTAATCTGCAGGAGCCGGGTCCATAGCAACGAAGGATGCGGCGGCGATACCTGCCTGAGAAGCGGCAGCGGCATCAGTTGAGCCGAGGGGGATTGCGCCTATGGGTACGTCCTTGCCGCACTTTTCTGCAGCCTTTTTAAGAAGGTCGCAAACTCTCTTGTCGTTTTTGACCATGCCTGTCATATCTCTTTCGTAAATCATCATATAATCCTCGTCACGGATTGTGTCGAAGCCTACGAAAATTGTTTCAACGCCGTCTTTCTTGTACTCGGGGTGAGCCTCAAAGAAAGCCTTTGAGCCGCGAAGACCTGCTTCCTCACCGCCTGCAAGAAGGCATACTACCTCTGTATTTTCAAAGCGGATATCGTTATCTGAAAGGTACTTCATAACTGCGGCGGAAACATAACAGCCTGAAAGGTCATCGTTTGCACCGTCAACATATCTTTTGCTGTTTGTGAAATTGAAAAGACCTGCATAAGCGGGTGCAAAAGCGAGCTGACCGAGGCTCATAGCCTTTTTGAGCTTCTTGTTTTTACTCTTAAGGTTTACAACTGCAGTAGCGCCTGTGTAAAGAAGACCTGTAATTGCAGGGATGAGAAGCACATAAGAGCCGTTTGAGCCGAATTTATATGTATATGTCCATTCGGGAGCTGAGTCGGTGTGGCCTGAAAGGATGATTCTGCGCTTTGTTTCACCTGAGGCCTTTCTTACTGCGATGATGTTACCGCCTTCCTTTTCTTTAAAGAAGGGATCAAGAGGCTTTTTATAAAGAAGGAACTCGCCTACGATGCCTGAAAGGGCAGTACCGATAAGACCCAATGAGCCGAGAGCGCCTTTTTTGCACTTTGTAGCGGCGATAAGGTTTGCGGCGGTTGCGCCGAACATACATGTACCTGCAAGGGGCACAAAGGACATAAATGCATCGGGGTTGACTCTGAAAACCTCGCGCCATGCTTCGTCGCTGTACTTCTTAATGCTTTCGAGCATATAAAGCTGAGCCTTGATGTCGCTTTCCTCACCGCAGGGGCGGGGACCGTAAGCATCACAGACAGCCTTGATTCCGTCAACAGCATAATCTCTCAGGTCAGAAAGACCTGTTTTTGCGTTTTCTAATGTTTCCTTATAATTCACGGTTAACACTCTCCTTTATTTTTTCTTTGCCTTTCTATTATATATGTAATGAGTGAAATAATCAAGGGGGGTTGGAAGAATGCAGAAGGCAGAATTGCGCTGAGCGGATGCTGAAACGGGTAAGCCGTTCCCTGTGAATTTAATTTTCGGGGAAGCGGTCTGTTTGATGCGTATCTGTAGAGATGACGAAAAATAAAAAAGCAGGTTTAAGCTGAAACACAAAAACCCGCTTTATTTCTTTTTGAATTCTTCACCGTTAATAAGGTAATCAATAGAAACATCGAAGTATTCGGAAAGCCTTCTGAGCATATCAAGGCTCGGTTCACGTTTACCGTTTTCATAATGCGAGAGCGCCTCGCGGGAAATATTTAAATCCATAGCAACCTTTTGCTGATTGAGGTTGCGGCTTTTGCGTATCATTTTCAGCCCCTTCATAACTTCACCTCTTGACTTTATTGTAACAGTTTGTTACAATAAAGATGTTACATTATGTAACATATATCTGAGAGGAGACAATAACAATGAAAAAATTAACAGCAATTATCTTATCAATCATCATGCTTGTATCAGTTATGCCTGTGGCCTTTGCCGCAGATGAGGAGTGTGAGCATTGGTTCAACAACATTATCGGCGAAAGACCGAATATCAGTGAAGACGGCTATTGCCATTGCTATAAATGCGGTGTCAAGGGTGCCGATTTTTCTGAGGTTATAGAAGTTTGGATTGAAGCTGTCGGAATTTATTACAGTGTTTACGACTCTGAAATTGCTTTTGAGAGAGCTCATGATGTGTATAGCTCAGTTGATGAATTTATACGCCGTCCGATAGATGAAGAATCAGAGTATGTGAGAGTTGATTATCTCACAGCAGAAGACCAGTCTGTTGTTGATGAAATCGTTGAAAAATCAAGAAAATTTATTGCTGATTTTAAAAATGAGAATTACTTGGTAATATTTGATGCATATGAGTATGCTTATTACTATACCTGGGCTGTCACTGCAATACGTGGTGAAGGCATCAAATTTGAATTTTCAAAAGACTTTGAGAAAAATTTCGATGAAAGTCCCTTTGTGTATGATGAACTTATTTATGAAATAAGAAACGGTGAGAAAGAAGTAGTTGCAGAAGATTGTATTGAAAAGGGTGAAAACATAACTTTTTTATTTAAAAATGTAAGAGATTGTATTTTCGGTAATCACCGCTGGGGTGAATACACAGAAAATGCTGACGGAAGCAAAACTGCAAATTGTACCTGCTGTGTTGCAACTGATACGGTTGAGGCTGAAAACAAGGATATTTTCGATATTCTTGCCACCGACCTCGTTGAGCTTGTAAAAATGCTTATTGCTCTCATAAAAAGCTTTGCGGAAACCGTATTTGCGTAATTAACTTTTACACACCTCCCCGTGCGTTTAATGTGATTGATTGACCGTAATAAATAGAAATACTCTCCCTTGCTTTAAGCGGCAGGGGAGAGTCCTTTTTTATTTTCACCGCCCGCTTTACCTGCTTAAAAGAAAAAATCACCCCGTTTCGGAGTGAAAATCGCATAAAACATGCCTTTTTTAGTTAAAAAACTATAATTTTAATAAAAAACCACTTGACATAGCTATGCCAAGTGTGATACAATCGTGAAACTTATAATGGATAATTATGTGTGGAAGTATTTTTCTTTCCTTCCTTGATTGCATATTACCATTTATATCTGCAAATGTCAATACCCTTTTTAAAAATCGTAATTCCAATGCCTTCGGGCAAATTTAAAAGATATGGAGTGATAAGCCAATGGTTAACGTAACCGATGTGAAGCTTGGCACAAAAGTGCGAAAGAGCTTCGGCAAAATTGAGGAAGTTATGCCGATGCCCAACCTCATTCAGGTTCAGAAGGATTCCTACAAATGGTTCATCGAAACAGGTCTTAAGGAAGTACTCAGGGATATGTCGGAAATCACTGATTACAGCGGAAACCTTGTTCTGAGCTTTGTGGATTACCGTATGGACGATAAGCCCAAATACACAGTTAAGGAATGTAAGGAGAGAGATACAACCTACGCAGCTCCCATGCGCCTTACCGCACGTCTTTACAACAAAGACACAGGCGAGGTAAAGGACAGCGAGGTTTATATGGGTGATTTCCCCCTTATGACCGACAGCGGTACCTTCATCATCAACGGTGCCGAGAGAGTTATTGTTTCTCAGCTTGTGCGTTCTCCCGGTGCATACTTCGGTATGACTCACAACGTTACCGGTAAAAAGCTCTTCACTTCAACAATCATCCCCGGTCGCGGTGCCTGGCTCGAATACGAAACAGACCAGAACGACCTTTTCTATGTAAGAATCGATAAGAACAGAAAAATCCCCATCACAACTCTTATCCGTGTTCTCGGCTATTCAACCGACAACGACATCCGTGAGTTCTTCGGCACAGACGACAGAATCGAAGCAACTCTCGAAAAAGACAGCACAAAGAACACTGAAGAAGCTCTTATCGAAATCTATAAGAAGCTGCGTCCCGGTGAGCCTCCCACGCTTTCAAGCGCACAGACTCACATCGAGGGTATGTTCTTTGACGAAAGAAGATACGACCTTTCAAGAGTAGGACGTTATAAGTATAATAAGAAGCTCGGCATTTCCGACAGAATCCGCGGCTTCAGACTTGCAGCTCCCATCGTTAACGAAATCACCGGCGAAATCATCGCTGAAGAGGGCGAGCTCGTTACAAAGCAGAGAGCTTACGAAATCGAGCAGGCAGGTGCTAAGATTGCTTATGTAGCTGTTGAAGGTCTCGAAGAGCCCGTAAAGGTTATTTCAAACAACATGGTTGATATGCTTCCCTATCTTCCCGGCTTCACAAGAGAAGAGCTTATGGAAGCAGGCATCAACGAAAATGTTAGATATACAGTTCTTAACGAAGTTCTCAGCGAAATCGACGGTATGAGCAAGGAAGAGGTTCTTGCATATCTCAGCGAGAAGGCAGACGAGCTTGTTCCCAAAACAATCATCGTTGACGATATTCTCGCTTCAATCAACTACCTGAACTGTCTTGCAAAGGGCGTAGGCCACGCTGATGACATCGACCACCTCGGTAACCGTCGTATCAGAAGCGTAGGCGAG
>JAZSQD010000136.1:0-3907 GCA_045537815.1 Acutalibacteraceae bacterium | reverse complement strand
ATTTACCATCGAATCTCGGGTTCCTTTTCTTATCTCGTTGTTTAATTTTCAAGGTCCAATCTCCACCCCGCTTTTGCGAGACAGCTCAAAGAGTATACCATATACTCCGTTCTCTTGTCAATACTTTTTTGAAAGTTTTTTCAAAAAACATTTGACATTTTTTCCGCTCTTTCCACATTTTCGCGAGAGAGCTTGATAATAATATCACTTATGGCAACAAATGTCAACAAGTTTTGCACAGTTTTTTACATTCTTGAACACTCGTCCGTGTGTTTATAGTGTTCCGTGTTCAAAGCATACTACATATTATTTTTTTATATTTTTACGATTAATATCTATATAAGGCGTCTGATAATATAGATTCGGAACGGACACATACCGCATCCGCTCCGAAAAGTACTAAAGAAAATTAATCTTTTATTCGACAGTAATGGTACCTTCGCAGATCTGGTATTCCCACCACCAGCCGTGTTCAAACTGATTCTCACCCATTTTCCTATATACTACATAGTATCTGTTGTCACCCTTAGGAAGCCTGGAGGTATCAAGCTCAACGGGAAGCTCGACCTGTCTGCCCTCGTGAACAGTAACATCTATATTCTCCGCGCCGTCAAAAACAGGCTGTGCTTCTGTACCGATATAGAACGAAACTCTGTACTCGCCCGGCTTACCGTGAAGATTTAAAGTGAACTTCTCATTTTCTTCGCCCTTAGTTGTAAAATCCGTCTTGCGAAGAGTGAAGGTGTCCTTCAGGAAGGGGTGGTCATTATCATAATAAATCGTCTCATCAATGTCCTTATAAAGAACCGCATTCAATGATTCAAGCTTATCATATTCATTATAGTATGCACTGCCGTCGCCTGTAGGCTCCTCGTAATTATACATAGCTCGGATTTTTTCATGAACAGGTGATTCCTTTTTGCCGAACATATCACCGCATACAGCTTTCTGCTCAGGAGCATCCTTTTCCATAATCAGATGAGCGAAAACATCGTTATGTAAAAGGAAGGCTCTCATGCCCGTATAAACTCTGACATCCGCACCGCAGTCATCACAAATGTTATTAAGATCATCGTCCATATGCCAGTCTCTTCTGCCGTTTTCGGTATTACATACAACATTGCTGTTATCAGGGTCTGTTACCGCACAAAGCGAAAGAGCAAGTGTTTCGCCCTTCTTTCCTATGTTAGGGGTGAAAAAAATCTCTATAGCGTCCACCGTACCGGGATTTCCGCCGATTGCATACATATCAATGTTCTCAGTAATTTCACCGCCACGTTTAACAGTGAAGGTCTGTCTCACGCCGTCAAGAAAGAGAATTAAACCCTTTTCCTCTTCAATATAGTGGGCACCCTCATCAAGAACATACTTGATAACAATCTCGTCACCGTCATAGATAACTTCTTTATGTGCAGTCTCATTACTGCCTGCCGCATAAGCTTCTTCAATTTCCCAGTCAACAGTAACGTAGTTTTCCGGGTCGGGCTCTCTCCAGAGTCCCATAAGTATAAGCATATCCTTCGGTGTAAAGTCGGTTGCCGAAACAGTTGCCGTAAGAGCCACACACATCAGCACCGCCGCTATAAGTGCCGTCCATCTGAACTTTCTTCTCGCGGGTGCGGTCTTATCCTGACCGCAAGCCCCATCAAAAAGCTTATCCATTTTTTTCGTTAAATCCTTGGAATATGGTCTTACAATTTTATTCTCTTCGGGAAGAGCTTCAATTTCCTTTTTAGCCGCCTCTTCAAAAGCCTGTCTGAGTAAGGGGTTTCTCTTATCTGCCATTTCATTCAGTCTCCTTTTCTATCATATTTATAAGTTTGTGTCTGCCTCGTGCAAGCTGTTGCTTGACTGTGCCCTCCTTACGCGAAAGCAAATCTGCTATTTCTGGTACGGTAAGCTCGTTGAGATAATAAAGGCTCAATACATCGCGGTATTTTTCATCAAGACTCATTATTGAATCAACAACTATCCTGTAGTTTTCCTTTGAACAAATCATATCCAGCATATTTTCTTCAAAAAATATATCCTCATCGTTCATAAGTGACGGTATTTCGTTGAAATTCCTTTTAACCTGATTGAGCGCGGTGTTCTTTGCCGCCTTTATGCAGTAGGATGCAGTTTTTAAGGAATCCACGTCTTCAATTTTTTCTATGTTGCGGGAAATTGCTATAAAGCTGTCATGGACGGCGTCCTCCGCCTTCTGCGGGTCCTTGAGTATTCTGCAAGCCGAAATATACATCCTGTTTTTATAAGCGTCATATAGCTTCCTGAGCTTTTCTTTTTGCGGCTCATCCTTAATCTGCATTTTCTCAACTCCTTTCCTTCTTTTAAAAGGCCTTTCATTAATATAAACAATTATAAAGGATAAAAGGTTACAAACAATGAAAGATTTCAAAAATTCTTTATCTTATTTTACAATATATTTTTGTGCACTTGATGAAGCGAGGACATCACCCTTTGTGTAATCGCAGTTTATCTCTTTGTAATATGCCTCAATTCTGTTTGCACCTTTCAATTTTCTTGTATCAATTGTAACAGGTATTTCGGCCTGCTGATGTTTTCCTATTGTTACATCTATGTACCCTTTACCGTCAAATGCATTCAATCTCTCACCGTTTATGTAGAAAGAAACCCTGTATGTGCCCGGTTTTCCGTGCAGATTCAGAATCAATTTACTGTTATTTGATGCTTTTGTTGTAATTTTAGTATTTCTGATAATAGTACCGGACTCTTTTGCTATGTAATCGTTCAGTTTTTCATAAACATAACAACAGGGATAGTTTTCATAATCATCGAGATTGTTGCCTTCATCGTAAATCGAATAAATTGTTTCGTTTATTTCTGAAATCTTATATAAAGAAGCTTCATCAGAAGTCTCTGCCGTAGAAGTAGAGTCGGAAAGCATAACAAGAGGATAATTACCCGAAACACCCGGTTCAAGATATATACCGTAACTACCGCTTTCAGGAGCTACATAGCTCGGCGACAGTAACACTGCACAGGAAAGACTATTTATATCTCCTTTTTTTCCGATATTGGGAGTAAATTGCATTTTCACAGTTCTGGTTTCCAGTGACTGTAATTCAAAACGATATACTTCGCTTTTAGTTCCGTCGACCTCTATTTCTTGCAGAACACCTTCAATCTCAATAAACAATCCGAATTCCCAAGGTTTTGCCGAAGCATTTTTCAATTTGCAAAATACGGTTACAGGTTTTCCGTCATAAGCAATCTGCTTTATTGTTTCAGGGTCGTTTTCAGCATTTGCTATGCCTTCTTCATCAAGTGACCATATGAACCAATAACTCGGGTCATCAGTCAGTTTTTGCTTTTCTTCAGTATCTGACTGATTGCTGTGTGTTGTATCGGGTGATATAGTTGTAACAGTTGTTTCAACCTTGGACTGTGCATCGGAATCATCCGTTGTTTCTGTCGTTGTCGTTTCAGCAGAGGTGTTTACCGTTGATTCAACTTGCTCCGTACTGCTTGATTTTTCGCTTATAAAAACAGTAGTCGAAGATGTAGTTTCAGCCTCAATATGCTTAACTGTTGAACAACCGCAAAAGAGAACTAAAATGAAAATCATTATTAACAGTACAACTGATATTTTTCTGTTCATATTACTGACTCCTTTCCTTTCTTTTAAAAGGCCTTTCATTAATATAAACAATTATAAAGGATAAAAAGTTACACATAAATGAAATATTTTTTGTTTACCCCCTGCCCACATATAAAAAATCAACGGGCATCCGTCAGGACACCCGTTGTTGTCATAATCTGAATTATTCAGCAGTGTCCTTCTTGAGGGTGTCAAGCTCTGGACGAAGCTCCTTGGGAAGCTTATCGGCGAATTTTGAGTAGAATTCTTCGATACCCTTAGCATGTTCAGCCCAGAGAGCCTTAT
>JAZSQD010000133.1:0-49275 GCA_045537815.1 Acutalibacteraceae bacterium | reverse complement strand
ATTCCGCACCGCGTAGCCGCTCAATGTGAGCATTCAGTAAGAGAATGCCTTGTGAGCTTCTGCATTTCTCGTTTGCAACGCAAACATATCGAATTTACCAAGTCGGATCGTAGCCATGTCGTTCTGTGAGCCAAGGAGTTGTCATAGCCCTTTGTCTTCCTAAGACCGCTTGGCCTCCGACTTATTCCGCACCGCGTAGCCGCTCAATGTGAGCTTTCAGTAAGAGAATGCCTTGTGAGCTTCTGCATTTCTCGTTTGCAACGCAAACATATCGAATTTACCGTAAGGTAAACATATCGAAGCGTAACTATATCGAATCCGCTGCAGGCGGATATATCGCAGTTTGCTGACGATTTGTTTTTTTATCCAAGGCGGGTGTTGTTGTAGGCATATAGGTGAAGGTGTACTTTTTCACCTTTATATTTAATAAAATAGTCAGTCGACATCGCTCATGCCAAACAAGAATGACGGCCAAAGCCCTAAGGCTCCGCCGCCATAAATATTACGCATTAATAAAAGCAATCGCCCTTGCTGCCGCAACCGTGCCGTCACTTACCGCCGTGGTAAGCTGACGGATTTCTTTTTTTCTGCAGTCACCGCAGACGTATATGCCATCCTTAACTGTACAGTCCTCACCCACATCAACATAGCCGCCCTCGTCAACAGGCAGTATATCAGCAAACTCCTTTGTCTGAGGAATCTGACCGATAGCCATAAACAGACCGTTAACGGCAAGCTCTCTTTCTTCCTCGGTGTGCTTGTTTTTCACTTTTATATACTTCACTATGGGTGTACCGCCGATCTCACAAACAACACTGTCGGTGACAATTTCGATGTTTTCCTTTTGTGCCGCTTTTTCAACAAGGCTTTTCTCCGCCCTGAATTCATCTCTGCGGTGGATAAGATAAACCTTTTTACATATATCGCTGAGATAAAGTGCATCCTGAACTGCAGTGTTACCGCCGCCCACAACGGCAACCTCACGGTTTCTGAAAAAGTTTCCGTCGCAGTAAGCACAGTAGGAAAGGCCTCTGCCGATATACTGTTCTTCGTTTTCGAGTCCGCTTTTCCGTTCTTGAGTTCCCAAGGCAAAAATAACCGCCTTAGCTTCATATTCGCCCTTTGAGGTCCTGACCTTCTTGACTTCTCCGTCGGTTACCGAAAGCACCGTTTCTTTTCTGAATTCACAGCCGTAAGCTTCTGCCTGAGCATGAATACTCATTGAAAGCTCCGTTCCGCTTATACCTTTTATGCCCGGATAATTCTCAACCATGGGGCTCTTTGCTATCTGACCGCCGAAGCCTGTCTTTTCAAAAAGCAGAATGCTTTTACCGCTTCTGACACCGTAAAGTGCCGCTGTAAGACCCGCAGGGCCGCCGCCAATAATAATTATATCAGTCATTTTGATTCTCCTTTTTACTCTTTTTAATTTCTATTTTACCACAAAAGTTCAAAAAATAAATACAGTACAAATTTTTTTTGTAAAAATAGTAATAATTGCCTCACAGATATGGAAATCGTAAAAATGTTGTGATATAATATTTCAGAATGGGTTACTATGCATATACGCTTTTCATATAATAGATTACGTCTTTGAAAGGAATGAGCTTGTTTGAATAAAACGGTAAAGGGACTTAATATAAATTACGTTGACCGCGGCGAAGGTGAAATTGTAGTTATCCTTCACGGTTGGGGCAGCAATATCACACTTCATGAACATATGATATCGGTGCTTGAGCAAAAATACCGTGTGCTTGCCATGGATATGCCCGGCTTCGGTGAAAGTGAGGAGCCCAAGGAGCCCTGGTGCGTCGACGATTATGTTGATTTCGTAATCGAATTTTTAAAGGAATATTCCCCTTCTCAGATTACTCTTATGGGTCACTCCTTCGGCGGCAGAGTTATCATAAAGCTTTGCTCGAGAGAATTGCCCTTTGAAATTGAAAAGGTAGTTCTTATCGATGCCGCAGGCGTAAAGCCCAAAAAGACTCTCAAGCAGAAAACAAAGCAGACCATCTATAAAGCAACTAAGAATATCTATTCCTCCGCTCCCGTGCAGAAGATGTTCCCGGAGGCTCTTGAAAACCTCAGAAAGAAAAACGGGTCTGCAGACTATAATGCCGCTTCTCCCGTTATGAGACAGACTCTCGTCAAGGTTGTCAATGAGGATTTATGTGAGCTTATGCCCAATGTAAAGGCACCCACTCTTCTTGTTTGGGGTACTCTCGACGACGCTACTCCTCTTTCAGATGCTCTGACAATGGAAAAGCTTATGCCCGATGCAGGTCTTGTCAAATTCGAGGGTGCGGGGCATTACTCCTTCCTTGAATGCCGTGACCAATTCGGCAGAGTGCTTTCATCCTTTATGAATATACCTTACTGAGAAAGGAGCTTATATATGAACACTATTTTACTTACAGCTGTTGCTGTGCTTTTCTTAATCCCCACCGCTATGAGCCTTATCGACTCAATGCACTTTTTCCAGCTTAACTCCTATCGCTTTGACACACATACAAAATGGATAAGCGAAAACGCTAAAAAATACGTAAAGCACGTGCTTCTTACTCTTTTACTCTGCGTTGCAATTCTCCCCGAAACAAATCTTACAATAAAGCTTATCGCTTCTGCAGTTATCTTCCTTCTTGCAATTCCTGCAGAAAAGCCCAAAAAGGCAAAGAAGCCCCTCGTATATACTCCGAGAGTTAAAAGAATGCTCTTCACAGAAGCTCTTGTTATCCTTCTTGTAACAGTACCCGTTTCAGTATGGGCACTCGGTGCAAACAGAGAATCCTTCATCCTTGCCGCTTTCGCAGGTGTTTACACTCTTTCTCCCATTCTCTGCCTTGTTGCAAACCTTATCAACAAGCCTATGGAGCTCGGCATCAATCAGCACTATATCAACGATGCGAAGAGACTGCTTAAAAAGTGCCCCGACCTTAAAATCATCGGCATCACAGGCTCCTACGGCAAAACAAGTGTAAAGTATTATCTTACAACTCTTCTCAAGGGTAAATACGACGTGCTTATGACTCCCGAAAGCTATAACACACCTATGGGTGTTGTTAAGACCATCCGCGGCTCACTCAAGGCTACCCACGAAATTTTCGTCTGTGAAATGGGTGCAAAATGGGTTGGCGATATCAAGGAGCTTTGCGATATAGTTCATCCCCATCACGGTGTTATCACCTCAATAGGTCCTCAGCACCTTGAATCCTTCAAGACTCTCGATGCAGTAAAAAGCACAAAGTTCGAGCTGGCTGATTCACTCCCCGAGGGAGGCATGCTCTTCCTTAACGGTGACGACGAAAACATAAAGTCTCACGGCAGTAACCGTCCTTATATTTCATACAGCATCGGCGGTGAAGCTGACTATGTTGCCTATGACCTTTCCGTAAGTGAAAGAGGCACAACCTTCTCGGTACGCACAAAGGACGGCGAAAGCGAGAAATTCTCAACAAAGCTTATCGGCAGACATAACGTACTCAATATCACCGGTGCAATCGCTATCAGCCATAAAATGGGTATGACTCTCAAGGAAATCAGACCCCAGGTGAGAAAGCTCGAAGGCGTACCTCACAGACTTCAGCTTTCCGATAAGGGCAATATGACAATCATCGACGATGCCTACAACTCAAACCCCAGCGGCACAAAGGCTGCTCTTGAGGCTCTGAGCCTTTTCAACGGCTACAAAATCCTTGTCACTCCCGGTATGGTAGAGCTGGGCTCAAAGCAGGATGAGCTTAACCGTGAATTCGGCAGAAACGCCGCTTCCGTCTGTGACTACGTTGTTCTCGTAGGTCTCAAGCAGGCAGTGCCTATCAAGGCAGGTCTTTTAGACGAAAAGTATGACGAGAGCAAAATTTTCGTTGCAAACAATATAAACGAGGCTCTCAATCACGTTTACGCTCTCAATTCTCAGGGCAAAAAGAAGGTTGTCCTTCTCGAAAACGACCTCCCCGACAACTATTAAATTTTACCCTCTCACAATCAACCGAAATCTTTACTCTGCGGGATAAAGCTTCAACACTTGATGAAGTCCTCCCGCGACCGCAATTCTGCATTTTGCATTCTGCATTTTGCATTTACAAAGAAAGGTGATATATAATGAAAATCAAAATAGGTGTTCTCTTCGGCGGCAAAACCGTTGAACACGAAATCTCAATCATTTCCGCCATTCAGGCTATGGGATATCTCAACAGAGAAAAGTATGATATTATTCCCATCTACATAACCAAAAATAACGAGTTTTATGTAGGTGAGGATATCGGTAAAATTGAAGCCTACACCGACCTTAAGTCTCTGCTTTCACGCAGCCAGAGAATTATTATGGTCAACGAAGGCGGCAAAACCCAGCTCATAAAATATCCTCAGAAGATGTTTTCAAAGGGCATCTACGATTATATTGATATTGCCTTTCCCATCGTTCACGGCACAAATGTTGAGGACGGTACCCTTCAGGGCTATCTTAAAATGTTCAACATCCCCTACGTGGGCTGTGACGTACTCTCCTCCGCAGTAGGTATGGACAAGTACGTTATGAAAACCGTACTCAAGGATAACGGCATCCCCGTACTCGACTGCAAGTGCTACACAGGCAATCAGTACGACGAAAACGCTGACGCTATCGTTGACGAAATCGAAAAGGCTATCGGCTACCCCGTTATAGTAAAGCCCGTTAACCTTGGCTCATCAATCGGTATTTCAAAGGCCGAAAACAGAAGTGAGCTTTTCGACTCCCTCGATACTGCTTTCCATTATGCAACAAAGGTACTCATTGAAACCGCAGTACAGAACCTCAAGGAAATCAACTGCTCCGTACTCGGCGACTACGAAACCGCAGAGGCATCTGAATGCGAGGAGCCCGTTTCAAGCGATAAGATTCTCACCTTTGCCGAAAAATACATCGGTGACAGCTCCGCTAAGGGTGCTAAAGGCGGCGTAAAGGGCGGCGTGAAGACCTCTCCCTCAGGCAGCAAGGGTATGGCTACTCTCAAAAGAAAGATTCCCGCTGACATCACCTCTGAGCAGAGAGACGAAATACGTGAAATGGCAGTAAAGGCATTCAAGTGCCTCGGCTGTAACGGTGTTTCACGTATAGACTTTATGATGGATACCGCAACGGGTAAAATCTGGCTCAACGAAATCAACACAATCCCCGGCTCACTTTCCTTCTATCTCTGGGAGCCTCTCGGTGTGAAATACACGGAGCTTCTCGATAAGATGATTTCCTACGCAAGAAAGCGTGAAAGAGAAAACGAAGGCATCACCTACACCTTCGATTCAAACGTGCTTCAGGGTGTACGCCTCGGCGGCGGCACAAAGGGTGCGAAGGGAACGAAAAATTAATTTTCAATTCTCAAAGCTCAATTCTCAATTGCGTGGCAAGTGAGTTGTAACGGCAAAGTGCTTCCCGCCAAATCAGGTTTAATATTACCACAGCTTCAAAGCGGCTCAGATTTTTCTGAGTCGTTTTTTGTTTATATGCAGACCGTAAAACAGTCGTGTGGATACGGCGTTGTTTCTCCGACTGTGTAGTGGATCAATATATGCCTTCGGCAAAATACGGTTAATGGGGCGTGCAAACCCTTACTGTTACTGAGCTGTTCACCGCGATTGCGAATTGAGAATTGAGAATTGTAAATTGTAAATTGCCCAATGTTTCAACCAACGGTTGGCATTTTAACCTAAATATCAACTGTCGGTTTGTAAAAAGTTCATAATTTTAATCCGTTTGCTTACAAACTATGGTAAACGGATTATTTTTATGATATAATGCAATAATGTATAAAGTGTCTGTTATTTCACAGATGCGAATCCGTCAGGAGGTATAAAATTGGTAACAAAAATCAAAAGCTTATTATCAGACGTCAAAACCTATTGGAAGGTCCCTGCGCCGGGTAAGTATATTCCCTTCAGGGAAATTGCCGCTTATGCAGGCGGCGGTATCGGTGCTTACTTCATAATTACCCTCGGCACCGCTTGTCTTCTTGGCGTAGGTAACACCCTCATTTCAGGTGCACTCGGTGTCGGTCCCACAGATATGTATATCATGCACGTTATCGCAGTTCTGTCAAACATACTCTTTACAGGTGTCAGAGCAAATATCATCGATAACACCCGTAACAAGGCAGGTAAATACAGACCCTACATAGTTTCCATGGCTATTCCCACAGCCATTATCTGTGTTACTATGGTATGGTTCCCCTATGAAGGCTTCGGAACCTTCCTCACCAATCTAACTGGCATCGAAACTCTTTTCGGAGACAGGTCTCTCTCCTACGTAGCTAAGTGCGCAGTTGTTCTCATTCTTAACCTTTTCCTGCACTTCTTCTATTACTTCTTCTACGATGGATACGAGAACCTCATTCACGTGCTTTCACCCGATACTCAGGAGCGTGCTGACGTTACATCAATCAAGGCAGTTGTTTACTCCTTCTCTCCCACAGTTGTTCAGCTTATCACTCCTATCGTAGCAGGTCTTGCCTTCGGCTCAAACCAGACCGATATCCGAGTTTTCAGACTTTTATACCCCATTTTCGGTATCATCGGTATTCTTCTTTGTATCGTAGTTTACAAATACACTGAGGAAAAGATCGTTCAGGCTAAAACTCACGTTATCAAAATCAACTTCCTTGATGCTCTCAGAGAGGTTGCCAAGAATAAGTATTTCTGGATTATTTCCCTTGCCGGTTGGCTCGGCTTCCTTGAAAGCGCCTATGCAAACATCCTCTATTGGCTTCAGAGCTACGGCGGTGCTTGCTCTGGTCCGGAATTTGGTATTATCAATACCGTTTACGGAAATGCATCTCTCTGGGGTATGCTTCTCGCTCCCTTCTGCATCCGCCGTTGGGGTAAGAAGATGGTGCTCGTTGTAACAAACATCTTCAACGTTGTCTTCATTCTTATGATGCTTCCCGTTCTTCAGGACGTTACCGCTCATACGACTATCTGGCTTATTATGGGCTGTCTTTATCTCAACGCCTTTATGGGCTCCTTCGCTCATATCCTCAACCCGGCTATCCAGGCCGACATCAGAGACTATCAGCAGTATAAATCCGGTGAAAGAATTGACGGTATGTTTGCCGCTGTAGGTACAATCGGTACCGTTATAACCCTCATCACCTCATCGGTTCTTCCTCAGATTTACGAAAAGAACGGTCTTACAAAAGAAGTAGCCATAAAGGTTACATCAAGACCCGAAATTCTCAACCGTATGCTCGGCGACGGCAAAACCGTAGGTCAGATTCTTGAGGAACAGATGGCTCAGGGTCAGAACAACTTTGAAAACCCCAACTCAGCTCTCTACGACCCCGAAATTCTCAAGTCACTTCTTGTTGTTCTCATCATCGTTTCTGCTATCGGTGCATTAATGAATATCATTCCCTACTTTTGGTACGATTTCAACGAAAAGAAACAGAAGTCGGTTATCCGTGTTCTTCGCGTACGTGCTCTCTTTGAGGACTACGGTAACGGTATTCTCGGCGACGCAGAGCTTGTTGAAGCAGTTGATATTATCCGCAATGCAAGAGAAACTGCAATTCTTGCTCCCAAGGCAACAGACAAGGCTCTCAAGAAGGCTGACAAAAAGGCTTACAGAGAAGCTGTCAAATACAACGAAGAAATCGAAATTTCACAGTTCGTATGCAAGGAGCTTGACAAGTTCTCATCAGAAACCACCGCACGTAAGCTCAAGCTCTGCGAGCCTATTTACAAATTCGGTCTTGATTATGTCAAGTCAATTGATTTAGCTCAGGCAAAGCAGGAGCTTAAAGATGCTAAAGTTCTTCCCAAGAACAACGAGGATGAAAAGAACTTCCGTGAATTTGCAGTAGGTCTTGCAAGAAACAAAATCCGTGCCTGCAACACCGTTTCAAAATACTATAAGGACGAGGCTCTCATCAGACCCGATTTCAACGAGCTCGAAAGACTTTATAAAAAGGAAGATGAGCTTAACGAAAAAATGAAGGAGCTTTACCTCAAGCTTGAGGATGCGAAGAAAAACAATAAGGCTCTTGCAAACGAAATCAAAGCTAAAATCAAGGCTCTCAAGAAGGAAAAGGAAACTGTGCTTAAAGAGCAGAAGGCTGAAATGGATGTTCACGCACGCTTCAACCAGGCTGCAAAGCCCTTCCTTGATGCAGAAAAGTTCTTCAAGGAAAAGGAAAACTTCACCCACCTTGAAGAAATCTCCGCTGAATACGATGAAGCAAAAGCAAGAGTAGAAGCTGAAAGAGAAGCAAAGCTTGCCGAGCAGAAGCGTCTCGACGAGGAAAAGGCAGCTCAGAAGGCAGCTATTAAGGCTGAAAAGGAAGCTGCAAAGGCTGCAAAGAAAAACAAATAATCAATAAGCTGAATTGCCGCATCGGTTATGATGCGGCAATTTCTGTAATGTTTATAATCTGTTAATATTATTTTATTCCTCAGTGATATAATTAAATAGAAGAAAACATTTTTTCAAGGAGGAAATATTATGGATATCTTAGCTATCGTCAATGCAATCTTTGCCCTTTTAAGAAAATTTATTGAAGCTTTCGGCGAAGATATTTTTGGAGGATAACATCTTTATACCAAAAGGAGATTAAAATTATGGAAACAATCAAAGCTTTGTTCGAAGAAAATTTCCCCGCAGCCTTTGCAACAGTCTGCCTTGCCGCCTACTTTTTCGGTATGGCAATCGTTTTTATCATCAAGCCCCTGAAAAATGCAGAGAGCTTTTCTATCAAGCCCGTTGACAATGCCGGCAAAACAGAAATACGTGTTTATTACGGAGGTATTTCATTCGCTCTGGGCGCATTCCTTCTCTATCTTGCCTTTGCAACGGGAACTGCCTTCCACTCACTTGTGGGCGGTATGTTCTTTGCAACAACTGTTCTCGTCTCAAGAACAGTCTTCCTTTTTGTCGACAAGGGCTGGAAATGCCCCTACACCAAGCTTGCAATTCCTGCAGAAAGTGCCTTCGTTATAGCGCTTTGGGTCTGCTTCTTCCTTGCAAAATAAAACAGTCCTCCGAGCTTCCGATTATGCAAAGTTAACCGGAAGCTTTTTTATATTCACAGCGAATAATCAATTTTGAAAAAAAAGTCGAAAAGAGAGCTTTTTACAGCGAAGCAGCAGAATAATGTCAGTTTATGATAAAAATCTCTTAAAGGGGCGTTTTTCGCGAAAATAAACAGAAAATAAACTTTATTGAGAGTGTAACATCAAAAAAACGCAAATGATACGCTCACAAGGAAAAATCCCGTTCTTTTTCAGAACGGGATCCGGATTAAAATAATCAATCTTCCTTACCTACAAGCCAGTTGATTGAAACTCCGAGCACTTCAGAGATTGCAACAAGCTCATAGTCGCAGACGCTTCTGAGCTGACCCTCAAGCTTTGATAAGCCGGAGGCTGTTAACTCAACGCCTTTGATCTGGAGCTGGGTAAGAAGGTCTATTTGCTTGATACCCAATTCCTTTCTTTTTGCTTCGATTCTGGCTCCGACGATATTTCTGTCGCCGCGAGCCTGTTTTCTGATTCGCATTGCATTCACCTTTCGATAATAATTACATCTTGAAACAACATAATGAAATATAGCATGACCGTCAGCTTTTGTCAAGTTTTTATAGATAAAATACTTAAAATTTCAAGAAACATTTTGTAAAAAATATCCAATTTTACAAAATAGAAATTCAAAATCGCTTTATATGTATTTTTTAGAAAATAAGCATAAACGCTTTCATTTTTTGAAATTAGGTGTTATAATCATAAAGATAATAAAAAAAGGAAGTGTTTTTCATGAGCAATACTCTTGAATCAAGAAACCTTACAATGCTCGTTGACTTTTATGAGCTGTCAATGGCAAACGGTTATTTCACCAACGGTTTTAAAGACAAAATTGCATATTTCGATATGTTTTTCCGTAAGGTTCCCGATAACGGCGGCTTTGCAATTATGGCAGGTCTGCGTCAGCTTATTGATTATCTTAAAAACCTTAAATTCACTCAGAAGGATATAGAATTTTTTCAGCGAAAGGGCTTTTCCGACGATTTTATAGACTATCTTCGCAATTTCGAGTTTTCTTGTGATGTCTGGGCAATACCCGAGGGCACTCCCGTTTTCCCCGGTGAGCCTATCATCACGGTCAAGGGTCCCGTTATCGAGGCTCAGCTTATTGAAACAATGGTGCTTCTGACAATAAACCATCAGAGCCTTATCGCCACCAAAGCCAACCGACTCAAGAGAGCTGCCGGCGAAAGAACCATTATGGAATTCGGTTCAAGACGCGCTCAGGGCTATGATGCTGCTGTTTACGGTGCAAGAGCTGCATATATCGGCGGCTGTGACGCTACTGCATGCACCATAGACGAAAGAGATTTCGGTGTGCCCGCAGTCGGCACTATGGCACATTCCTGGGTTCAGCTTTTCGGTGACGAATACGAAGCCTTCAAGGCTTATGCACGGCAGTACCCTGACAACTGCACACTTCTTGTTGATACATACAATGTTCTCAAATCAGGTATTCCCAACGCAATAAAGGTCTTTAAAGAGGAGGTTGTACCCCGCGGCTTCAGACCTAAGGGAATCCGTATCGACTCGGGCGATATCACATATCTTTCCAAAAAAGCCCGTAAGATGCTTGACGATGCAGGCTTCGAAGACTGTAAAATCGTTGCAAGTAACTCCCTTGATGAAATAATTGTACGCGATATGCTCATACAGGGAGCTCAGGTTGATTCCTTCGGTGTAGGTGAAAGACTTATCACCGCAGCCTCCACCCCTGTTTTCGGCGGAGTTTATAAAATCGTTGCCGTGGAAGAAAACGGAATACCCGCACCCAGAATAAAGCTCAGCGAAAACGTGCAGAAAATAACTACCCCCTGCGCAAAAAAGGTTTACCGTCTTTATGATAATGACACGGGCAAGGCTCTTGCAGACGTTGTGACCCTCATTGATGAGGATATTGACAGCGAGTCAGATTATGAGCTTTTCGACCCCGATTATACATGGAAGAGAAAAACCATCAGCAACTTTACCGCAAAGCCGCTGCTTGTTCAAATCTTTGCAGACGGTAAGTGCTGCTACAACAGCCCCGACATCAAGGATATCAAAAAATACTGCAACAGTCAGGTTGATACTCTCTGGGATGAGGTTAAGCGGTTTGAAAATCCCCATACCTACTATGTCGATCTTTCGCAGAAGCTATGGGATGAAAAGCACCGTCTCCTCGATGAATGCTCGGCCAAAATTAAATGAGAAGCATAGATTATACCGTTACCGAATACTTTGACGGCAAAAAAGTTTTCAATTTCCTGCGGGGTCATGTTAAAATTTCCGTCAGGCTTCTCAGAAGCCTGAAAACAATACCCGACGGAATTATGCTCAACGGAAATCAGGCGCGCACCATTGATGTTATACATACGGGCGATGTTATCCGTCTTAACATTCCCACCGATGAAAGTAACTCAGTTTCAATTCCCGCGGACTTTCCTCTTGACATCATATATGAGGACGAGGATTTGCTGATAGTAAACAAGCCCGGCACGTTGGCTATGCATGAAACTCATAACCACCAGGGTGATACTCTTGCCAATGCAGTTGCAGGCTATCTTATGAAAAAAAACAAGCCCGCCACCTTCAGAGCTATCGGCAGACTTGATAAGGGCACCTCAGGTCTTGTGGTCTGCGCACTTAATTCCCATGTTGCCGCAAGGCTGTCTGGCAAAATCGAAAAGCAGTATCTTGCCGTTGCAAGCGGCAAATATACTGAGGACGGAACTGTTGACAAGCCCATATACCGACCCGACCCGATGAAAACACTGCGCACTGCCGATGACAGAGGAGACAGAGCCGTAACCCATTATTCCGTTCTTGAAAGCGGAGAGAACTATTCTCTTTTAAAAATAAGGCTTGAAACAGGCAGAACCCATCAGATCAGAGTTCACTTTCAATATATGGGTACACCTCTTTACGGTGACAGGCTTTATTTTGAGGAACACCCGCTGATTGAGCATCAGGCTCTTCATTGCGGTTTTCTTAAATTCATTCATCCCGTCACCGAAAAGGAAATAAATCTGACGGCACCTATGCCCGAAGAAATGGAAAGACTGCTGGAAGCCTTAAGAAAAGATAATAAAAAATAAGATATAGTTGCTTTTGCCACTTTACAGACAAATTTTAAGGGAGTCCGAACGGACTCCCTTAAGTTATAATTTTAAGTTTATTTATTTTGTATATACAAGAAGGTCGCCGATGGTTGAGAACATATCGTCACAGCATACATACTTAACGTTAAAGAGTCTGTATAAAAGGTTAAGAATTCTTATCCAGAGAGGCTGGAAAAGTGACATGTGATGGATACATCTGCAGCTCTGACCCTCGAGGTAATCGGGGTTAATTGTAAGACCGACAGACAGATTAACCGGAGCGTCATAATCAAAAACAGTTGCTCTGCTGATTGTTGATGCGCCTGCATATTTACCGCGGGGGCTCTTTGCAGTTACGGTGTAGCTTTCACTGTCGTGAAGATAACATGTAAATTCTGCATAATCTGTTCCGGGAACAAGATTTGCCGTACCTGTGCTTATAAGCTGACCGTTAGCATCGGTAATCTGAATGTTAATATTGTTGAGATACTGTTCCATCTCATATTCCTTGCTTGAGGTTTCGGCAAAGCTTACGTTTTTGTCAAACTTGATAACAACTCTTGTCTCATAAAGATTAGGTGTATGATCATAAACAGGAGTGATAATTACCGGGCTGTAGCCCTCCTCGCCTCTGTGTCTTGTATCCTGATATCCCTTAAGAACGGTCGAAACCTTTTCGCTGAAAACAAAGCTGGTGTTGATAAGGTTATATTTATTGTTCCAGAAATATACATAGGTACGGTCCTTGGCTCTTGCGTTGACCTCGTCAATTGTCTTACCCTCGGGAAGATTTGAATAAACAAGAGGATTGCCGTAAACAATGTTTTCTGCTCTTACGCCGCTGTCTACATAATCATTTTCCTTTGCATCCCAGACATAGATTGCATAGTCATATGCCTTGGGGATTGCATTGTAGGTTGATTTAATCTGAACATCGTCATAAATATTCTCGTGGTCATAATTCCAACCCTTGAAAACGTAATAGAAGTTTGCATTTTCAGCCATATAAAGCTCGGGGTTTGTATACTGAATTACACCGTTTTCATCAAGGATATATTCACCGTTTTCATCGAGAACAGGCTTATAGATTGAGTCGTCAGCCTTCTGACCGTGATAAACCTCAAAGTATTTGGTTGATGCTTCTTCTCTGCCGTCTGCATTGACATATCTTACCTTATATTTAACATAAGGGTCACCTGTAAAGGTAGCATAAAGCTTAGCATCTGCATTTATTTCAGTGCTGAATTTAAAGAGTTCTTCAGTTGTGAATTCGCCTGAATCCTTAACAGTTACGGTAAAGCCTGAAAGGTCATACTTACCAAATTCCTTATCCTTGGCACGAGTGCAGCAGCCGCTCTTTACAAGCTCTGCAAACCAGTCGTTGTATGCGGTAACCTCTGTGTAACCGAGCTCACCGATATAATCGATAAGCGTGGTGCCTCTCTTTACAAACCACTTGCCGTATTCGGCGTTTTTCTTGGTAGCAAGAAGCTGAGGCTCTTTGTAGGTTTCTGCAAGCTGTGTATATGTAACATCTTCACAGTATGTTTCGGCAACGAAGGGGTTGAGAAGCTCAACAAGCTGATATTTCACAGCAACACCGCCTACGGTTTCATACTGAATTCTTTCACATCTGTTGCAGGTACGACCCTTTTTATAATAGTCATCTTCTTTGTCATATCTGAAGTCTACGCCCTTATAATCGTGGCCGAGAGCAGGCTCTGTTTCTGTTGATCTGCTTTCATAGCCGCAGATAGTACAGGTATACTTGGTATAGCCTGATTCTGAACAGGTGGGCTCTACATACTCTGATACGGTTCTGCAGTTACCGGGTCCGCAATAAACGGTAGCAGCTGAAGAAGCAAAGCTCAACATAACTGCTGCTACGGCAATAACAGCCATAACTATCAGCATTCTTCTGATTGTCTTTTTCATGAATATTCCTCCTTGATTTTTATAAATCGAATTTTAAGGATTATGTTACCTCACCGAAAGGAAATCTGTTACAATTTTCCTATCATACTTATAATATATAATTTTTTTTGAAAAAAGTCAATGGATTGTATCAACTTTAACATTTTTATAAAACTTATTCCGCCGTTTGCAGAGCACTCAGATAAAATGCTCCGTCAGGATTCTTTCCCAAGGTGATTTTTACATATTTTGCAGGCTCCGGAGCTACCATATTACCCTGACTGTCCTGAACCCAATCGGCAGAAGCCAGATAGCCTACGGTGAGAATCACCGAATTCTGTCTTTCAGTCGCTTCAATAACCTTAGGGGTATAGATAGGGGTAACACCGGTGATGGGGATAATATATGATTCACTCGCTTCACTGTAGGTGAAATATATTCCGCCGCCGTCAACAGTGCCGTGGTCAAAAACAGCCTCATTTCCGAAAAGCTTCCGGAATTGTGCTTCCACGTCCTCACCCGGAATTATCATTCCGTCATCAGAGTAATCATAAGCATCCGGCTCAAGGTCACTGCCGAGGATTGACCAGATTGCGATGCTTATAAGCTGGTCGGTGTTTGCCATTGTAATATCGTCGAAGGTATCAGGGTCATACATAATGACGGGGGCTAAGAAGGCCTCATACTCACCGTATCTGATACTGTCCTTTTCTTTGCTGCGGTTATCCGCTTCCTGCCTTACGGCTGAAAAAATACTTACTATTCCCGTAACGCAAAGGGTGATGACAATAAGGCCCACTATAAAACTCAGCGGTGAGCGTTTTTTCTTTTCTGCCATACTTTCCCTGCCTTTCTCAGCGGATTTGTCCGTTGCCGTAAACTATATATTTAAAGCTTGTAAGCTCAGGAAGACCGAGAGGTCCTCTTGCGTGAAGCTTCTGGGTTGAAATGCCGATTTCTGCACCGAAGCCGAATTCTCCGCCGTCGGTAAAGCGGGTAGAAGCATTGACATAAACCGCTGCCGCATCAACCCTGGAGGTGAAATATCTTGTTGCAGTGTAATCCTCGCTTACGATACATTCACTGTGACCGCTTGAGTAATTCATAATATGCTCTGCAGCTTCTTCGATTGAATCCACAACCCTTATGCTGATTTCATAGCCAAGATACTCTCTGCCGAAATCCTCCTCGGTTGCTTCGAGGGCATCGGGAAGAATCTTCTTTGCTCTTTCATCGGCATGGATAACAACATTCTTTTCATCGAGTCTCTCTTTGATAAGCGGAAGCACCTCTTCCGCTATATCCTTATGTATCACAAGGCTTTCGCACGCATTACACACGGAAGGTCTTGAGGTCTTGGCGTTATAGATTATCTCAACTGCCTTTTTTATATCCGCACATTTATCAACATATACGTGACAGTTACCCGTTCCTGTTTCAATTACGGGTACAGTGGCATTCTGCACACAGGCATTTATAAGTCCTGCACCGCCTCTCGGAATGAGCACATCAACATAGCCGTTAAGCCTCATGAGAGCCGTTGCACTTTCTCTTGAGGTATCCTCAACGAGCTGAATACAGTCCTCAGGGAGACCTGCCCTTGCTATGGCACTTCTCATAATTTTTGTCATAGCCATATTTGAATTTATGGCTTCCTTACCGCCTCTGAGAATAACCGTGTTGCCTGACTTGAGGCAAAGCGCCGCCGCATCAACGGTTACATTGGGTCTTGCCTCAAAAATAACCGCAATAACACCCAGCGGTACGGTAACCTTCTCAATAACAAGACCGTTGGGACGTGTTGTGCCGCTTATGACCTTACCTATGGGGTCAGAAAGAGCGATAAGCTCCTTTGCCGCATCGGAAATACCCTTTATTCTCTTTTCGTCAAGCATAAGGCGGTCAATCATAGATTCACTCATTCCTTTAGCTCTTGCTGCTTCTATATCCTTTGCATTTTCACCGATTATATATTCAGTTGCGTCAATGAGCGCCTCTGCAATAAATGAAAGCGCCTCATTTTTTCGGCTTGTGGAAGCCGTCATCAGAGCTCTTTCGGCTTTTTTTGCTCTTTTGCCTAATTCTGTGAGCATAGGAATTCTCCTTATCTTTTTGTTATTCTCCCTTTGGTGTGAAAAGTGTGCCGATGCAGTGACCGTCAATAAGCTTATAAATATCCTGAGGTGCAGTGCCGTTCATAATCACTGTAGGGATACCCGCCTCAGTTGCAATTTTTGCCGCGTGGATTTTAGTAATCATTCCGCCCGTGCCTCTGTTGGTGCCTGAGCCGCCGCAAAGTGCTTCAAGCTCGGGAGTAAACTCCTTAACCACAGGGATGAGCCTTGCATCAGGGTTTTCTGCGGGGTTTTCGTCAAAAAGACCGTCTATATCAGAAAGAATAATAAGCTTATCTGCGTGTATAAGCCTTGCAACTATGGCGGAAAGGGAGTCGTTGTCTCCGTAAACGATTTCTTCCGTCGCAACGCTGTCATTTTCGTTGACTACGGGAACCGCACCGTATTCAAAAAGCTTTTCAAATGTATTTTCGAGATTTTCTCTTCTTTTGTCGTTTTCAATGTCGCTCTTTGTGATAAGAAGCTGACCTGTCTTGACACCGTTTTCACCAAAAAACTTATCATACATAAACATGAGCTCACATTGACCCACGGTTGCCGCCGCCTGTCTGCCGGGTATATCCTTCGGTCTTTCCTTGAGCCCCAGCTTGCCTACGCCGACACCGATGGCACCTGAGGTGACAAGCACAACCTCTCTGCCTGAATTATGCAGATCTGCAAGCACCGAGCAAAGCTTGACCATTCTTCTTATGTTTATCTTTCCTGTTTCATATGTAAGGGTGGAGGTGCCCACCTTAATAACAAGTCTTTCTGCCTTTGTCATAGTTTTACCTTCTTTTATTTGCCTTTAATTGCCGTCAAGACAATCTTTCTGTATTCTTCCTCTGATTTAACCTTGCCAACGGCAGTGAATGCCATAAGCGATAAATCAAGATGCTTTTTGCACACTTCCTTAACTCTTTCGAGGGAAATGCCTCTTATAGCGTCAATAATTTCGTCATCGGTGATAAACCTTGACAAAAGAAGCTGCGTTCTTCCGCTCCCCGAAAACCTTGACTGCGGGTTTTCACTGCCCATAATCATAGCTGATATAACTTTTTCCTTTGCTATATCAAGCTGACGCTGAGTTATACTGCCAGGAAAAGCTTCGATTATTGATATAGCTTCGGCGACTGCTTTTTCTTCATTCTGCTCGCCCAGACTCATTGATACAGCCGCATAGCCGCCGCCCACATATGTGCCGAGCCAGGCATCAACCGAATAAACAAGACCAAGCTGTTCTCTTATTCGTTGATTAAGCATAGACGATGTGCCCGAGCCGAGAATAAACGTAGAAAGATGCAAGGGATAAAGCTCATCACTGTCGGCGCTGACTCCCGGAAAAGAGAGCATAATATGGTTTTGCTCGGTGGGCATAGCCTTAAGATAAAATCCGGGAGTAAAGGGCAGCTTCTCAAAGCTTCCCTGCTGACCCTTGTTTTCATCCGAGCCGAAATATTCACTGACCTTTGAGAGAAACTCCTCTCTGTCAAAGCTCCCGCTGATACCGATAACCGTTCTTTCCGGCAGATATTTCTCATCCATATACCGCCTTATATCCTGTGCCGTGAAGGAGGAGACAGTCTGCCTTGAGCCGAGAATTTCCTGAGCCATGGCAGAGCCGGCAAAAACCGCCCTTTCGTGAAGCTCATAGCACACATCGTCAGGGTCGTCCTCACACATTGCGATTTCTTCGGTTATAACACCCTTTTCCGTTTCAATATCCCTGCTGTCAAGGCGTGGATTTTTTATCATATCAAAAAGAATATCCGTTGCCTTCATTATCTGATAGTCAAGTGCTTTAACGTAAAAAAAGGTGTATTGCTTGGTCGTGTAAGCGTTGACCTGAGCGCCTATTTCGTCCATTCCCTCAGCGATTTCAAATCCGCTTCTTTTTTTACTTCCTTTAAACAGAATATGCTCAATAAAATGAGATATTCCTTGGTCCTCCGCTCTTTCGAAACGGGCTCCGCTGAGCACCCACACGCCTACAATGGCAGAGCGTAAGCTTTCGCAGGGGTTGAGAAACACCCTCAGACCGTTGGGGAAGTTAATAAGCTCCATAGTTCCTCCATAGCGGAGACAACTCCGCCCTTAGTTTATCAGTTTACAAACTGTGAATTGTAAAGGTCGGCATAAAAGCCGTTTTCTTTCATAAGAGCCTTGTGTGTACCTGTTTCCACAATTCTGCCCTCATTCATAACAAGAATCATATCTGCCTCGCGGATAGTTGACAGTCTGTGAGCAATAACAAAGTTTGTCCTGCCCAGCATAAGATTCTGCATACCCTTCTGGATAAGCATTTCCGTTCTTGTGTCAACCGAGGAGGTAGCCTCGTCAAGAATAAGTATATCAGGTGAAGCAAGAATCGCTCTTGCGATAGTGACAAGCTGTCTTTGTCCCTCAGAAAGATTTGCGCCGTTTTCTTCAAGCACGGTATCAAGCCCGTCGGGTAGAGTTGAAATGAAGTCGTCTGCCTTTGAGGCTCTTACAGCGTTAAAGAACTCCTCTTCGCTTGCATCGGGACGTCCGTAATAGATGTTTTCTCTGATTGTGCCCTCAAAGAGCCATGTATCCTGAAGCACCATACCGAGATGTGAACGAAGCTCTTTTCTTGTTACATCACGGATATCGATTCCGTCGATTTTTATTGCACCGCCCTGAATCTCATAAAAGCGCATAAGAAGATTGACGATGGTTGTCTTACCAGCTCCTGTGGGGCCTACAATAGCAACAAGGTCACCCTTATTGACGGTAAGGTTGAAATCTCTGATAAGAGGCTTTTCGGTTTCATAGCAGAAATCGACATTTTCAAAGGTTACCGTGCCTACTGTATCAAGAGTGATGTCGCTGTCCTTTTCCTCAGGCTCATCCTCAGCGTCAAGAACATTGAAAACACGCTCTGCAGAGGCAAGTGAGGACTGAAGGTTATTTGCAATCATACTAAGGTCGGCAATAGGCTGGGTAACAAGCTTGGTGTAGGTCATAAACACGGTGATGTCACCTATTTCTGCCTTATCCTCAAGAATAAGATAACCGCACAGAACACATATGATTACATAACCTGCATTATTTGCAAAATTTACCAGAGGATTGATAAGACCTGAGAAGAACTGAGCCTTTCGTGAAGAAACGGTAAGTGCATCGTTGATTGCATCAAATTCCTCTATAGCTTTCTTTTCATGACCGTAGGCCTTGACGATACGGTGGCCTGTGAACATCTCTTCGATATGACCGTTGACGTCACCTGTAACTCTCCACTGCTTTCTGAAATAATACTTGGAAAATCTAAGAATTATCATGGCAATAAATATGCCTGCAGGGAAGGGCATAAGGCTCCATACGGCGAGAGTTTTGTTCTGAATAATCATAATTGCAAAAACGCCCACAAAGGTCACGATTGATGTAATAACCTGAATGAGATTGTTTTGCAGAGTGTTATTGATGTTATCGATATCGTTGGTGATTCTTGAAAGAATATCACCCTTATTGTGACTGTCAAAATATGAAAGAGGAAGCTTTGTGAGCTTCTTATTGAGTCTTGCACGAAGCTGAGTGATAAGATTCTGAACAACACCTGCCATAATATAGTGCTGAAGGAAGGTGAGCACAGAGGAGCCGATATAAATAACGAGAATGGTTATGAGGATTTCGTAAAGGGGTGAGAAATCCATTGTGCCGCCGCCGAGCTTAACCTCTATCTGTTCGGCAAGAACATTGATGATGTTACCGAGATAGCGGGGGCCGAGAACGGTGAGAATAGCACCCACCGAGGCAAAAACGGCAGTGAGGATGACAAGAACCTCCTTACCCTTGAGAAGACCGAGAAGCTTTTTAGCCGTAGCCGTCATATTTTCGGGCTTTTCCTTTTCTCTGTGGCTGTTGTCACGGTACTGTGCATACTTTTCTGTTGTATTAAGCTTTTTAACGGAGGAGTATTTCTTTTTCATTATTCATCCTCCTTTTCAATCTGTGAAGTATATATTTCCTGATAAACGCTGCAACTTTCCATAAGCTCGCTGTGTTTACCCATACCGACGATTCTGCCTCTGTCAAGAACAATTATCTTATCCGCATCGATTATTGTGCCCACACGCTGAGCTACGATAATTACCGTGGCATCGATGTTTTCCTTTATAGCCGCTCTGAGCTTTGCATCTGTCTTAAAATCAAGAGCGGAAAAGCTGTCGTCAAAGATATAGACATCCGACTGCCTTGTAAGCGCTCTGGCAATGGAAAGTCTCTGCTTCTGACCGCCTGAAAGGTTTGTTCCGTTCTGGCTGACAAAGGATTTTATACCCTGAGGCATTTTGTCGACAAACTCACTGCTCTGTGAAATATCAAGAGCAAGTCTGAGTCTTTCATCACTTGCATTCTCGTCGCCGTAACGGAGGTTATCCTCAATTGAGCCGCTGAAAAGCACAGCCTTCTGAGGTATGTAGCCTATCTTTGAATGAAGCTCTGACTGCTTCATGTCTCTGATGTCAACACCGCCGAAAAGAATCTGACCCCCGGTGACATCATAAAATCTTGTGATAAGGTTGACAACGGTGCTCTTACCGCTTCCGGTGCCGCCGATAATTGCAGTAACCTTATTTTTTTCAGCGGTGAAGGAAACATCTGTAAGGGTGTTGTTCTTTGCATCGTCATAACAGAAGGTAACGTTTCTGAATTCGACAATTCCTCTCTTGCTTTCGTCCATGTCAACAGGGTTTTCAGGGTCGAGAACGCTGGGCTGAAGGTCGAGCACCTCGTTGATTCTCTTTGCAGAAATCTTTGCTCTGGGAACAATAACGAACATCGCCGCCGCCATGGTAAAGGAATAAACAATCATAACCATATAGACAACGAATGCCTGAAGGTTACCGATTGAGTTACGAAGCTCAAGACTATCCTTGATGTGGTCAAGAGCATCTATGTCCTTCGCCGCAAACACAATAAGAAGGTCAAGAGCCGTGATAACAAGAACTATACATATGGGAATAAGAACTGACATAAGGCGCTGGAATTTAAGAGTGAGTGAAGAGAACTCCTCATTCTGTACCGCAAACTTCTCATCCTCGGTCTCGCTTCTGTTAAAGGCTCTGATAACTCTTGTGCCTGTGAGCTTTTCTCTTATAAAACGGTTGATGGAATCGAGAAGCTTCTGTCTTCTTCTGAAAAGAGGCATAACTATTCTCAGAACTATAAACACAATAACAGCAATAATGGGCATAACCGCAAAAATAACAAGTGCAAGGTCGGGATTCATGACAAAAGCCATTATAATACCGCCCGCAAGCATAATGGGTGCGGAAATAATAATTCTCAGGCACTGAAGAATAAAATCCTGAAGCACTCTGACGTCATTTGTGCATCTTGTAATAAGTGAGGGCGTGCCGATTTTTTCAATATCCCTCTGAGAGAGCGACTCAACCTTGAGGAAAAGGTCCCGTCTGAGAAGTCTTCCGTAATCGGCAGAGGTTTTACTTGAAAAATAACTGTTGATAAAAGCAACAAGCACCGCCGCCGCAGAAATAAGCATCATTATTCCGCCTATTCGCTTTATGTATTCAACATCGCTCTTGGCAATACCCTCGTTTACGATATTACTCATCAGAACGGGCAGAATAAGGCTGCCCGCCTGAGACAGAATAACGAATATCATTGCTGCCAGCGTTGAGCCCTTCATATATTTAAGATATTTGAATAACCGTATCACTTTTCTGTTCCTCCGTTAACGAATATTTTTATATTAATATACTGTGTTTTAAGTGTTTTCGGGCATAATCCGACAATTATGAATTAGTATATCAAACCAATATGAACAATGTGTAAACTCAGCGACTGTTTCCTTTAACAATATTATAATTTTCTTTATTTTTTTCACAGTTTGTGTTATGATTAAAAAAAACGGAAAGGGATATTTTATGAAGATACAGGCAAGCATTCCCATCACCTCATATAAATCTGATAAGGGCTTCATTTCGGATTTTCAGAAGCTTATCAGAGAAACGGTTATACCCTATCAATACAGTGTGCTTTGTGACGAAGCGGAAACCTCAGAAAAAAGCCACGTTGTCAAAAATTTCATCAACGCCGCCGCTGCACTCAGAAACGAAGACACCGACGACGGCTTTTACGGCATGGTCTTTCAGGACAGCGATGCGGCAAAATGGCTTGAAGCAGTCGCTTTTTCGCTGAGCCTTCACCCCGATGAAAAATTAGAAGAAACTGCCGACCGGCTTATAGAGCTTATTGCCGACTCTCAGGATAAGGACGGCTATCTGAACACCTACTACACAATCAAAGACAGAGATAAGCGATGGACAAATATCCTGGAGGGTCACGAGCTTTATTGCTCAGGTCATATGATTGAGGCCGCCTGTGCCTATTATGAGGCAACGGGAAAAAGAACCCTCCTCGATGTGATGATACGCAACGCTGAGCATATATACGATGTTTTTATAAAGGGCGGTCACAAGGGCTACCCGGGTCACCCCGAGATTGAGCTTGCTCTTATGAAGCTTTACAGACTTACATCAGATGAAAGATTTTTTACCCTTGCAAAGCATTTTATTGATATACGCGGTGTTGACCCTGAATATTACGAAAAGGAACGCAAAGCACGCAGCTGGACTGTATGGAACGGTGACGGCAGAAACCATCACTATCAGCAAAGTCATCTGCCTGTAAGAAAGCAGACCGATGCGGTGGGTCATTCTGTCAGGGCACTTTATCTTTATACAGCCATGGCGGATATAGCCTCCCTTTGTGAGGATAAGGAGCTGGACGATGCCTGCCGTGCCCTATGGAAGAGCATAACCGAAAGGAGAATGTATATCACCGCAGGTATCGGCTCAACCGTTCACGGAGAAGCCTTCACCGAGGATTTTGACCTTCCCTCCGACACCGCCTATGCAGAGACCTGCGCTTCAATAGCTCTTATGATGTTTGCAAATAAAATGCTCGAAAAGCAAGCCAACGGCGAATATGCAGACATAATGGAAAGGGCCTTTTACAACACCGTCCTTGCAGGCATGCAGTCTGACGGAAAGCGTTTCTTTTATGTCAATCCTCTTGAGGTTATCCCCGGTATATCGGCAAAGGCAGTCACTCACCGCCACGCTCTGACTCAGAGACCCGAGTGGTATGCCTGTGCCTGCTGCCCGCCAAATGTTGCAAGGCTTATTTGCTCAATAGGAAAATACGCCTACGGTGAAAGCGACACCGCCGCTTACTGTCATCTTTATGCCGAGGGTCAGGTCAGCTTCACCAACGGCGTGAATCTTATTTGCAAAACCGATTACCCTTATGACTTTGAGGTAAGCTATAAAATAATAAAGGGCGGCAGACTCGCAATAAGAATCCCCGCCTATTCAAAAAATTACACCCTGACCGTAAACCGGACCCACATCAATGCAAAAACAGTTACGGGATATATTTATCTCGACACGGCAGACGGTGACGAAATCCGCCTCAATCTGGACGGAAGCCCCAAATTCATCTACCCTTCCTCTCTGATACCTCGGCTTACGGGTACGGTATGTCTTATGCGCGGACCTGTTGTATACTGCTTTGAGGGTAAGGACAATGAGGGTGATGTGCTTTCGTTAAGGCTTAATACATACTCCCCTCCCCGGGTCTCTCACTTCAGCGACGGCACAATCGGAACCACTCAGAAAATCACAGTTGACGCCTTCCGCCTTTCACAAAGCTCTGCACTTTACTCAGACGAGGCACCTGATCTTACTGCCTGCAAGGCGGTTGCCATTCCCTATTATCTCTGGGGCAACAGAGGCGAGAATCAGATGAGAGTGTGGATGCCTTACTGAATGCAGAATTGCGACCGACGAAGGCATAAAGCATAAGCCCTGCCCGCTCAGTCGTAATTTTACACTCTTGCTTGTGCTGTATATATAAACAAACGAAGACGCTCCTTCCGCTAAAGCGGTTGAAGCGTCTTTTTATCGGCAAATATCAATATCCGAAAATGCCTGTAGGGTATTACCCGAATGTCAATCAGATAAACCTTTCAATAAACTCATCTATCTTCTTCTCATACTCCTCTTTGCCTGCCTTATAGCTCATGGCGTGGTCTGCACCCTTGACAATGAGGATATCTTTATAATCGGCAGAGCAGGCATTGTGAAGAAGAGTCGCCATATAGGTGGGCACAAACTTATCCTTATCACCGTGAATGAAAAGCATGGGAACCTTTGCGTTTGCAACTGCGCCGAGAGCGTTGGTATCCTCACGGAAGTCATATCCGGCTCTTTTTTTCTGAATCAACTCAATCATAGGCACCAATGGGTATTTGGGAATATGGAGAGATTCGCACTTATACATAAATTCATCCATAGCCGAGGTGAAGCCGCAATCGGCAACAGTGAATTTAACATTTTCGGGAAGCTCATCCTTACCGCTCATGAGCATAACGGTTGTGCTGCCCATCGAAATTCCGTGAAGGATAATTTTTATATCCATGCCGAAGGTTTCAAGCATAAAGCCCAGCCACTTCATACTGTCCTCAGACTCAAAAGAAGCAAAGCCTGCATACTGACCCTCGCTTTCGCCCGCCGCCTGATGGTCAACGAAAAACATATTGTAGCCCAGGTCTTCAACATAGTGTTTGGCATAATGGCACCATTCGCCCTTACCGTCGCTTCTGTAGCCATGAGAGCCGAAAACATAAACATCGCTCTGCTTTTCCGGTCTGATGAGGTAGCCCTGTAGTCTGCAGCCTCTGTCGCTGATGATGCTGAATTTTTCAATTTCACAGCTGTTAAGCCATTGCATATCACGGCTTATTCTTTCCTTTTCCTCGCTTTCGGATTCTTCCGATTCGGTGAAGAACCTTCCTATTGAGGCAGGGATTTCATAATTTCTGTCGAGAAGGAAATTATAAAACACATCGGCAAACTTATAAAATCCTAAGCCCGCCACCGCACCGACGGCAAGAAGCGCACCTGCTTTTTTCATAAAAACATCTCCTTATGTTAACAAAAAGGGCTGCCTTGCGACAGCCCATTTATTTGTTGCATTTAAAACTTAAGCGTAGGTCATTTCGTAAACTGAATCCATTGAACCGCTCATGTTGATGGTAAGCTCGATAACTGCCTTACCTGTACCAAAGCCTTCAAGGGGAAGCTTGTTTTCAAGCTTAACAAGTCTGCCCTGACCGTCGATGGTAGCTGTAGTTGTAGCACCGGGATAGTGGAGCTCAGCTCTTGAAATTGAGATGGGACCAAGGTCGAGTGTACCAAGGTTAAGGGGATCCATTGCGCCCATGTGGAATGTGGGCTCTGAAGTATTTGTCTGGCCGTCGAAGATTGAGTCTTCAGCAACGAATACCATTGTAAGTGTGTAGCCGCCGTCTGCATTGGGTGTAGCAGTAGCGCTTGCAAGGCCTTCAGCCTTAACAGCTGCATCTCTGCCGCCGGGGATCATCTTGTGGTCGATATAACGGTTGGGATCAGCTACGTCTACGCCGTTTTCGAATGTGAACTCTTCAGTTGTTGTACCTGTGAAGCCTTCAACAACCTTATTAACTACTGTTGCTGCGAGAGCAGGAAGGTCTGTAACACCGATATTGATAGTTTCGGACTTCTTGAGTGTAACCTTACCCTTGAATGCTCTGTAATCGTTGATAGCCTTATTGTAAGCAGCTGCGATTTCTTCCTTTGTTGAGGGAACGCCTGTGCTGCTGCCTGAGTTGCCTGTGTTAGCATCGGTTGAACCTGAGTTATCTGTGTTGGCATCGGTTGAACCTGAGTTGCCTGTGTTGGCATCGGTTGAGCCTGAGTTGCCTGTGTTAGCATCGGTTGAACCTGAGTTACCTGTGTTGCCTGTATTGCCTGTGTTTGTTGAGCCGCCGTTTACGGGAGCTGAGCCGCCTGCTGAACCTGCGTTAACTTCGTTGTTAATGAGTGTTCCGCCGTCGGGAAGAGTGATTTTGATTTCGCCTGTTGTCTTACCTACAATAACACCGCTTAAGAAAATTAATACCATAGCGAGTGCAAGAGCAACAACTTTGATTTCCTGTTTCATGGTTATGAAAACCCCTTTCAAAGAATTTGCGTTTTCTTCAACGCTTAAGTAATGAATGGCTAATGTATAGTCATTTACTTTATTAACTTACAATAATTTTCTCAAAAAGTCAAGCAGTTTTTCGCATTTTCGTCAAAACATTTGTATATTTTTTTGCCTTTAACTCACATATTGCTTTTTTGACCAAAACACCGACTTCAAATTATACAATTTTAACAAAGGAAAGCTGTCGGATTTTTTATTTGCAGTTTCTGTTGCATTTTCCGTTTCTGTTATATATAATGTATAGCATAGTGAAATTATCACGGAAAGGCAGGCGTTTTTATGAAAAAAATTATCGGCGTAACCGGTATGCACTGCGCTCACTGTGCCAAAGCAGTCGAAGAAGCTCTGAGAGCAATCGACGGCATCAATAAGGCAAAGGCTGACCTTGCCAAAGGCATCGTTACCGCTACTATGAAAACCGAGGTTGATGATAAGCTCATTATCGAGGCAATTAACGAAAAAGGCTTCGAGGTAGGCGAAATCACAATTAAGGAAGGCTTATTCAATTAACGAAAAGGAGACAGAAAAATGGCTAAAGAAAAAAAGGTCAAGGAAACGCCCGAAAACGAGCACCCTAACAAAATCGGTATAAAAGAAGCTGCAGGCTATACGGTTGCGGAAGCAGGTAATATGTTTAACCTGACATATATTTCCAGCTATCTTAAGCTGTTTATGACCGACGTTTTAAAGATTCAGCCCATGGTTGCGGGCTTTATGTTTATCATCACCCGTCTGTGGGACTGCATCAACGACCCCATCTGGGGTGCTATGGTTGCTAAAAAGGCTCCCAACAAGGACGGTAAGTTCAGACCCTATCTCAAATGGGTATCCGTTCCTCTCGGCATTGCTACAATCCTCTGCTTTGCCCCCTATAACAAAATCACAACCGATACGGGCATACTTCTCATCATATGCTATATCACCTACATATTCTACGGTATGATGTATACGGGTATGAACATCCCCTTCGGTTCCCTTGCCTCGGTAATCACCGACGACCCCAACGGCAGAAATCTTCTTTCCACCTTCCGTTCAATCGGCTCGGGCATCGGCGGTGCAGTTGTATCGCTCATCGCTCCCTTCGTCATCTATACAGCTATTCCCAAGCTTGACGAAACAACCGGCATTCCTCTTATTGACGAAACAACCGGTGAAACAATTATGGTTGACGTTGCCGACGGCAATAAGATGTTCATTTTCGCTCTTATCATGGGTATCCTTTCAATAGTTTTCTACCTTGTCGGCTTCAAGAAAACCAAGGAAAGAGTTCCCTCAGAGGCAGAGCCCAAAATGGACTTCAAGAAAACCTATCTCGGTCTTCTCAAATCACGTCCCTTCGTAACTGTTGCTCTTGCCGGTGTTCTCATCAGCGGTCAGCTCCAGTTCAATTCCTTCAACACCTATCTTTATAAAAACTATTTTGAAAACACAAGCCTCGGTGTGCTCGGTACAGTCTGCAACTATCTTCCCATGGTATGTCTGGTTCTCTTCACTCCGAAGCTCTCGGCAAAATACGGTAAAAAAGAGCTTTGCGGCAAGTTCTCAATCATCGCCGCAATAACCTCTGTCGTTATTGCCGTCTGTGCCAACAATCCTTCCATTATCGGTCTGATAAGCTCTGACGGCAGATTCCCCGCGTGGTTATTTATGGCCTCACTTCTTCTCATCGGCTTCGGCTACACCTTCGTCAGTCTTACCTGTTGGGCAGTTGTTATGGACGTTATTGACTATCAGGAATACACAACCGGCGAAAGAAACGAAAGTGCCGTTTATGCGGTTTACACCTTCTCACGTAAATTCGGTCAGACCATTGCCGACGGTCTCGGTCTCTTCCTTCTTCAGTGGGCAAAGTATGACCCCGAAAAGAACATCGACGGCTTCATAACCGAAAACAACACAAGTAACAAGATTATGCTTATCTGCACAATTATTCCCGCTATTGTTTACACCGGCGTATGGCTTCTTATGAGATTCGGCTATCCTCTTACAAAAGCAAGGCTCGAGCCCATCTACGCTTTCATCCGCGAAAAGCGTGAGGCTGCAGAAGCTGAAGCTTAACAAAATCCCCACAGTCGATTTTGTTGAATTCTCAATTCTCGATTCTCAATTCTCAATCGCGGGCAAGAACTCAAAAGCTGATAGTGTTGTTCCCGCCGAATCGGATTGAACTATCCCGATTAAACAATTAAGCCTTCTGATATCAGGAGGCTTTTAATGTTAAAATTTTTAAAAAACCGGAAAAAGGTCGCCTGAAACAAATCAGACGACCTTTATTATTATAAGAGGTTACACAAAGTTCAATTGGCGGGTGAATATTTATGACTGTTGAGCTTTTTCCCGCGATTGAGAATCGAGAATTGAGAATTGTAAATTGTGAATTACTCAAGTCCGAATTCCTTTTTCCCCTCGGGAGTGTCTCTGTAATAGTGAGCCTTCCAGTTGGGGTGGGGGTTGTTCTTCCAGATTTCCTCGGCTCTGGGTGCCCATTCCTTTGCAAACTTATCACACTTGCTGCAAAGCTCCTCCGCACTTTCCTCACGGACAAGGTTGGTTGACCTTGCGCCTGTTTCCTTGATAATCCTTCTTAAGCAGTCGGGATTTTCAAGCATGGGACAGGGTCTCAGGTGATTTTCGTTGAAGGGCTGGTCGTGTCTGAACGCCATAAACAGAGGATTGCGAAGACCTTCAAGAATTGTATGAGTTCTGATATTTGCATCAGAGTAGTGGATAAATACACAAGGCTCCATATCGCCTGCAGAGTTGATGTGGAAATAGTTTCTTCCGCCTGCGATACATCCGCCGGGATATTCGCCGTCACTCTGGAAGTCCATAAAGAACATCGGCTTACCTGTTTTCCGGTTGCGCACCTTTCTGAGCCAATAGTACATATGCTCTCTCTGCTCAGGTGTGGGAATAAGGTCAACGGGAGCATCGTGGCCGATGGGCATAAAGTTAAAGTAAAGACCGAACTTAACACCGAACTCGAGCATGGTTTCAAGAAACTCATCACTTGTGACAGTGGGTACATTTTCTCTTGTGTAGCAAACGGAGATGCCGAAAAGACAGCCCTTGCTTTTGAGAAGCTTCATAGCCTTTACAGCCTTTTCATAGTGACCCTCGCCGCGTCTTGCATCGCTTGAATTCTGATCGCCCTCAACAGAAATTGCAAGAGTGATGTTGCCCACTCTCTTCATCTCGTCGCAGAACTTTTCATCAACGAGAGTAGCATTTGTAAAGGCAAGGAATGCACAGTCGGGATATTCCTCGCAGATTTTTATGATGTCATCCTTACGGATAAGAGGCTCACCGCCTGTATACATATAAACGTGAGTACCAAGCTCTCTTCCCTGCTTGACGATGCTGTGCATTTCCTCATAGGTGAGGCTGTTTTTGTGACCGTATTCCGCAGACCAACAGCCCTTACACTTCATATTGCATGCACTTGTCGGGTCCATAAGCATAAGGAAGGGAATGTTGCACTTATAAATATCTCTGTTCTTTCTGACTGCCTTAGTGCCCTTGACACCTGCACCGAGACCCATTGAAAGCAAAAGCTTTTTAAGAAGATCCCTGTCGATATCCTTGAGCATATTCATCGCAAAGCGGTAATATACATTACTCTCCCCTTCTTCTACGGCTTTTCTTGCCGCCTCGATGCTGCTCTGAGGGAAGGTGCCGCCCAGAAGCCTTTCGCCGAGGCTAATAAGCTTGAGAAGATTTTCCTTGGGGTTTTTATCAACATATTTAAGAAGCGTATCAAGAGTTGCGCCGACGGCAGCTCTTTCGGCTTTATCCTTTAATGTCATACTTACACCTCTTGAAAAATAGAGTTCTTTAAACCGATTATCTATTAATATAACATAAAAATAACAGAAAGTCTATACCTTTTCATCTTAATAATATTTCATATATTTTAAATATTTTTTGAATTCCGCACTTTAAAACCTTTTTTTGCTTGTAAATCCTTAAAAAAGAGTATATAATAAGTCGATTTGAAATACAGGAGATTATTATGAACTATAAAGTGAAATCCACTCTCGGCGCTCTTGTGCGTGTCGCCGTTGCAATGGCCATTTTTGTCATCGCGGTCATTAATTACGAAAAGCTCAAAAACATAGACGTCCGTGCTCTTGTTGATGCAAGCACCAATATGGCAATCGCCATAGGAACAATATGGGGCGTTTATCTTGTGAAATCGGTACTCTTTATTATTCCCGCAATGCTCATATATGTTTCAATCGGCATGGCATTTCCTACCCCCACCGCCTGCCTTATCAGTCTCGTGGGTATTATTCTTGAGGTTACCGTCACCTATTTCCTCGGCAGATTCCTCGGCGGGCCCTATGTCAACAGGCTTCTTTCAAAAACCAAGGCAGGTAAAAAGGTGCTTGATATGAAGCTTAACGAAAACTTCCCCACTCTGCTTGTCATAAGAGCTCTTCCCGTTTTTCCCATTGACTTTGTCAGTCTTTTCTGGGGTGCATCCAAGTGCCGCTTCCCCCGTTATTTCATAGCCTCCGTTGTGGGTATTATGCCCCGGGTTATTCTTTTCACAATCATCGGCGACGGAATATACGAAATTTTCCCCATGCACCGCATAGTCACGGTAATCATTATCGCAATACCTGTCGGATGTGTTGCATATCTAATAAAGCACTTTATCAAGCTCAAAAGAACCGATGCAACCGAAAAGGAAAGCAAAAAAGCTCAATAAAATCGCAAAACACCGGAGACCGCTGAGGTTTTCCGGTGTTTCACTTTATAAGAGAATCTGGAGTTGACTGTCATAGCAGAGCTTTAACTCTGTAAGACTATCATACTCTTTTTAAGTTAAAATGCAATACTTCGCTACATAAATTCAAAAAGTGTTTAAAAAACATTCACAAATATGCCGTCTGTTGCAATTTATACTTTATTTTCCGAGGGCTTTATCTTGCTTATGATGGTTTTATAAATAACGAGGAAGCAGATAACCGACACAATAAGGCTCATTACCTCTGCTATTGGGAAGGCATACCATACATTATTGAGTACACCTGTTTTTGAAAAGAAATATGCCACAGGAAGAAGAACCGCAATCTGACGCGCAAAGGAAACTATCATTGAGAAATAGCTCTTTCCGAGAGCCTGGAAAACCGAGCCGAGGTTTATGCTGACACCCGCAAAGATAAAGTGAGTGCTTATAATCCTGAGGGCAGGCACGCCTATTTCCATCATATCCTCACCTGCATCAAAAAGTCTGAGCATGGTTTCGGGCATAGTCCACATCAGCAAAGTGCCGACAGCCATAATACCTACCGCGATGCTGCAGCTGAAGCGTACCGTTGCGAGAATTCTCTCTTTGTTTTTAGCACCGTAGTTAAACGCCACAATGGGTATAACACCGTTATTAAGACCGAATATGGGCATAAAGACAAAGGATTGAAGCTTGAAGTATACACCGAAAACTGCCGCCGCCGTTGAAGTAAAGGCAAGAAGTATCTTATTAAGGCAGAAGGTCATAAATGAGCCAATTGCCACCATAATGATTGAGGGAATACCGATTTTGTAAATTTCAAGAATAAGTCTGAAGTCGGGCCTGAAGCTTTTGAATGAAATCTTAACCTCTTTGTTGAGTCTGACCTGAATGATAAAGCCTGCGATGAAGGCAACAACCTGGCCGATTACCGTTGCAACTGCAGCGCCCTTTGCTTCCATACGGGGCACGGGGCCGAGGCCGAAAATGAAAACAGGGTCAAGGATAATATTTGTGATTGCACCAATAAGCTGAGTTGCCATAGCAAGCGTCGTTTTACCCGTTGCCTGCATAAGTCTCTCGGTTGTAACCTGACCGAAAAGACCGATCGAAAGAGCACATACAACAGTAAGATATTCCACACCGTAGGTGTATATAGGGCTTGAGGCTTCCACCTGAGAGGCAAAGAAAAGCCTAACTCCGAAAAGACCGAAAACAACAAAAATAAACCAGCTGACAAGCACAAGAAGCATACCGTGGGTGGCAACCTTGTTTGATTTTTCATATTCCCTTGCACCGAGGTATCTTGAAAGCAGAGCATTTATACCCACACCGGTACCCGTTGCCACACCGATCATAAGATTCTGTGCGGGGAAGGCAAGGGAAACCGCCGTAAGAGCGTCCTCACAGACCTTGGCAACAAAAATACTGTCAACAACATTATAAAGTGCCTGAACAAGCATAGACACCATCATAGGAAGGCTCATGGTTATAACAAGCTTTTTGACGGACATAACGCCCATTTTATTCTCTTTGAGCATTTTTTGACCTCCTTTGTTTTTTCTTGACATATTATACCACTTAATATTTTTATTATCCACTTTAAAACAAAATTTTCTTGTTCAAATTATACGTCAGATAATTTTTAATTTTGTGCAGAATATATAAATAGACCGCCTCATTCGCCGACATCCCATAAGGAAGTATTTGTTTCTCGAACAAAATTCCCTGTATCTTTACCAAAAGCCTCGTAAGGCGACAGCCTTGCTGTGTTTTGTGGCTTCAATACAAGAAATTTTCAGTTGTTACGAAACTGCGAAGCACTTTAAAATGCGAAATAATCGTGCAAGAAAAGACGGAAACCACCGATAATGCTGACGCATATCGGTGGTTTTCAACGCATTATTGTGCGGTTAGTTCACATTTTAAAGAAATGCTTCCTTATGGGGTGTCGGCGTTACTGAAGCGGTGAATTTTTTTCATTTTCAAGCCGTCTGAACATTTTAACAAGCACAACAACCGCTATAACGGAAAGAATGATTTCTGACGAGGTCTGAGCCCATGCAAGACCGTAAAGAGGGAAAAAGTGATTAAGAATAAATATTGCAGGTATCTCAAAAACGATTTTTCTCAGCACTGCAAAAGCAAGTGCCTTTTTACCCATACCGCAGGCCTGAAAAATACCCACGGCGATAAAATCCATACATATAAAGGGAAGACATATACACATTCCCTGAAGGAATTTTTCCGAGTAAGATATTACTCCCTGATTGTCGATGAAAAGACCGGTAATTTCTGTTGAGAATATGAAATAAATCACCGTTGTCAGGCTCATAAGCACAAGAACGATTTTTGCAGTATAGGTGAGAAATCCCTTCATTCTCCTGTAATTCTTTGAGGAATAGTTGTATCCGATAAGAGGCATTATGCCTTGCGAGATGCCCAGAGCAATCTGTAAAGGTATCATATTGACCTTATAAGAAATACCCATAGCGGCAACAGGGTCAGCACCGAATGAAGCCGCAAAATTATTGAGTATAGTCATACCCGTAACATTAAGAAGATTCTGTATTGATGCAGGAATGCCGACGGCACAGATGCCGAAAATAACCTTTTTCCTTTTTGTTATTCTTTTAGGGTTAAGGCACACAAAGGTACTCTTGCGCTTAACGAGAGTCAGAATAAGAAAGTAGCTCAGAGCAAAGCAGTTGGAAATAAATGTTGCAAGACCTGCACCTGCCGCGCCCATATTGAGACCCCAAGGCATAATAAAAATCGGGTCAAGGATAATATTGAGTATACAGCCGCTCATTGTGCCTATGCTTGCGTGAAGAGATGCACCCTCAGAGCGAACCATGTAAGCCATAACAACATTGAGTATTGACGGCACTGCACCGCAGGAAACGGTCCACAGAAGATAACCGGATGTAGCATCGCGGGTTATATCGTCTGCACCGAGAAGCTTAAGAGCGGGGTTTTTCAAGGCTGTAAAGCCGACAGAGAAAATCAGCGCCGCAACCAGAGCGCAGTAAAAGCCCGTTGCCGAGCTTCTTTTTGCCGTTCCGTAATCCTTTTCTCCGAGGGCACGGCTCATCATACTCGAGGAACCGACACCGAAAAGATTATTGACCGCATTGAAGGCAAGAAGCACGGGAGCGGCCAGAGTTACAGCTGCATTCTGCACAGGGTCATTGAGAAAGCCTACGAAAAAAGTATCCGCAAGATTATATAAAACCATAACCAGAGAGCTTATAACCGTCGGAACGGACATTTTCAGCACCGCCTTAGGTATCGGCGTTTTTTCAAAAAGCTCCGCCTTTTCGTTACTTATCATTACTTTTAACCTCACTTATTTGTGTTTCTGCAAAAAGAAATTATATCACTTATAAAAATATTGTCAACCTCAGGCATATTTATTTATATTTTCCACTTGCAACAGCTGCCGATACATTGTATAATAAAAAGAAATCCACACACGGAAGTGAAACTATGATAAATTACAGAACCTCGGGCGTGCTTATGCATATAAGCTCTCTGCCCGGTAAATACGGAATCGGTGTTATGGGTGAGGAGGCTCTTTCCTTTGCAAAAAAGCTCTGCGATATGGGCTTTCATCTCTGGCAGGTTCTTCCCCTTAATCCCGTTGATGCAAGCGGCTCGCCCTATTGCTCTGCCAGCGCCTTTGCAGGTAATATCGCCCTTATTGACCCCGTCGGTCTTCACAAGGCAGGACTTATTACCGAAGCCGAGCTTAAGGAAAACGAATACGGCGGCTCTGTTTATGAGGCAGACCATAGCTTTGCCTTCAGAAAAAGACTTGCTACCCTCAGAAAAGCATACACAAGAATAAACGAGGATATCCGCGGTCATATGGCTATTTTCTCTGAGCAGAACAAGTGGGTAAGTGACTATGCCTATTATACTGCGCTCAAGGATTTTTACGGCGAAAAGCCTTGGTGGGAGTGGGACGAAAAGCACGCCCGCTACGAAGAGGCGATAGAGGATAAGGAAAGCTTCAGTGATGAAACAGACTTTTATATTTTCACTCAGTACGTTTTCTTCACACAGTGGAGACGTCTTAAGGAAACCGCCAACAGTATGGGAATCCGATTTATGGGTGATATGCCCATTTACGTCAGCCGTGACAGTGTTGACGTCTGGAGCAACACAGAGCTTTTTCAGATAAACGAAAAGAGCCTTGCACCCACTCACGTCGCAGGCGTACCCCCCGATTATTTTTCCGCTGACGGTCAGCTTTGGGGCAATCCCCTTTACGATTGGGATAAAATAGAGCAGGACGGCTATAAGTGGTGGATAAACCGAATTGAGGCTTCACTCAAGCTTTACGACAGTGTCAGAATCGACCACTTCAGAGCCTTTGCATCATATTGGGCAGTTCCCGCCGAAAGTAAAACCGCTAAGGTAGGCGAGTGGCTTGACGGCCCCGGCATGAAGCTTTTTGACAAGGTTAGAGAAGTCCTCGGTGATGCAGATATTGTAGCTGAAGACCTCGGCACCTTCGGTGAGGACGTTATTAAGCTCCTTGAGGATACGCAGTTCCCCGGAATGAGAGTTATACAGTTCGGCTTTGACCCGAACGGCGACAGCACTCACCTGCCTCACAACTACCCGAAAAATTCCGTTGCCTATGTAGGCACTCACGATAACAATACTATTCTCGGCTGGCTCTGGGATGCCACCCCGTCAGAAAGAGAATTCGCGCTTCGCTACTGCTGCTTCGGCGGCAACAACTGGGGTGACGGCGGACATTACAGCGGCTCCTGCAGAGCAGTTATTGAGGCTGTGTGGAGAAGCAGCGCCAATACGGCAATCGTCGCAGTTCAGGATATGTGCGGCTACGGCAAGGATGCGAGAATGAACATCCCCGGCACTTGCGAAAAGAACTGGTATTTCCGTATCGGCAAGGAGGGCCTTGAGGGAATAGATACGGCATACTTCAGGGAGATAAACAGAATTTACCGAAGGTGAGGTTGAATTCTCAATTCACAATTCTCAATTCTCAATTCTGAGTTGCGAAGAGGATTGTCTTTGCCTAAACATATAGGATAAAGGAATTTAAATCATGAAGGAAAACAATTTGATTCTTGAAAAAAGTAAACTTTTTGCTTTAAGAACAATCAAACTCTATAAATATCTTACAACGCAGAAAAAAGAATTCATCTTGTCAAAGCAAATTCTTCGCTCAGGCACTAGTATTGGTGCTAATGTAAGAGAAGCAGTCAGAGGACAAAGCACGGCAGACTTTTATTCTAAAATCTGTATAGCTTTGAAAGAAGCAGAAGAAACCTTATATTGGCTTGAGCTGTTGCACGAAAGCGATTATATTAAGCCAAAACATTTTGAAAGTATTTATGGTGACTGCAAAGAAATAACCAGAATATTAATGTCAATATCAAAAAGCAGAGAAGATTCTTGATATATTCACACAAATTGAGAATTGTGAATTGAGAATTGAGAATTATTCAGAAAGGAAATATAAATTATGCTCGAAATTATAAAAAACGGTGTTCATCTTGTAGATGGCAGACAGCTTATCAACGGCACAAAAGAGGAGCAGAAGGCTCAGCTTGAAAATATGGGTCTTTCTCCCCGTGAGGACAGAAACGGCACTATCGCCTATTCCATTTTAAACGCTCATAATACAAAGCCCGAGGACGAGAAAATGAGAATCAGGTTCGATTCACTCATCTCTCACGATATCACATATGTAGGTATTATCCAGACTGCAAGAGCAAGCGGTCTTAAGGAATTCCCTATCCCCTATGCTCTTACAAACTGCCATAACTCCCTTTGCGCAGTCGGCGGCACAATCAACGAGGATGACCACGTTTTCGGTCTTTCTGCCGCTAAAAAGTACGGCGGTATCTACGTGCCTGCAAATCAGGCAGTCATTCATCAGTACGCACGTGAAATGATGTCAAAGTGCGGCAATATGCTTTTAGGCTCCGACAGTCATACCCGTTACGGAGCACTCGGCACTATGGGTGTAGGCGAAGGCGGCCCCGAGCTTGCTAAGCAGCTTCTTAAGAACACCTGGGACGTTAATCCTCCCGAGGTTGTGCTTGTTTATCTTAAAAATGCTCCCAAGCCGGGCGTAGGCCCTCACGACGTTGCCATCGCTCTTTGCGGCGCAGTATTCAAGGATGCTCTTGTTACAAACAAGGTGCTTGAATTCGTAGGCCCCGGTGTCGAAAACCTTTCAATGGATTTCCGTATCGGTATTGACGTTATGACAACAGAAACCGCTTGTCTTTCATCAATCTGGGAAACCGACGATAAGGTTAAGGATTTCTATACAATCCACGCAAGACCCGACGATTACAAAGCTCTTTCTCCCGAGAAGGTTGCATATTACGATATGGCTATCAGAATTGATCTTTTAAAAATTGAAAGCATGATAGCTCTGCCCTTCCACCCCTCAAATGCATACACAATTCACGAGCTTCAGCAGAATCCCGACATTCTTTACGAGGTTGAAAAGGCTGCAAAGGCTCAGTTCGGCAATAAGGTTGATTTCAAGCTCCGCGACAAGGTGCGTGACGGCAAAATCTATATCGACCAGGGTATTATCGCAGGCTGTGCAGGCGGTATGTTTGAAAATATATGCGAGGCTGCTGCAATCCTTGACGGCAAGAGCACAGGCGACGGCTACTTCAGCCTTTCAGTATACCCCTCAAGTGTGCCCGTAAACCTTGCACTTATCAGAAACGGTGTTCAGGCAAAGCTTCTTGAGGCAGGCGCACTCTTCAAGCCCTGCTTCTGCGGTCCTTGCTTCGGCGCAGGTGACGTACCCGCAAATAACGGTCTTTCAATCAGACACACAACCCGTAACTTCCCCAACAGAGAAGGCAGTAAGCCCGGTGACGGTCAGCTTGCATCGGTTGCTCTTGTTGATGCACGTTCAATAGCCGCTACTGCTCTTAATAAAGGCGTACTCACCGCTGCAACCGATGTTGAGATTCCCGAATACAACAAGGAATACAGCTTTGAAAAGGGCGTATACGAAAAGAGAGTATATCAGGGCTTCGGCAAGGCAGATAAGGAATATGAGCTCAAGCTCGGCCCCAACATCACCGACTGGCCCGCTATGTATGAGCTTTCCGACAACCTCCTTCTTAAATTAGCTTGTGTTATCCACGACGATGTTACCACCACCGATGAGCTTATCCCCTCGGGTGAAACCTCATCCTACCGCTCAAATCCCCTCAAACTTGCAGAATTTGCCCTTTCACGCCGTGAGCCTGAATATGTGGCAAGAGCCAAGGCAGTAGCCGCAGAAGAAAAGAAGCGCCGTGAAGATAACTCAAGCCAAGAGGTAATCGAGGTGCTCAAAAAGGTTACCTTCGCCCCCGAATCAGTTGCAGGTCACACTCAGTTCGGCTCATGCGTATTCGCTTCTAAGCCAGGTGACGGCTCAGCAAGAGAACAGGCAGCCTCCTGTCAGAAGGTGCTCGGCGGCTTTGCAAATATCTGCTACGAGTTCGCAACCAAGCGTTACAGAAGCAACTGCATCAACTGGGGTATTCTCCCCTTCACCATTGATAAGGAAAGAGAGTTTAACTACTCCCACGGCGACTATATCTTCGTGCCCGGCATTAAATATGCCATAATGACAGGCAAGGAAGAAATTCCCGCAAAGGTTATCACCAAAAACGGTGTTGAGGACATCACTCTTTACGTCAAGGGACTCACCGACGAGGAAAAGACTATCATCCTCGAAGGCTGTCTTATGAATTATTACAAGGCTCAGAATAAGTAAGAAAAAGCACCCTGATGGGTGCTTTTTCTAATGCAGAATTGCGGGTTCAGAAAGCGATATGGGTAAGCTACTACCCGCCCATTTTACATTCTGCAATTCACGGCGCAAGCCAATCCATGACCTGTCGGTCAATTCATGCCGTAGGCAATTCATTATAATAAAAAAAGGAGAGCACATCGCTCTCCTTTTTAATTTATTTAACATTTCCGTCCTTATCACAGACAAGCGTAAGTGCTCTTTCTATCTGCTTAAGAGGTACACCGAGCTTATATTGCTTCATTGTGAAGCTTCCCGATGCAGTGCTTCCTTCCTTTTCACATTCTGCCGATAAAAGCTTCCAGTCACCGTCTTTTATATCATCGTAGATACTCGCCCTTGTGCACTCCGCATTTTCTCCGTCAAAGTTGAAATCTGCCGTAAGAAAAACCGTCCACAGAAGCTTACCATTACTGTCGTAATAAGCAGCATATTTTGTCCGTGTAACTGTTTGCTCCTTGTTTTCATCGCTACCGAAAAACCTTTTGAAAAATGTTTTGATAAATTCTATGATGCGTTTTACAAGAGAGAATATATCGTGAGAATCGGATTCCTCCTCGCTGTCCGTTGACTCCCAATGCTCAGGTGAGCCGTAGCCTACGGAAATAAAGGAACCGTCACTGAAGTACTCGTTACTTTCCACCTGTGCGCTCGCTGAAGACACCGCAAGCACCGATGACAAAAGAAGCAGACTCAGGACAAATGAAATTATCTTTTTCATAAAATCTCACCGCCCCAAATATTATTTTTAACCATCATGATACCCTCTTCAATATATCCGTGGGCTTCATCATGCACATCCATAAGACTTATCACAACAAAGAGAGCGTATATGAGCAGAGCCGCAATAATGGCAATAATCATCGCTTTTTTTATATCAAGGCTTTTTTTCAGCTTTTCCGTGCCCACATTTTCCATAAAGCTTGCGGCAATAATCTCAGGTGAACCAAAGCTGTTTTCTATCTGACTGATTTCAGCATCCTCGTTTTCCGCCAGGTATGCTTCCACATCTGCTTCAAGCTGACTTATAAAAACCTTTTTCTGCTTTCTGCCACATATAAGAGCCTTTGATACATCGCAAAAATACTTCTTCAACTCTCTGTCCGTTACCCTACTCATTGATGTCACCGCCTTGCACAATCATATCAACGCCTTCGGAAATTTTTCTGTATTCTTCTAAAAGCATTTTGTAAAATGCCACACCCTTTTCCTCGAGGTGATAGTATTTTCTGAGCCTTTTGTTTACAATCTCATCTCGGTCAGAAAGATATCCGTTTTCAACAAATCTGTAAAGCACGGGATAAAGTGTGCCTAAAGGAAGCTCAAATCTGCCGCCACTTTTTTCCTGCACTGCTTTAACTATTTCATAGCCGTACATATCCTTTTCCCTGAGCACGCTGAGAACAACGAGCTCAACAGTACCGCGTTTGAAATTATCTGCGTTAGACATTTCTATCTTCCTTTCCTGTTTTTATTATTATATCATATAAATTATAGCAAGTCAAAGATAATTTTGCAAAACTTTATATCTTGCGTGACAAAATATATGTTGACAAATCATATATGCTGTGCTATTATGAAAATGTGATCACAACCCATAAAGAGGAGGATTATAATGAAAAAACAAAGGTTTTTGTCACTTGTTATGATGCTGATGCTTATCTTTTCGTCAGCAGTCGCCGTTTCGGCGGCAGACACAGAGCCCGAAAAAAGCATAAGCTTTTTAAACGGGTACAAGGATATTATCAGCCCTTATTACTCTTTGAGGTTTGAACTTATGACCGAAAATCTGAGCTCAGACGATATAACCGAAGAAGAAAGACAGCGTCTTACCGAGGATATAATCAAGCTCAGAAGAGGAATCGAAAACTGCCTTGAAGGTAAGCACAAGCTTATGATAGCCATTCTTGATATGGAAGACCCCCTTGATTGCACAAGCCTCGCAGAGTGTGAATTCTGCGTCCACCGTGAAATTGTTCTTACGGGTGACGGCTACCGCGAGCATCACAGAGACACCGACAAAAACGGTATCTGCGATGACTGCAAAAGAGAAATGCCCTATCTTGGCTGCGATCACTTTTGTCACAGCGAAAATATCATCGTCAATAAAATTGTTTTACCAATATTCAGATTCTTGTGGAATTTGCTCGGCATCGAAGAATACTGTGACTGTGGTACATATCATTTCGGGATTTAAATAAAAAGGAGTTTTTACAATGCTCAGCAAGATAATTGTTTTCTTTTATATATTAGTTTCCTTTTTCACCGTCGCTCAGCCCTCAAATGTTGAAATTACGGTAAATGAGGTTACCACCGAATCAACAAGCGTAGGCTTTACCTATCAGAATAAGACAAATAAAATTATGTCCGAGCTTGACTCGATGAAGCTTCATAAAAACGTTGACGGACAGTGGGAAGAAATAGAGCTTGATTATTTCATGCCCGAGGTAGCTTACCGCACATATCAGAATCAGAAAATGAGAGATTCTTTACCCCTTACAAAATACGATTGGGAAAGCGGTGACGGAAAGCTTCATTATGTAAAGTTAACAAAAGGCGAATATCGACTTACAATAGGCTATCGAATCTGGGAATTTTCAAAGGGCTGGACACCCGCCACGGCAAGTGCAGTATTCACGGTAGAAAAATAAATTAAAGGGAAGGCACATACCTTCCCTTTTTATGTTTTAATAAAGTGTATGAACTCTGAAATGCCCGTAGGACATTCCCCTTACTGCTTATTACTTGCTGCTTACTGCTTTTTCAAGCTCAGCCTTGATAGCCATAATGAATTCCTCGGTGGTAAGTGCGGTTGCGTTGCCCTTTTCCCAGAGACCTACAAGGTCCTTGGTCATTCTGCCGCTTTCGATAACGTCAAGTGAAGCCTTTTCGAGCTTGTTTGCGAAAGCGATAAGAGGCTCGTTGCCGTCAATTTCACCGCGCTTACGGAGTGCGCCTGTCCATGCGAAGATTGTTGCGATGGGGTTGGTGGAGGTCTTTTCACCCTCAAGGTAGCGGTAATAGTGACGGGTAACGGTACCGTGAGCAGCCTCGTATTCGTAGTTTCCGTCGGGAGAGACGAGTACGCTTGTCATCATAGCAAGTGAGCCGAAGGCGGTTGATACCATATCACTCATAACATCGCCGTCATAATTCTTGCATGCCCAGATGTAGCCGCCCTTTGAACGGATAACTCTTGCAACAGCATCATCGATAAGGGTATAGAAATATTCGATGCCGAGCTTTTCAAATTCTTCCTTGTAGCTTTCGTTATAGATCTCTTCAAAAATAAGCTTGAAGGTCTGGTCGTACTTCTTTGAAATGGTGTCCTTTGTTGAGAACCATAAATCCTGCTTGGTGTCGATAGCGTATTTGAAGCAGGAGTGTGCAAAGGAGCGGATTGATGTATCCTTATTATACATACCCTGAAGTACGCCGCCGCACTCGAAATCATAAATGGTTGCTCTTTCTTCCTTGCCGTCGCAGTCGGTGAAAACAAGCTCAGCTTTACCGGGCTTTACGGTACGGAATTCAGTTGACTTGTAAACGTCGCCGTAAGCGTGACGGGCAATTGTGATAGGCTCCTTCCAGGTGCGTACTGTGGGAGAAATACCGCTTACGAGAATAGGAGTTCTGAAAACAGTACCGTCAAGGATTGCTCTGATAGTACCGTTGGGGCTTTTCCACATTTCCTTGAGCTTGTATTCCTCAACACGCTGAGCGTTTGGAGTGATTGTGGCGCACTTAACGCCGACACGGTACTTCTTGATAGCCTCACCTGCATCGATGCTTACCTGATCCTTTGTCTCGTCACGGTGGGGGAGACCTAAGTCATAATACTCGGTGTTGAGCTCAACATAAGGTGAAAGAAGCTCATCCTTAATTATCTGTCAGATGATTCTTGTCATTTCGTCGCCGTCCATCTCGACGATTTTGTTCATTTTGATTTTTTCCATTTTATTTACTCCTTAGGGTTATTATTTATTTATGCACCCGTTTTAAGCTCAACGATTTCATTGAGCTTTGAAGGCTTTCTTGTTGTGATATTATCGGCACCGAGCTCAACTGCTCTTACCATATCAAATTCGTTGTTGACAGTCCAGATTGAAACGAGAAGTCCTCTTTCGTGGAAAATCTCAACAAGCTCCTTAGAGCAGTATTTGTGATTGAGATTTATGCCCACTGCACCGAGACTCTCCACCTTTTCTGCAAGAGAAACAAGGTATTCTCTGTCGGTTTTTCTTTCGGGCCGGAAGTTAAGCCAATAGGCTATGTCGGGTGTCTGAGCCTTTACTGCCTCAACATCTTTTTCTTCGATGCCCGTGTAGAATATTCTGTCCTTCACGCCGTATTTTTCAGCAAGCTCACTGACTGCTTTAAGGTTATCTGTGGCCTTGCAGTCAACATTGACGGTGATGCCTTTGAGCTCCGCGATGAGCTTAAATGCTTCCTCCAACGATACAGTACTGTCTCCGGCGTGATCGTGAGCGAGTACGGGCGTGCCGTCAAAGGTAAAGTTAAGGTCGAACTCTACCGTTTCGGCACCGCTTGCGTAGCCTTTTTTTATTGCTTCAAGTGAATTGTCCTCAGTGCCTTCGCAGCCGGTATGAGCCGTAACGGTGAAGCCCTCGGGCAATTGTACCTTTCTGTTTTTCACATAGGTATAACCGCCGAAAAATGCCGCTGTATCAGTACCGATAACCAAAGCAGAGGCAATCATTATCTTTGTGCTTTTTTTCATCAGAGTGTCCTCCTTTTTAGGATTACCGAGTTATTATAGCACTTGAGCTTATAGCTGTCAAGGTTTATAACAGTCAGTAGTCACGTGCGTATAAACAGTTCGAAAGGATTATGAATGTATTTTGCACGATATTGATGAAATTTGTTTTTATTATATCTTACTGTTTAGTTTGATTTATAAATTTTCCGCAGGAAAATTCCATTATTACTTGCTGCTAAAAAGGGCATCCCACTCGGGATGCCCTTTTTGTTATGAAATCAAAGATGTTCTTTGACGTTTGCTTCGTAATGTCCTGTTGACTGGAAGCCGGTCTGTGTGTTAAGTCTTTCTGCGCTCCAAGCCTCTGCGATCTGCTCATAGGAGCCGTTGAAAATATCAGCTCTCCAGAAGCCGTCCTTTGCGCCGTACATACACCAGTCTGAGCTCCACATGCCGTGGCCGGTTGCCTTGTATGTCCAAAGCATCCAGCTGTAATCGAGCTTATTCATTGTTGAGAAGCAGTTTTTCCATGTGGTCTTCTGATGAGGATAGAACTCACCTACCATAAGAGGTACGTTGGGATGAAGTGCCATTGTGAGAAGAAGGAAGAAGTTGAAGATAAAGTCTGAGTTGTTATAGAAATGCACCTGATAAACAACATGATCCCAGCCTCTCATAAAGCTCCAGGGAAGTGCAAAGCCTGTCCAGATTGCTTCCATTGTGATGATATGGTCCTCGTCAACCGCACGTACTGTGTTGTAAAGTCTCTTGTAAATTTTCTCGTTCTTGATTCTTCTTTCGATTTCTGTGCACTGAACGTCGCACATAGGCTCGTTGAGAAGGTCATACATAGCAACTGCAGGGTTACCGTTAAATCTTGATGCGATTGCACTCCAGAGCTCATCTGTAAGCTCACGGTATCTTTCGCCGCGTTCACTGTCTTCCATAAGCTGAGCACCTGCAAAGCCTCTGCCTGAATGGGGAGCATCGCTCTGTGAGCCTACCGCACCGTGCATATCAAGGATAACATAAAGCTCTCTTTCTGAGCATTCCTCAACAACCCAATCAAGGATCGAGAAGTCCCATTCACCGTTCTCATCAAGGATTTTGGTTCCCTTATCGTCATAGTAGAAGTTTCTGTACCAGAAGGGTACGCGGACACAGTTGAAGCCCATTGACTTGATGTTGTCAAGGTCATATTCTGTTATCCAGTTCTCATAGAACATATTGAGAAGCTCCTGAGCCTTTTCTCTGCCGAAGCGTTCCTCAAGCTTGTCATAAACCATTTCACCGTCATACTTCTTTTCTGCGAGAACCTCTTCGGGGATATGGTCAGGGTTGAGCCAGTCTTCACGTACAAGCCACGCACCGAGGTTCACACCCTTGAGCTGAACCTGTTCGCCCTTCTGATTGACGATTTTTCTGCCCTTAGTGGTAAGAAAATCTTCTTCGGTAAAGCCTGTTACTTCGTCCTCGGCTAAATCTGCAGCGCTGACAAGGGGCATTGCACTGAAAACCATAATGAAGCAAAGCACAAGACTGAGTGTTCTTTTAAATATTTTCATATTCATTCTCCTTAAGGTTATATTTTATACATATAATTATACAACTTATTCACAAAAAGTCAATCGTATTTCTTTTTATAGCCCCTTTTTTATTGATTTGTTTGTGTCGCGGTGATATAATAGCTCTATAAATATTAAGGCGGTGCTTGAAATGGAAAAATATCTTATCGTCGGTGCAGGAAGAAGCGGTATATGCTCAGCCAATATGCTTCACGCTCTCGGCAAAAAGTATGCAATATATGACGCAAACGTAAATCTCGACAAAGAAATGCTCCTCGACAGACTTGATAACAAGGACCTTGAGCTTATTCTCGGTGAAGTGACGGAAAACAGCCTTGACGGAATCGATATCTGCGTCACCTCCCCCGGTGTTCCTCTTGAAACTCCCATTCTTACTGCAGTTCAGAATAAGAATATCCCTATATGGAGTGAAATTGAGCTTGCTTACCGTTATGACAAGGGAAGTGTCATCGGCATCACAGGCACAAACGGAAAAACCACCACAACCTCTCTTACATATGAAATTGTTAAGAAATGGAAAGAAAATACCCTTCTTGTGGGCAATATCGAAATTCCTTACACAGGTCTTGCCCTTGAATCCGTGGAGGGCGGTGCAACGGTAGCTGAAATCAGCTCCTTCCAGCTTGAAACGATGCTCACCTTCAAGCCCAAGGTAAGTGCCATTCTCAACATCACTCCCGACCATCTCGACAGACATAAAACTATGGAAAACTACGCTGACGTAAAAAAATCCATAGCAAAGAATCAGGACGAAGCCGACTTCTGCGTGCTCAACTACGAGGATGAGGTGCTCAGAGAATTCGGCAAAAGTTTAAAATGCAACGCCGTATTCTTCTCCTCTGTGCGTGAGCTTTCCGACGGTCTTTATTATAAGGACGGTGTGATTTATCTCGCAGAAAAGGGAGAAAGCACTCCCTTTATCCGCACCGACGAAACGAACCTTGTGGGTCTTCACAACTTTGAAAACATTATGGCTGCCGTTGCTATGACAAGAGCCTTCGGTGTGCCCGATGATATAATAAAGCAGGCCGTTAAGGATTTCGTTGCCGTTGAGCACAGAATAGAGTTCGTTGCTGAAATCAAGGGCGTTAAATACTATAACGATTCAAAGGGCACTAACACCGATGCGGCGATTAAGGCTATTGATGCTATGCCCTCAAAGACGGTGCTCATAGCCGGCGGCTACGACAAAAAGAGCGAATATGACGAATGGGTAAGCCGCTTCCCCGACAAGGTGAGAAGGTTGGTGCTTATCGGTCAGACAAGAGAAAACATTGCCGCCGCCTGCGACAAAATCGGATTTAAGGATTACTGCTTTGCAGAAAGTCTTGAAGAAGCGGTAAAAATCTCGGCAGAAAGTGCAAAAGACGGCGACTGCTGCTTACTCTCCCCCGCATGTGCATCATGGGGTATGTTCAAGAACTATCAGCAGAGAGGTACGATGTTTAAGGAGTATGTAAGGGCGATGAAATAAACATCTATAAAACGAAGAACGGCACCCCGAGAGGTGCCGTTTGTGTTAATCTTCAATAAGATATTCACCGAGAATTATGGGATAGAAATACTTTACATCGTCGGCTTTTTCACCGTTATATCTCTTGCCTTCATAATCCTGTGTAAATACCCATTTTCCGTTAACATAAATGAGGTCATAATAGATATTCTTTAACTGGCCCTTCTGTCCGTCCTCAAAGTAAGCCTTGAGATAATAACGGTAATGGGTTGATGAAATCTTTTTGATACTGTCCTTATAATATGACGCTGTCTCATAATATGAATCGTAAATCGCACAGTAAAGTCTGTTGTTGTATTCAACAAATTCGGCAACACACATATCAACATAATCAGCATCAAAATATTCACTTAAAAGCGACCTGAGCTGAGCTTTGGTCTTTATGTTTGTGCGGGTCACCGCATAGAGCGTGTATTTCTTTCCGTTAATCGTTCTTGTTATCTCCTCGTAAGGATCAACTATAAGCATATAGTCAAGAGCTAAATCGGGAACCTCGTCCAGATATTCATCAGAAATATATGTTGCAGGCCACCACTTCATATCGACCTTACTTGCCTCACAAAGAAGCTTTCTTGCATAATCGTCGGTCATATTTCCTGTTTTGCCTGTTTTCTTGGTATAGGTCTTAGCCCATACGTCACCTGAATCAGTCTTGATATATGCCTTGACTGCAAAATTGTAGCTTTTGCCGGGAATAAGGTTTTTAACTGATGCGGTAAGCTTTGTAGTGGCTTTTGTTGTGATTATCCACTTCTTAGCCTGACTGTCGTAAACATAAACACGATAGCCCGTTGCGCCCTTTACGCTTTCCCATTGCAGATTTACATATTCGGCAGCGGATTTTGTTACCTTAATTGATTTAGTAACTCCGGGGCAGGTTGCGGTTTTATAAAGCTTGTAGTTGTTACTGTCATAAACCTTGCCTGCGGTTGTCTTCCCGTATGCAATAACTCTGAAGGTATACTTTGTGCCTGTGTAGAGCTTTTTAACTGTAAAGGATGTGCCTTCGGTTGTACCTGATTTTACATAAGCCTTCTTTGAAGGACTGTAACGGTAAACGGTATAGCCGGCCGCACCGCTGACCTTATTCCACTTGAGAGTAACTGATGTGTTATCACTTGTGGATGTAACCTTTGATGTAACACCGGGCTTTATGTAGAAAAACACATTCTTTGTTCCGCTGTAATTGCCGATAAAGGTAACCTTAACGGTATATCTGCCGATACCGCTTCTCTTTGAAGCAACCCAAAGGGTATAATCTGTGTTCTTGACAAGTGTATTGCCTTTAGCATCCTTGATTGTAACCTTGGGGGTTCTGTTTTTGCCGTTATGAGTATACTGTGTGGTTGAAAGAGAAACGCTTTTTATTTTAGAAACGGTAGTCTTTCCGGTATATTTACCGCAACCGTATTTGCAATATCTTGCCTTTGAGCCGTCAGCCGTTAAGGTAGCTGCTTTAATAACCGTGTATTTCGTGTCGTAACTATGCCCTGCTTTAGCATCCTCCACAGTATCTGTAGCACCGCATCCGTTATCACACCATGCTGTTTTTGTTCCTACGACGGAACAGGTTGCGTTACCGTCAGAAACATAATCAATAAATTTATGCTCTGTGCAAGGAGTATACTCATCCTCATAAACAGCAAGATAATATCTTATTGAGGGTTCACCGTCAGCAAAGTCGAGTTCAATCTGCTCTTTGCTATAAAGCTTACCGTCTGAGCCGAGCCACGCAACAAAATCATAATAGATTTCGTCCACTTCTTTAGGAATAGTTTCAGGTACTCTTGCCAATCCCGGTTCAGCATCGACCTCACAAATATCCATGAAACCGGCCTCAGTATAATACTCGAATTCAATTGTGTTTTCATGTTCAGCAGAGGTGTTGATTGCAAAAGCAAAAATCACCGTCAAAGCCAGAACAATAACAGATATAATTTTCTTCATTTGTTTTTCCTCCTTAAAATTATTTATAAAATAAAAAGTGCGCCCAAATGAGCGCACCAAAAAATGCATCTCATTTGTTGCGACACAAACTTAACGACACGAAAGGGTATGGTTAATAAGAGATACACTTTTTACAAGTGTTATCCCTTCCGTTGTCAAATATACAGTTTGGTCGCAAATTCAATATAGCATAAATTTTATGTTTTGTCAATAAAAAAAGACTGCCCGATTTGGACAGTCCTTGTATATACCCTGAAAACTAAACAAAGGAAGTAAAGGTAAGGATTGTAGTAGTCTGAACCAAGGAATTTGGTCAAGCCCTCGACCTATTAGTATTGCCTAGCTGAATGCATCACTGCACTTACACTTGCAACCTATCAACCTCATAGTCCTTGAGGGGTCTTACTAGCTTATGCTATGGGATATCTTATCTTGGAGACGGCTTCACGCTTAGATGCTTTCAGCGTTTATCCGATCCGCACTTAGTTGCCCAGCTGTACCATTGGCATGATAACTGGTGCGCCAGCGGTGCGTCCATCCCGGTCCTCTCGTACTAGGGACAGCGCTCCTCAAATATCCTACGCCCACGACAGATAGGGACCGAACTGTCTCACGACGTTCTGAACCCAGCTCGCGTACCACTTTAATCGGCGAACAGCCGAACCCTTGGGACCGAATTCAGCCCCAGGATGTGATGAGCCGACATCGAGGTGCCAAACCTCCCCGTCGAT
>JAZSQD010000044.1:0-8344 GCA_045537815.1 Acutalibacteraceae bacterium | reverse complement strand
CGCAGGTATTGAAAACGGTACTCTTGTGAAGCCTGACTACGAAGCCTGGGAAGAAGCAGAAGCCGCTTACGATGATCTTGACAAGACAAACGTCAAGGACGAAATTATTACAGAGGCAGAAGCTCTTAAGGCTGAAATCGCTGACAAGCAGGCTGATGATACTCTCACTCAGGCTACCGCTACTCAGGATGAAATCGACGAAGCAACAGAAAGACTTAACGAAATCATCGCAGGTATCGAAGACGGCACACTCAAGAATTCAGCCGACTACACAGAGGTTGACAAGGCCCTTGCAGATGCCAAGGAAAAGGCTGAAAACAACGATGTAACCGACGGCGTTAAGGAAGAAATTCAGGAAATCGAAGACAAGCTCAACGAAATCAGAAATGATCCCTCAACCAACGCCGATGACCAGGATGAAATCGATGCTCTTGAAGAGGAACTCGAAGAAATCATCGCAGGTATTGAAGACGGTACATTTATCAAGGTTGATTACACCGAATACGATGAAGCAATTGAAGCTTATGAAGCTCTTGACGGTGTTATGAGCGATGAAGACAAGGCAGCTGTTGAAGCTATCAAGGCCGAAATCGATGAGATTCCCGCCGACGGCTCAAAGAAGGACTATCAGGCTCAGGTTGACAAGGCAGCAACAGACATTGCCGCAATCAACGCTAAATACAGCAGCTGTGCAGAAGGTAATCACAGCTATGAGTCAGTTGTAACAAAGCCCACATGTACTGAAGGCGGTTACACAACTCATACATGTAAATTCTGCGGTCACTCTTACAGGGATAACGAAACACAGGCAGATCATAAGTACAAGGAGATTGTTCACGCACCTAACTGTCTCAAGGACGGATACACAGAAAACATCTGCGAAGTATGTGGCGACACAGTTATCAGTAATCCGGTTGCCAAGCTCGACCACGACTATGAAAAGAAGGTAACTGCTCCCACCTGCACAAAGCAGGGCTACACAACCTACACCTGCTCACGTCCTGAATGCAGATATAACTATAAGGGCGATTACACTGACCCCGCAGGTCATAGCTATGAAAAGAGCGAAGTAATTGAACCCACCTGCACAGAAAAGGGCTATACAACCTACAAGTGTGCCGTTTGCGGTGACACCTATAAGGCAGACTATATTGACGCAAAGGGTCATACTGAGGTTGCTCTCGAGGCAGTAGAAGCTACCTGTCAGAACTCCGGACTTACAGCCGGCAGCAAGTGTGCAGATTGCGGTAAGGTTATCGTAGCTCAGCAGACAATCCCCGCTCTCAAGCATCACGATGCAGACGGAGACGGCATATGTGACAGCTGCGGAACAAGTGATATTTATGCAGGCTGTATATGTCTTTGCCATAATACTAACTGGTTCTGGCATATCATTTACCTCATCATCCGCCTCGTCTGGAAAATCTTTAATGTTCATCCCGTTTGCGCTTGCGGTGCAACTCACTATTAATTTAATTTAAATCATAACGAAAGAGGCTGAAGAAAATTCTTCAGCCTCTTGATTTTGTTTTTTATTTTCTCTTTATTTCAAACTTAAAGAATGCATTATCCTCATACCACAAAGGGAAGTTTGTTCCCCAGACATTATTTTGCAGAACGAAGCTTATGCCGTCTTTCTTAACACTTTCAAGCCTGTTGTCAAACTCAAGAATTTTACCTCTGCCAAAGGATAAAAGCGGTGAGTGAAGGTTTCGGATTTCGTATTCACCAAAGCTCACGCTCTGCACGGCGTGAAGGTTTCGGCTGCCGTTAAGCGTCACCTCATCGGGTCTGATATAAGTGCCGAGCTTTTTAAGAAGTATACTGTCGGTATTCGGGAAAAGGTTGAGGTAAATTGCCTCTGTCAGTCTGCTTGAATCCTTATCAAACCAGCTCACATCCACTGAAACGCCGTCTTCTTCAAGGGTATATATAGCCTGAATCAATCGGGGGGCACCAAGCTCATCGCAGAGCTTTTTATCGCAGGTGAGATTGACTTTTACTGTGTTTCCCTCTGCTGAGATTTTTTCTGCCCTGTAATCAAATCTGCCTGACGGATATTTACCCTCGTAGTTTTTAAGATTCGGTCTGGCAAAGTCACCGAGAGCCCATACAGCAGTTTCATGAAGGTCACGCGAGTAATGTGTAAGCCAGAAATCGTAATCCTTATTGCAGAAGGAACGGTAGGTTATGAGAGCTTCTTCGTTTTCTCTTATGATTTCTCCCGTCTTATACAAAAGAGCTCCTATGCCGCCTTTTTCGTTGATTCTGAGAACCCAATCACCGCAAGTGATTTCCTTTTTGCCGTTAGCTTCAAAATCGACAGGCTTGGTAGGTTTAAGCATAGCAAGCTCCTTTTCCGCTTCACTTTTATGCTCTGCGCCAAGGGCGTATAATGCCTTGCTTATATATTCTCTCTGTTCTGCCCAGCTTCTTTCGATAACACTGTAATATCCCCGCTTTCTTCTGCCGTCAAAAAGGCTCACAAGAGGAAGAATACTCTGAGGCATATCTGAAAAAAGACGTCTGAAGCTTACCTTATCCTTTTTTCTCGCTTTATTAAACTCCTTTTTAAGATAGTGTCCGTAATCAGAAAAATAGGTTTTTGAATCCATACCGCAGGTATGCTCGGATATACATAAAAGAGCGTCGCTGAGGTTTTTATATTCATCACTTTCACGTGTGAGGCTGCCGTCGGAAAGCCACTTTCCTTTAAGTCTCATCAAAACACGAAGGCAGGCGGATTTATAAGGGTCTGTCGCACTTCCGTGAATCCAGCTATCCCCCATCTCGCCCTCAAAAACAGGCAGCTTATGACGAACCTCCCATATAATATCGGCAAAGTCATCTATTGTTCCTGCGGTAATCTCATAGCCCGGATACTCTGCCTGTATATCATCAAAATGAGCTAGCACCTTTTCGGGTGAGGGAGCACCGTGGTTGTCGAGTGTGTGGTCAAAATAAAGTATTTCTTCAACAAAATCACTCTTAAAGGCACCGCCGTAAGCACCCGAATAAATAACAACTACCTCACTGTCGCCGTTTTTCCACAAGAAGCAATCGGGAACATCAACGAGAGCAGATGCACCGTTGACACCTATATGTAAAAGCTTAATGCCGTGCTTGTGAAGAAAAGGCACAAGGCCCTTAGTATGACCCGGAACATCGGTCATTTTTGCGGCAACAGTCTTTCTTCCTCTTATTTTATCAAGCTCATCAACAATGGAAAGTCCGAAATCCAGAGTATCCTCATCAAGAAGCTCGGTGTGAGTTGTGAAGGGAATTGCGTGAGGGACAATATTGCCATCTTTGAGAGACTTTCTCAGCTTATCCTTACCCTTTTCATCCTTGAGAGCCTCCTTTATAATCCAGGAGCCCGTTGTCCAGATAAAATACTTTTTACCGTCGGTATTCACCTTCTCTGCAAGGTCTATAGCCTCGGGAATAAAGGTGTCGATGTATTTCTGTCGGATATTTTCCGCATAATCTGTAAAGCCCAAATCAAGATGGGTTTTTGAAACAACAAATACTTTTTTCATATTTTATCCTCTTTATGTAAGACTGGTGTAATTCCCGAGAAATTTCTTTTCCCAGGTTTCTTCTATACCCTCTCGCCAACTGAGAGCCGCGTTTTTCAGCTCTTCACACAGCTCGGGAAGCTTATCGGCAAGGTTAATGCTTTCGCTCGGGTCATTTTCAATATCTGAAAGGAAGTATTCATCCTGAACCTCAGAGAATTCCTCAAGTCTGCCGTTTATAACCAGCTTATATTTACCCTTTCGCACTGCCGTCTGTCCTTCCATTTCCCAGAAAAGATAATCGTGCAGAGCCTCTCCCCTGTTTTCAATCAAGGGCATAAGGCTTATTCCGTCAAGCTCATATTCACTCACATCTCCGCCGCAAGCTTCCAACACCGTGGGGAAAATATCTGCCGCAATATGAGGAGCGTCAACCACTCTGCCCGAAAGCTTAGCCGGCCAATGAAGTATTGCGGGAATTCTTATACCGCCCTCGAAAAGGCTGAATTTATGCCCTTTGAATATGCCGGATGTGCCGCCGTAATAAAGGTCGGGTCTGCCGTCGAGCCAGTTTCTCGATTCTCTCGAAGGCCCGTTGTCACTCTGGAAATATATTATGGTATTATCTGCTATTCCCTGACGGATAAGCTCATTTCTGATTTCACCCACACCGTCGTCAACGGCACTTATCATAGCCGCCATAACCTGTCTGTCCCACGGAAGATGTGAAAAGCGCTTCATATATTTTTCGGGTGCGTGCATGGGATAATGAGGTGCGTTATAGGCAACATAAAGCATAAAGGGCTCATCCTTATGGCGGCGGATGAAGTCTACACTCTTTTCGGTGATCCGCTCAGTCATATAGCTGCCGTTGTCATAAACCTCCTCACCGTTTTCCCACAGGTCATGGGTAGGGTTGGTGTTACCGTCTGCCATTCCCCAATAGAAAATGTGAGAATAGTAGTCCACACAGCCTGCAAGAAAGCCCGAAAACTCATCAAATCCGTTAGCGTTTGGTCTGCATTCATCCCTGAGACCGAGATGCCACTTGCCTGAAATTCCCGTTTTATAGCCGAGCTTTTTGAGAGCAGCTGCAACAGTCGGCACCTCAGGTGTAAGTCCTGAGGCTTTTCTATGACCCGCAAGGATTGCTCTGACACCTGCATTGCCCGGATATCTGCCCGTAAGAAGACAAGCTCTTGAGGGTGAGCAGACAGGAGAGCCCGAATACATCGAAGAAAAACGTATACCGCCTTCGGCAAGAGCATCGATATTAGGTGTTACAAAGTCCTCAGCACCCATACAACTAAGGTCACCGTAGCCCTGATCGTCGGTCATTATTATAATAACGTTAGGTCTTTCCATACCGCACCTCGTAATTTTATTTTTCTTCAATCAATTATAACACAGTAAAACGTAAAAATCTATAAAAGTGCAAAAAAAGAACTGCCCGTGACAGTTCTTTTTATCCTTTTATTATCAGTCAAGTAACCACATTTTTAATACCGCTATCATTTCTCTGAGATAATTCATCGGTATTGTGTACCATACTATATCCGTGCCGAGATGTGTGACGGTCAGACCTTCCTTTTGAGCGTAGTATGTACCCCGGTAAACGTGATACCCGTTAGTTACAAAGACAACAGAAGCCTCGGAAAGCCCTTTCTCCTTCATTATTTCGTGAGAAAACCTGAAATTTTCTATAGTGGAGGTCGATTTATCCTCCATAATGATTTTTTCTTCGGGAACACCCTTTTCCGTAAGATAACGCTTCATCGCAAGGGCTTCGGGAATATCCTCCTGAGGTCCCTGACCGCCCGAAACAATAATCACGGCATCCGGATTTATAACGTGGTATTCATAAGCTCTGTTGAGTCTTTTGGCAAGACCTACGCTGACTCTCTCACCTCTTATACCGCAGCCTAAAACTATAACCGTTTTTTCCGTGTAGGCGGCATTGTCGCAGTTACCGTATATTGCAAGAAATGAGCCGAAGCTCATAACAGCTGTCAGCACCAGAGCAACAAGGCTGTGTATGATTTTTTTCTCTTTGAGCTTTTCAAAAAATATACCGTAGCACAAAAGCATAACACCGAGTGCCGCAACGGGAAGGATGCCTATATTAAAATTTGAAATTGTCGTTACAAAAATTGAGTTACCGATAAAAAGCGCACCTGCGACTATAGAAGTTATTTTAATTGCTTTTTTCATCTTATTGCTCCTTTTTCTGTCTGATGTATAAAGTGTAGCATCAGGAAGGTAAAAAAGCAATATCAACGGCTTAATCTTAAGAAAAACGTAAGAAAAAAGTACCCGACATAAATCGGGTACTTTATATATTAGTATTCATCCTAAAACAGAAAAGTATTCGCTACTCTTATTATATCACATAGAATCCATATGATACACCATCACACGTAAACACGTTTCCTAAATATTCCCATGAATCGTGTCTGTAGTCATATTCTAAAATTATTGCATGTGCCTCACCCGAATAATTCAGGCACTGCCCTATTACTCTTACCTTATCGTCAATAATGGAAATACTATTCTCAGAAAAGAATTCACACAGAGAACTATCACCATCCCAAATTATCTTATCTTTCAGTTTATAAACGTCACTTAAACTCTCATTATTTTCTGCAAGCTCTGCTAAATCATATCTGTTTGTATTGTTTAACGCTTCCAGTTCAATCGTATTTGAATCAATGTACCTTCCGATTACTTCACTATCTGGAAATAAATATTCACTATAAAGAGAATTGCATATCTCCTTTGTAGATAAATTATATTCTACAACACGATTAAAATCATTTAAAACAATTCTATCATTATATAAATAACCATTTCGATTTTTATATTCCTTGCCTCTTTCAAAACAATATTTCCTATCAACTTGGTTTAAGTGAGCTAAAACCGTAATATCATTTGAATCATTTAAACTAAACTCTGTGAGAATCCAATCGAATTTATTATTTTCAACCTTTTTTTCAGCGACAAAATAACCTTTATTATCATTAACACTAAAAATTTCAACAACATAATATCCATTATAAGTTTCAGAACAAATATCATCAACATCATAACTGTTTTCTCCGATATATAATATACCGTCAAGAACATAATTCGGTAATTGTTCTGAATTACAAGGAATATTATTTAAATGGTTATCTATCGTCCTTCGATTTGTCGATACAACTGCCAAGGGTATCCTGACAAGAATAATCATTATGACAACAATGATTACATATTTTTTTGAATTTTTCATTATATGCACCCCCAATAACTATAAAACATAACAATCGCAATATTAAACAAGAAAACAGAAACATCTGTCTTTACATCTTTAACTTTATTGTATCACACTTCAGCTTTTAAAATCAATATAATAAGAAGCGCACCGGCGACAACAGCTGATATTTTAACAGCTTTTTTCATCTGAATACTCCTTTTGTTTTATCTGATAGAAGTTTACCATCAGATAAGAGAAAAAACAATACCGAAGATATAATCTTAAGGAAAACGTAAGAAAAAGTACCCGAAGCGTGTCGGGTACTTTGTGTTTATTCTTTTGCTCGCCGCAAAGGCGTAACTTCCTTGAAAGAAAGTTACCAAAGAACTTTTCTTATTTCTTTGATGCGAGGTATTCTTCTCTGCCGAGCTCGTAAAGGTTGTTACCCTCTGAGTCAATGATAACCATAAGAGGCATATCCTCAACATAAAGCTCACGGAGTGCTTCTGCACCGAGGTCTTCATAAGCGATAAGCTTTGCTGACTTGATGCACTTTGCAAGAAGTGCGCCTGCACCGCCGATAGCGCCGAAGTAAACGCCCGTATACTTCTTCATTGCTTCAACAACCTCGGGAAGTCTTGCACCCTTACCGATCATACCTCTTGCACCAACGCTCATCATTGTGGGAGCGTAAGCGTCCATACGGCCGCTTGTTGTGGGGCCTGCTGAGCCGATAACAGTACCGGGCTTAGCGGGTGTGGGGCCTACGTAGTAGATAGTTGCATTCATAGGGTCGATGGGAAGTGACTCGCCTGCTGCAAGTGCTTCGCACATTCTCTTGTGACCTGCGTCTCTTGAGGTGTAGATAATACCTGTGAGAAGTACTCTGTCACCTGCTTTGAGGGTCTTTGCAATTTCTTCTGTAAGGGGTAATGTAATTCTCTTTTCCATTTTAGTTTACCTCCGACTTATGACGTGTTACGTGGCAGTTGATGTTGATTGCACAAGGCATACCTGCGATGTGTGTGGGAAGAGTTTCGATGTTAAGACCGATTGCTGTTGTCTTACCGCCGAAGCCCTGAGGACCGATGCCGAGCTCGTTGATCTTTTCGAGCATTTCCTTTTCAAGGTCTGCATAGAAGGGATCGGGATGCTCTGAATCGATAGGTCTCATAAGTGCCTTCTTAGCAAGAAGAGCTGCCTTATCAAAGGTACCGCCGATACCTACACCAACAACGATGGGAGGACAGGGGTTGGGGCCTGCAGTTTCAACTGCTTCGATGATGAAATCCTTGATGCCCTGAAGACCTGCTGAAGGCTTGAACATGCGTATCTGGCTCATATTTTCACTGCCGAAGCCCTTGGGACCAAGTGTAACCTTAATTTTGTCGCCGGGTACGATTTCGGTGTAAAGCATTGCAGGTGTGTTGTCGCCTGTGTTACCTCTTCTTACGGGGTCACCAACAACACTCTTACGAAGGTAGCCGTTTGTATAGCCTCTTCTTACGCCTTCGTCAACAGCCTCTGCTAGGCTTCCGCCTACAAGGTGTACATCCTGACCGATTTCAAGGAATACGCAAGCCATACCTGTATC
>JAZSQD010000170.1:0-14387 GCA_045537815.1 Acutalibacteraceae bacterium | reverse complement strand
AAAGAAAATGCAGAAAAGAATGAGAAACATGCCCGGCATGATGAACGGAATGAACGGTGGCATGGGCGGTTTCCCGATGTAAGTTAAAAACACGAATGTGTTAAAATATTAAATTAAAAAATTATTTTATTGGAGGTCATTAAAATGGCAGTAAAAATCAGACTTCGCCGTATGGGCGCAAAGAAGGCACCTTTCTATCGTGTAGTAGTAGCAGACTCAAGATATCCCCGTGACGGTCGTTTCATCGAAGAAATCGGCTATTACAACCCCATGAAGGAGCCTGCAGAAATCAAGATCGATGCAGAAAAGGCTCAGAAGTGGATTGCTAACGGTGCACAGCCCACAGACACAGTTAAGGTTCTTCTCAAAAAGTCCGACATCATTAAATAATTGCGGAGGTCGCCACTTTGAAAGAGTTACTTATATCTATTGCAAAGGGTTTGGTTGACGAACCCGAAAAGGTAACTGTTGACGTTGACGACATTAACGAAGAGGGTGTAGTAGTTTACCACCTTCATGTTGCTCAGGATGATATGGGTAGAGTTATTGGTAAGCAGGGCAGAATTGCAAAGGCTATCAGAACCGTAATGCGTGCAACTGCAAACAGAAGCGACACTAAAATTTCAGTTGAAATCGACTGATACAAAAAAGCACTCCGAGAGGGGTGCTTTTTTAATGCGCAATTCTCAATTCGCAATTCGCAATCGCGGGTAACAGTTCGACAATAGCAAGGCTTTACCCGCCCCATTGGGCTTTGTTTTCTTATGCCGGTGAAAATATACCTTGCCTGCCCTGAAAGGGAAGGTGTCACGACATAGTCGTGACGGAAGGGTCATACGGGCTTAACTGTTTTATCAAGCTTACGGCAAATATACGATAGAACATTGTTTGCCGTGTCCGTTGACATATTTGGGAAAATGTGGTAAAATAAATAAAAGAAATACAAAAACGAATAACCCAAAACTGTAGGGCAGGGGCTTGCTCCTGCTGAACTGTTAAAATAAAAAGGGGTGTTTTCTATGCTTGAAAAGATGAATAAAGTCTTAAAGGCTATAGGCGTAATCGGTGTTGCTTTTTTTATTCTCAGTATACTTATAGCCGTTATCGGCTTTTGCATTAACAGCGAAAACATTTTTTATGCCGGTCTTACCTTTTTGATTTTCGGTTGTCCTGTTTATTTTGTTGTATGGTTAGTCATTTTTTACATTGTGATGATTTTAGAAGAAAGAACAAAAAAATAAATTATTGATAATTTAGATATCCCAAGAATAAAACACAAGGCAGAGGATTTATCCTCTGCCTTTCCTTACTACTTACTACTTGCTACTTACTACTTACCACTCGTTCCGTCCTTGCGATTGGCTATAGCATAGGAATAAACCATCGGTGCAAAGGCTATAACGAGGGTGATAGCCATAAATACAAATATATTCTCAAACACCGCCGTAAGACATATAACAACACCGCCGATAACCCATATTTTACCCGCAAAACGGTGAGTTTTATACCAGTTATCCTTGTCATGAAGTGTGGGCGGAATTTTTATGCCTAAGGAATAATTCTGCTTAACCTTCGGCATTAAATTACCTATAACGATGAAAAGCACACCCATAAAGATTATAATCACCGTAACAACGGGCACGGTATTATTGATTGAATAAGCGAAGCAGAGTACCGACAGTACAACCGAAAGCAGGGGAGCAATCCAGAGCACGATTCTGAAATTTTTATCGGTGATGTTGCTGTGCTTAGGGTCGAGTCTTGTTGCAAGGATACACAGAAGATGTACGCCGAGTAGTACAAGAGGCAGACCGAATACTGCAAAGGCCTTGCTGCTGTATTGATCAGGCATTCCGTTTGCACCGAAGTGGGTTACAATCTCTGCAGGGAGCTTATCCCACATAATAAGACCTATCAGAATGGGGGAGAGGGTTACAAGAGAGGTTATAATTATGGTTTTGAGATTTTTCTTAATCATTGCCGTTATCTCCTTTCAAATCGGTTATCCAGAGCATGATTTCTTCAAGCACAGAGGCGTTAAGCTCATAAAAGATGAATTTTCCCTCACGCTCGTCACGGATGAGATCAGCTTCTTTGAGTATTGACAGGTGTCTTGACACTGCCGCACCGCTGACGGGGAATTTTTCAACGATTTCACCTGCGGACATTTTACCTTTTTTGAGCATATTTAGTATCTCACGCCTTGTGGGGTCACTGAGGGCTTTGAGTGTATTCTGTATTCCCATTTTATCATTCCTTTCGCAATATTTAACATTTAACTTAATTGTTAAATGAATTATAGCACGGATTCTTTTGTTTGTCAAGAGGGAATTTATTGAAAACAAAAAATATGTTATACTTAATGAAAAATATCTGCCCTCTCAGTTGTTTTATATGTGAAAGGAGGTTTTATCATGTATTCCTTTGCTAGCGACGAATACATAGAACTGATTGTTAAAACTCACAGCAATTCAATGTTTAAGGCGGCTTATGCACTGCTCGGAAACCGCGATGATGCGGAGGATGCAGTTCAGGAGGCTTTTATCAGACTGATGGAAAAGCAACCCGACTTCATTGATGACGAGCATCTGAAGGCATGGCTTCTGAGAGTTACAATCAACCTTTCAAAAAATATGCTCAAGGCGTCTTGGAGAAAAAACAAGTCTGTAACAAAAGAATCTTCATACACGGAAAATGAATCTGACGAGGTGCTTTTCTGTGTTATGAAGCTGGAGGAGAATTACCGAACAGTGATACACCTCTATTATTATGAAGGCTATTCCATAAAGGAAATAGCATCAATTCTTAAGTTGCCCTCTGCAACTGTAGGTACAAGGCTTAAAAGGGGCAGGGCGAAGCTCAGAAAAATGCTGGAAGGAGATGCTTCATTATGACATTCAGAGAGCTTTACACAAAAGAAATGGACGAAATATCTCTCAGTGAAGGCTTTGAAACCCGCACAGCCAACCTCTTAAAGCAGAAGGCAAAAAGAAAGGATGAGACACTTTTGCCAAAAAGAAAAACGATTAAGGTTTTCGCGGCGGTTTTTGCGATAATTGCACTTTTTTCCTTGACGGTATTTGCGATTTCTTATCTTCTTTCTGCAGGGGAAGTGGCGAAGTATTTAGGAGATAAGGAAATTGCCGGGATGTTTAAGGATAGCGAATGCGAGCCTCAGACAGTGAGCAACGGCACTTATGATGTAATTTTCCTTGGGAAAACAACGGGTACCTTGCTCAATAAGACAGAAGGCTTTGAATGTGAAGAAGCAAGAACATATGCGGTAATTGCAATCAGAAGCACGGACGGCACACCGCTCAGTCTTATGAACGGAACACCTGTTTCAACGGCGCCTGTTATCGAAGGCTGTATGCCTTTTGAAACCTGGGCGATATTGAATATGGGTGCAAGAGGTCTTGAACGTGAAGGGATTCTTTATTATCTTTTTGATTATCAAAGCCTTGAGGTTTTTGCTGACCGCACAGTTTCGATTGCAGTGTTTGAAGGTAATGCATTTCCTACCCCCGATATTCTCACGCTGGACGAAAACGGCAAGGTAATATACGGAGAAGGCTATGTGGGAATTAAAGGCATTTTCGACCTTCTCATGGATAAGACCAAAGCTGACCCTGAAGCCGCTGAGGCACTTTTAGGTAACTATTAAAACGGATATTAAACTATTGTCACAAAAAACAGAACGGATTGCACTGTCCGTTCTGTTTGCTTTTTGCTCGGGTATTACGGGATGTCTCATTCAATCGGGTTAATACCGTAGGGACTAGTAGTGAGGGCCAAGGGCCAAGGGCCGTGGGAAAGTAGTCAGTAGTCAGTAGCCAGTAGTCAGGGAAACGCCCGTCGGGCGTTTTATGGCGTAAGACGATTCAGGCACTTCAATAAAAACCGATACGGTAGGGACACGGCTCGCCGTGTCCGCAAACCCGACCGATAAATATATTTAATTTAACACGGTAGGGGCATCCATTGGACGTCCGTGACGACCTGACGGGCAGGTGTATTTGGCGGTTAGGGCGGTTGGACCCTTCCACCGCAAGCGGTCCCCCTTCCCTTTCAAGGAAGGCTTTATTCATTACGAGAATATATCTGTTTATCCCTACGGGGCGGGTAAAGCCTTTCCGTCAGATGACTGTCAGTCGCAATTCTGCACTCTGCACGCTGCATTTTGCATTTAAAAAAGCACCCTAAGGTGCTTTTTTACTTAAGTGTCACTATCGTAACGCCTGTTTCACCCTCACCGTAAACGCCGAGACGGAAGGATTTGACAAACTTATTTTTTCTCAGATGCTCATGTATGCCCTTTCTGAGCAGTCCCGTGCCCTTGCCGTGAATGAGAGTCAGCTCGCCGAGACCGAGACGCAGTGCCTGATCAATATAGCGGTCAACCTCGATAATACCCTCTTCAACGTTCATACCTCTCAGGTCACAACGGTTTTGTGCAGATGAAGCTGCAGAGAAAACGTGCTCCTTACTGCTCGGTACATTTCTCGGTTTATTTGTCTGCTGCTTTTTCTTTTCCTGCAGACGGATATTCTTAACGGGAGTGCGCATTTTCATTATACCGGCAAGCACCTCGATATTGCCCTTTCGGTCCTCGAGTGAGGTGACGGTTGCGTTTTTTCCCATATCCACAAGATAAACCTCGTCGCCTATTTTCAAAGGTCGGGGAAGCTCGTAATTTTCGTCTTCGATTACGACCTTTACAACCGGGTTTGTTATATCGTCAAAGTCAGCAAGGCCCTTTTTCATAAGCTGCTTTGCCCGTCTTGCCATTTCGGTTTTATCTTTGGATTTTTCGCTTTGCTTCTTTAATTCCTCAAGCTCACTCTGCAGGGCATAGGCGCTTCGCTTTGCCTGCTCAACGATTTTAAGAGCCTGATTACGTGCCTTTTCAAGCTCGGCCTCACGAAGCCTTTCAATTTCCTCTTTATATCTTTGAGCTTCTTCTTTCTCTCTTTCTGCCTGAGCTGTAAGTGAATCGGCAATTTCCTTCTGCTTTTCAAACTGTTGACGGCTCTCCTCAAGGGATTCTATCACGGATTCAAACTGTGTGCTTTCTTTTGAAACAAGGGTCTTTGCTCTTTCTATGATGTTTTCGTCCATACCAAGACGAAGGGAAATGGCAAAAGCGTTTGAGCGTCCGGGAGTACCGATGAGAAGGCGGTAGGTGGGCCTTAAGGATTTAACGTCAAATTCGCATGAGCCGTTCTGTATGCCGGGGGTCTGCAGGGCATAAGCCTTAAGCTCTGCATAGTGGGTTGTGGCGGCGATTTTGGCGCCCTTTTCGTGTATCCTTTCGAGTATTGAAATAGCAAGTGCCGCACCCTCAATGGGGTCAGTGCCTGCACCTAACTCGTCGATAAGCACAAGACTCTTTTCATCAGCCTTAGCGATGATATCGATGATGTTTACCATATGTGAAGAAAAGGTTGAAAGGCTCTGCTCAATGCTTTGCTCGTCGCCGATGTCAGAAAGCACATTGTCAAAAACGCTGACCTTACTCTGCTCGCTTACGGGCAGCATAAGACCGCACATAGCCATAAGGCTCATAAGACCGAGAGTCTTGATCGAAACGGTTTTACCGCCGGTGTTGGGGCCTGTGATTATAAGTGTATCAAAATCCTTGCCGAGAGAAATATCGGTGGGAACAACCTTTTTCGGGTCGATGAGTGGGTGCCTTGCATTTTTTAGGTCGATGATACCGTCATCGTTTATCTCGGGGCAGGTTGCTTTCATTTTATAGGCGAGCTTTGCCTTTGCAAAAATAAGATTAAGCTCAACTGCACATTCATAGCTTGCCTTTATGCCCTCATAAAAGCCTCCTGCTTCCATTGAGAGCTCAAAGAGTATGCGGTCGATTTCGTCCCGTTCCTTGCTCTGAAGCACCTTTATTTCGTTATTAGCCTCAACAACGGCGGTGGGCTCGATAAAAACGGTAGAGCCGCTCGATGATGTATCGTGAACAAGACCTGATATTTCGCCTCTGTGTTCGATTTTGACGGGAACAACGTATCTTCCGTTACGCATGGTGATAATGTTTTCGCGAAGGAACTTCTGAAAGTGAGTTGACCTTGTCATCTGATCCAGCTTGTCGCGCACCTTGGAGGAGGCGATGCGTATTTTCCGTCTGATATCATAAAGAGCGGGGGAGGCATTGTCGCTCATTTCCTCCTCGCTGATGATAGCTGAGGTGATTCTGTCCTCGAGGAATTTATTGGGCATCATAGCCTCAAAATATGTATCAAGACTTGTGGTAACACCGCTGTTTTTACTCTTCCATTCCGAAAGGGAGCGGATGACACGGAGAACCTCAGCTATATCGAGAAGCTCTCTCATATTCAGAGCTCCGCCTGCGTTGGCTCTGTGCAGGGAGTTGTTTACATTTTTAAGTCCGCCGAAAGCGGGGGCACCGAATTTAGCCATAAGCAGATAGGCATCATCGGTCTGCTTGAGAAGCATTTTTGCAAGGTCGATATTTGTCTGCGGCGACAGATGCTCTGCGGCATCCCGTGCATCCTCGCAGGTGGTTTCTTCGCTGAGCATGGAAAGAACCTTGTCAAGCTCAAGGGCAAGGTGGTGTTTATTCATATATCAATCACCTTCATTTCATTGTTTTGTAGAAATCAAGAGTTTTGTATTTACGCATAGTAAGGCTTTTAACATATCTTTCGGTCAGGGTGTTCAAGGCTTCAAGGCTGTCATCTGAAAGGCTGAAGCTGAAAATCTTTTCGGGGGAGCTCAGCACCGTGTGGCGCATAGCACCCAGAGCACCGGGTGAAATCGGTTTAGCATCGGGGGCCTTGGTGCAGCTTTCACAGTAAAGAGATGCAGTTGAGGGCGAAAAGTACATTTCTGTGCTTTCACAGTTTCCGCAGCTGCAGCAGGCTATAAGGTCGGGCATAAAGCCTGAAAGCGAAGCGAAACGAAGCTCGGTCACCGCCTTGATAAGCTGAGGGCTTTTTTTGCCCTGACAGATGAGATAAAGTGCATTGAGCAAAAGGGCGAGAAATTCATCGCTTCTTTCCTCTTTCGGTGAAAAATCCCTTGCAAGCTCTGCAAAATACTGAGCAAGAGAAAGCCCGACAATGTTACTGCGAAGCTCAAAAAACACCTGCCTTGAGGTTGCTTCTCTGATTATATATGCATCCTGACGGCCCTTTTCCAATGAAAAATCCGAATAGCACAGAAGGTCGGTGGCAGAAACATTTTTATTTTTAGGGTTTCTGCCGCCGTTGACAAAGGCTCGGATAACACCCTTCTCTCTTGTGAGCAGGGTGACGAGTCTGTCCTGTTCGCCTACGGTCTGTTCACGGATTATTATACCGTCCGTCCTGAGTGTCATAATTGAAATCCTCCAGATTGGGGTCATCCACAAAAAGCTCATCGGCAAACTCCTCATCAAAGGAAGAGTCGTTTACATAATCCGATGCGTTTTTGTATCTGAGATAGTCGGAAACCTTACCTGTTCTGATAAAGTTTTCCCAAAGCTCGCGTTTGTTCATATTTCTGCCTCCAAGATAGTCTTTATTAGTTATACTCTTATCTTATGCAGAAATTTGACGGGTAAACGGGGGAAATAAAATAAGTTTTGAGGGAATAGGGAATAGTAGGAATGAATAATGAATAATTGCGGTCGCGGGGGTGCGGAGTTATATCGGTTTATGTTCCTTTTCGCAGAGGTAAGTTTAGTGTAGCATTTAAGTAGTAGATTTTACTTGGCTCCCTTGAAAGGGGAGCTGTCAGCGTAGATGACTGAGGGGTTACCACCCAACTGCCAAATACACCTATCCGTCAAGTTGTTACGGACGTCCGATGGACGCCCCTACCGTGTTAAATTAAATATATTTATCGGTCAGGTCAGCGGACACGGCGAGCCGTGTCCCTACCGTATCATTTTTGCTCGGAGTCATGAATGGTCTTACGCCACAAAACGCCCATCGGGCGTTCCCCTGACTACTGGCTACTGGCTACTGACTACTTTTCCTCAGACCTTGCTTTTTACTACTAATCCCTAATCCCTAATCCCTAGACCCTAGTCCCTAGTCCCTTTAAGCTTAATCAAGGCCGAAGTTATGAATCAGCCCCTCACGGTTACGCCAGTCCTCCTTCACCTTTACCCAGCATTGAAGATTTATCTGACAGCCAAAAAACTTTTCCATATCCTGACGTGCATAGGTGGAAATACGCTTGAGGGTCGCACCCTTTTTGCCGATGATAATACCCTTGTGGCTTTCCTTTTCGCAATAAATTGTTGCTTCCACATCCATAAGGCTTTTATCTGTGCGCTCGCGCATTTTTTCAATGGAAACAGCAACGCCGTGGGGGATTTCCTTATCAAGAAGGCGGAGCATTTTTTCTCTCACCATTTCTGCGGCGATAACTCTTTCGGGCTGGTCGGTCAGTGTATCGTCGGGAAAGAAATGCTCTGAGGGAAAGGCAAGGGCACAAAGCTCGTCGCAAAGGGCGTCAAGTCCGTCGCTTTTTGCCGCAGAAACGGGAACAACGGCTGTAAAATCAAAGAGTGCGGTAAGCTCGGAAATTCTGCTGATAAGCTGTGTCTTATCCTCGACGGTGTCAATTTTATTGATGGCGAGAATAACGGGCATTTTTTCTTTTTTGAATTTTTCGATAAGCTTGAGCTCACTTTCTTTAAGCTCACCTGCAGGCTCAACCACAAACAGACAGGCATCCACGCCGGATATACTGTCGCCGACAGCTTTAATCATTTTTTCACCGAGCTTTGTTTTGGGCCTGTGAAAGCCGGGAGTGTCAGTGAAAACGAGCTGAATGTTACCTTTTGTAAGAACACCCATAATTCTTGTACGGGTGGTCTGAGGCTTATCTGAAACGATTGCAATTTTCTGACCGAGTAAGCGGTTGAGAATGGAGGATTTACCTACGTTGGGCTTTCCTACTATAGCGATAAAAGCGGTTTTATTTTCTGTCATAATTCAGTACCTTTCTCAGTATTCTCCGCTTTCGGCGAAGAGAATGTAGTTGGTGTAGCCTGATTTTTTTACCGTCGAAATGTATTTTGACGAATATTCACCCATATCAATCACGGGTATGAATTTTTTGTCGGGATTACTGTTTTCTATAAGAGTGAAAAGCGAAAGCATGGAAGAAAACTTTGATTTTTTATCCACTGTGTATGACGGGTCTCTTACAGAAAGGTCAGCGGTGTAGCCGTCATAGTCCGCATCGGCAAAAGGACCGTCAAAAAGCTCTGTACTGCCGTTTAAAGCAGTGTCGGCAGTGTATCCCATAAGAATGAATGCATCCTCGGGAAGAGTCTCACGTGCCATTGTGACAAAGCTGCGAAGGGCGGCATTTTTTGTTTCGCCCTCTTTAAGACCCGGGTATGTTGCAGTTGCTATGTTTTTTGTGTCGGGAAGAGAGCAGCTTTCGAGTATGAAGCCCCGTATATCGAGTGCATAAAGCTCTGACAGAACACAGGTAAGGTAATTACGGGTTTCATCAAGGCAGGGGTTGAGCCATGCCTTACCGCCATTTTCGTCACTGCCGTCGAGCCAGTTTACGTCGGTATCCATATATTTGATTGCAAGCTCACTGCTCGAGTCGGCAACAGCGTTATCCTCAAAGCAATAAACACGGGCAATAACAGAAATGTTTTTTTCTTTAAAAAGGCTGATGCACCGTCTGACTGTGTTATTGTCATAGACCGAGCATTTGCCCTTGATTGCATATTCGTTGAGCGAGGAATAGCAAAGCTTACCCTCAGCGGTTTTAAAGTCGATGACCACACTGTTGCAGTTTTTCTTTCTGATTTCCTTGATAAAGGATTTTATATATGCCGTATCTCCGAGCTTTTCACGGGGCATATAAAGAGCCTGAATGCCTTGAGTCAGAAGAAGGTTTTCACCTGTTGCGGTGGCGGGTGCTTCATCCCTGACCGGTTCCTTTTCCGATATTTCAAGCACTGTTGAAACAAGAAAGAAGGAAAGACACACAAGCCCGGCCGTAAGAAGACACATAAGGAGCGCCTTGACTGGTCCCTGACGGAAGCGTCTGTTTTTTTTGCGCTTTATGGGAATATTGCCTGCAGGGTATTCCCTAGAGAAGGTATAGTAGCTGTTTTTTACACGTAGGGACTTATCCTTTTTTATTTCTTTTATTAGCTTAGAAAATTTGTTTTTCATACTGACCTCTTAACTTATGAAGGGAACACCGCCCGAAATACAGCTCAGGGCAAGTGAAACGAGTGAAATGTAAATAAACAGGGCGGGAGTGCCTCTGAAAATTTTTGGGATATGGGGGTTGTTGTTAATGTGGCGCATGGCGGCTCTTATAATCAGAACGCCGAGCACAAAGCTGATTGCCGCACCGACAGCGTAGCCCACCGCAGCTGCAAGGCCGCCCTTGCCGATGAAGGGGAGCGATAAAACGAGACTGTTAAAGGCGCACATGCCGAGGGAGTTCATATATTTTTTATCCGCTCTGAAAAGATATTTGCATATAAGAGCCGAAATAAGATAAATGACAGTAAGGATAATAATACACGCAAGAAATTGCTGTGCACCACTCTTTGCGAGCTTATCTTCAATAAGGGGAAGGATAAAATGCCCGATTACCGAAAGACTCAGTGAAAAGAAGCTTACCCAGAAGCCGTATGTCAGAAGGTATCGGGGCTTTCTTGCCGCTCTTACGCTTTCATCAATACCGAAAGCACCGCCGAAAACTATGTTTTGTATAACGGTGACAAAAAGTACGGACGAAAGCATACGGATTAAAGCTTCAACCATATCAGTCATCCTCCCTTCCCGTGCCGCGAAGGCTGATTATATCAAAGTTTTCCGAGCTCTTTTCCTTGCTCAGCTTTGCCTTTCTGCTGAAAAGGCCCGGGTCCTTGAGCGCAATTTTATCTTCACTGCTCTTAAAGGATAAGGTGTCAATCTGTTCGTCGGGATAGAATTTCATAACAGTACCTCTGTGAAGGGCGGCGAAAAGCCCGAGAAGTGTAAGAGCAATAAAGGGTAAAGCACCTGCAGAAATAACGGGAGCCGAATAGCTGTAGCTGAAAAGAGTGCCGTAGGTGATAAGCTCTCTTAAGGCTCCGATAACAAGCGCAACCGCACCGAAGCCCACCGTAGACGAAAAGGCATCAACAACACAGTAGCGAAGCTTTCTTCTGACCGCAAATCTTTCGCACCTGACTGCGGTGAGGGCGTTGACCCCCATAAGATAAAAATAAACAGGGAGAACACGGGGTGCACCGTCGGAAAGAAGAATCATAAACGGCTCTGCGGCAAAAATAACAACAGCACTTATCAGAGCGTAAAATGCAATTCGCAGATAGCGGGGTATTCTTTTTAAAATAAGGGAAGCGGCACCTTCACATAAAAGCAGGGTAATGCCTGCGGTGAAGGTGAGGACAATACCGCTGCGAAGGCTTGTTGCACCGCCTGCAACGGCAAAAACACCTGCCGCCTGAGTGAGAATCGGGTTATGGATAAATGCACCCTTAAAAAGTGAGGTTCTGATTTTTTTCAGAGCTTTTTTCAGTCTGTTCATGCCTTGCCTCCCTTTTCCGCCTCTTCACCGAAAAGGTCATAGGACGGGGTGTATTCTTTTTTGCTTTTCGCAGATGTATTCTTTTTGATTTTTACGGGCTTTTGTTTCTTTTTTCTTTCCTTGGGCAAAAGCTTACTGCTTACGCTTTCCGAGCTTATTACAGGCCACAGGAGGTTCATAATCATCATGGCAAAAACAGGGGAATCGTAAACCGAGGTGAAATATCTCATGCCCATGGTAAGAACACCTGCAAGGACACCGTAGATTATTGCTCTGAGCGGCTTTTGCGGTGAAGAAACAGGGTCATTGACAAGCATAAGAGAGGTGAAAAGAAGACTTCCTGCCGAAAGCTCAGTGACAAGGATGCTGACGGGGTCTGTGTTGAGCCTGGGCAAAAGCACTGCGAAGGCACCGCAGGCGACAAGATAAAAAAGAGTTGAAACAAGACTGCGGGGATTTCTGATAAGACGGTAAAGGAAAACACCCGCCAATGCAAGAAGGCTTGTGGTGCCCATTGCACCGGGGATATTGCCTGAAAGAAGAGAGGAAATACCGAAAAGGCTGAGACTTACACCGTTGCCCTCGCTGATTGAGGTGAGAAGGTCAATGCCCTTTGTGAAGCCCTCCTGACCGTAAAGAAGAATACCGTCAGCGGAAGGAACGGGGTAGCTGAAAACCTCAGAGGGGAAAAGAATCGCAACGAAGCAGAAGCCTGCCGCTGCGGGTATAAAGGGGGCGTTTCTGCCGTCTCCGAAGGGGAGTGTCGCAACAGCAACCGCAAAGAAAACTGCAAGAGCACCCGTGTATAACGGTGCAGAAGCGGGGAGAAGCATAGTGATAAGAAGAGATGTTGCAAGAACTCCAAGATCTCTGAAGACCTTCTTTTTAAGTATAAGAGAGAAACAGACATATTCCCACAGAGCGCCGCTTATAACACAAACCGCCGCCTGATAAAGCACTGCCTTGCCGTAAAGGGTGAAGGCGAGGACGAGAAGCCCTGTGCATATTAATACCGTATCCAGATTATTGCTGAAAAAACGGTCTTTGGGGATAAGTCTTTTTTGAGTGACTGTTTTATCCAAGGAAAAACCTCCCGATTGGAAAAATTTTAGCGTTGAAAGGCCGTATCGGTCTGTAGTAGAATAATATCAGTAAGAAAGGGATGTAAATATGAAAATATCAACCACCGACAAGGATACAACAATTATAGAATTCAGCAGAGCTGAGCTTGAGGGCTGCAGACTTACATATGAAAATCTTGCAAGGGATACCGCCCGAAGCAGACAGGTGCTTTTGACGATAATGAGTGAAACTGCAAGAATTTCGGGTCACCGTACCTTTATTGACAGCAATACCGCCATGGATATTCTGCCCGACGGTGAAGGGGGATGTGTGATAATTCTCCGTGCCGTCAAAAGGAAGGAGGACAATACCTTCGGCATATTTTGTTGCAACGGAATTGACGGAGTAATCGACCTGAGCCGTGCCCTTAAATCAGAAAGCACGGGCAGGTTTATGCTTTATCGCAGAGGAGACACCTATTATGTAGCTGCAAAATGCGAAGAAGTGCTTCTTAAAATCTGCGGAGAGTTCCTTTTGTTTCTTTCAAGTGAAGAAACCGACGAAGCACGTCTTGACGAAACGGCTGAAAGGCTGGGAGAATTAAAGGAAGTATTTTGCCGCAGAGCTTCTGAGAAGTGATATGGTTTCCTTCGGGTCCTCAGAGCCGAAAATTGCAGAGCCGGCAACAAGCACGTTTGCGCCTGCCCTTGCGGCGGTTTCTACGGTTTTAAGGCTGATGCCTCCGTCAACCTGAATATCCATATCAATACCGCGCCTTGCACATTCCTCACGGAGCTTTACGATTTTCGGCATCATATCCTCCATAAAGCTCTGACCGCCGAAGCCGGGCTCAACAGTCATAATAAGCACCATACCCAGCTTTTCAAGATAGGGGAATACTGCTTCAATATCAGTGCCGGGCTTAACGGCAAGGGCGGCAATCTTACCGCTTTGACGGATAAGGTCAATGGTTTCTTCTATAGGGGAATCGGCTTCAACATGGAAGCAGATAACATCAGCTCCGGCTTTAATAAAGTCGGGGATATATTTTTTAGGGTCGCTTATCATAAGGTGGCAGTCAAAAACAAGATCACTGCACTTGCGAAGGCACTTGACGAGGGGAGCACCGAGGGTAATGTTGGGCACAAAATGACCGTCCATAACATCGATGTGGAGCCAGTCTGCACCGCAATTTTTCATATTTTCAAATTCTTCACCCATTTTTGAATAGTCGCAGGAAAGAATTGACGGGGAAATTTTAATCATAATAAGCACCTCAATATAATATTTAAATATATTCATAATATTATAACAGTAAATATGGGAAAAATCAAGTGGCGGGATTAGGGAATAGGGAGTAGGGATTAGGGACTAGGGAGTAGGGGCGGCCATTGGCCGTCCGAGTAGTCAGTGGCCAGTAGCCAGTAGTCAGGGGAACGCCCGTTGGGCGTTTTATGGCGTAAGACGAGTCATTCCTCCGAGCAAAAATGATACGGTAGGGACACGGCGAGCCGTGTCCGCAAACCTGACCGATAAATGTATTTGACGGTTTACTGTACGGTCGCCGTAGGCGTCGACCGCTACGGAAAACATCTTTTATAAATATTGATAAAACTGTCAATATTGAAACCTTGCCCGCTGCGGAAACTGCAGTCGCAGGCGGAATTCACATTACTGAAAACATCAACCTTTCGCCATCGTCAGCATCTGCGCTTGCGATTTGATTAAACCTTGGCGTTGGGTAAAAGCACCGCTTGCCCGCTGCGGAGACTGCTGTT
>JAZSQD010000077.1:0-7998 GCA_045537815.1 Acutalibacteraceae bacterium | reverse complement strand
CTTTCAAGGTTATAAGAACTGTAGGAAAACCGCCTTGGCTCTCCTGAAAGGGGAGCTGTCCGTAAGGACTGAGGGGTTAGACCTATATGCCTACAACAACACCCGCCTTGAATAAAAAACACAACGTCAGCAAACTGCGATATATCCGCATGCAGCGGATTCGATATAGCTGCCGATATATTTACCTTACGGTAAATTCGATATGTTTGCGTTGCAAACGAGAATAAAACCCTTCCGTCACTTCGTGTCCCACGACAACTCTGCGAAATTCTTGAATTCTCTTGCAAAATGCGAACCGATAGAGTAAAATGACCTTATAAACTAAATCAGGAGTGATATTATGCTTGAAAAGCTCGAATTTGACCAGAACGGCATCAAAACCCTTTGCGAAATGGGCGGAAAGAATGCCGATATGCTTATGACAATCCGTATCAAGAAATTTAAAGAGGATAAAGAAATCACCGTTCTCGATAACGCTTGCGAAACAGCCTTCCTTATTTTAAAGGGTGATGCTCATATCACCTGGCAGGGAAGAACCGAGCATATCACACGAATTGACTGCTTTGACAGAAAGCCCTTCTGCCTTCATATCCCGAGAAATATCGAAGTAAAAATCACCGCAAAGGAAAACACCGAGATTCTTATTCAGCAGACCGATAACGAAAGAGACTTCGCTCCCGTTTTCTATACTCCCGACGATATTCTTTATCAGCATTTCGGTGAAGGTCAGTATGACGGCACAGCTTACAGAATATGTTCAACCGTTTTCGATTACGATAATGCACCCTATTCAAATATGGTGCTCGGTGAGGTTTTCAATCAGCCGGGCAGATGGTCAAGCTATCCTCCCCATCATCATCCCCAGCCCGAGGTGTATTATTATCAGTTTGATAAAGAGCAGGGCTTCGGTGCCTGCTTCAACGGCGACGACGTTTACAAGAGTACCCACGGCTCAGCAACCTTCATTACCGACGGTAACGATCATCAGCAGGTTGTTGCACCCGGCTATGAAATGTGCTACGTGTGGATGATAAGACATCTTCCCGATGACACATGGTACAAGACCTCACGCTTCTATGCACCCGAGCACGAATGGCTTGTCAAGTGAGTAGCAAGGAATAAGTAGTAAGTAGCAAGGAAAGCACCTCAAGGGGTGCTTTTTAATATAGGATGAATTGCCTTTCGGTACACTGAATGTGCCGAAGGCATATCCCTTACTACTTGCTACTTACTACTAAAAATCCCTTGATTTTCTTGTCGGAATTATATATAATCAATTCAAAGGGGGAGAAAATATGATAAAAAAATTGTATCTTGACACAAAGGAGAAAATCTACCGCGCCACCTCGATAATTTTCATCGTTCAGCTTTTCGGTGCTCTCGGCGCAGGCTTTTTCTTCGTTATTCAGAATCTTTTCGGTACCTACCACATTTTCGGTCTTACGGGTGCTGAAACCGAGCCTACCTTGTGGCTCATACTCTTCTGGGCAACAGACTTTTTCTTCGTTGCTCTTGCGGTGATTGTGGCATATCTCATAGCAGGTATTCCCGCTATCGCACCTTCACTTGCACTTTCGGTATATTTCTGCCATTTCACCGAAACGGCAGCATCCGCTACAGAAATGTATCCCTGCTTCTTTGCAATGCCTGAGAATTATTCAAATGCAACGGCAATCGGCTATATGGGATATCTTATTATGGCGGTTATTCTCGCTCTTCTCATAAAGCTTCTTTATGCAGGCTGGTCAAATTCCAAGGTTTCAATCGGCAGAGGTATTGATAAGCTTCTTACAAAGCTTCGCAAAAAGATAAAGCTTATCCCTGATACTCTTAAGGGCCTTGAGGTTATCGAGGGCGTTGACCTTATCGTGCTTGTGCTTATTATCCCTGTTGCAAGTGCGGCAACAACCTTTGTGCTTATAAGGTACGGCATCGAAATTCCCTTCGGCGCACTCGCACAGAAATTAGGCGAAGCTCTTACGGATATGGCTTGCTCAAATGTTATTCTTGCTGCCGTTGTTATGGGTCTTATGGTGGGCTTTGATCTTATCGGTCCCGTTTCACTTTCCGCATTTTCAGTGGCAACTGCGGCTTATCTTACCACAGGCAACGCTCAGCTTGTAACAATTTATTCAGTCTGCTTCATATCTGTCGGCTGGACTGCATTTTTCGGTGTGCTTTGCTGTAAGTTATTCAAAAAGGGCGGCGTTACCGACACAAACGACTTCAACCTTGCCACAACAGGCCCCATCAATGCCTTTTTTGAAAACATCAAGCTCACCGTGGCACCCTCAATGCCTCTTGCTATGAGAAGCCCCTTTACTTACATACCCGGCTTTATGGTCGGCTCAGCCGTCGGCGGACTTCTTACCGCGCTTTTCGGTATAGTAAATAACGCTTACACAGACGGCTCACTTCCTGCTTATACAACCGCAAGCTACACCTTCGGCTCAGTAGACTATACATACGCCGATATGTTTGAGCGCGGTGATGTATTTATGAGCTTTACACTCCCCCTTCGTTCAGGTGATTTTCTCACCTGCCGACTGCCTCTGTTTTTCATCATTCTGGGCAGTGCCTTTGTGGGCGGTCTTGTTATTATGGCTCTTCGTCAGGGCGAATACAAATTCCTTAAAAAAAGAAACTGCTATTATGAGCCCAAGGACGATATCGTTATTGAAATGAGAGAATACGGTAAGAAGCTGGCCGCACAGCTCAAAAACAAATAAAGGAGTGAATTTTAATGGCAAAGCTGGAAAGAACCTTTACCGGTGACTTCGATTTTATTCTCAACTCGATTGTCGAAGGCATCCTCAACGGCAGCGTATCCGCATCCCTGGAGGACTCAGCCGATTTCCGACGTAACGGCACCCGCTGTTCTGTACGTGTATTTGAAAGGTACAGCTATGCAGGAAAGAACAGAGTAAGCCTCAACTTAACTCTTTTCGAGAGTGACAGACTTATACACCTGATTGCAATAACCTCAGGCGGAAGTCAGGCTATGTTTTTTAAAATCAATACCTTGGGAGAGGAGAGCTTTCTTCAGAAGCTTGAAGAAATCCTGAACTCCATAAGCACAAAAATCACCTGAATACCCTCATAAATTTATAAAAGTGTCGGGACATCGAATCCCGGCACTTTTTGCATCTTTTTGCTCTGCTCTCACCCTCGCGCAGTATAAAAGGGGCTGTATTTTTTTACAGCCCCTTTTCACATTACCGTGTAAGTCTCAGTCTCTGTCCTTTTCATAACGGATGATTTTACCGGTTTTGGCATTGATGTCGTAATCGTATTCATACCTTCCGTGGTCGAAGCTGACCTCGTATACTTTTACGCCCTTTTCATTATCAAGCTCACATTCGAAGCCTCTTACATCGGCCTTTTTAAGCCCTGCGTGGCTGAGAGCTATCTGAGATGCCTTTGATTCGGTGATGACAGATGATGATTTTGCTGTGCTCGCAGCTTTAGCGGCAGTTGTCTTTACCTTAAGCACATCGGAATATTCACCGTAGTAATACTTGCCGTCATATTTATAATAGGCTCTTACCTTAAAGGAATAGCTTGTATTTTCTTTAAGGCTCTTGATTGTTGCGGTGTTAGCTGATACGACAGCCTTTTTTACATATTTGCCCTTGGCCTTGTCATAAAGGTAAACCTGATAGCCCTTTGCGCGGGGAACCTTTGACCACTTGAGAGTGATTGATGTGCGTGCCCTTGAGGAAGCCTTTACGCCTTCAACCTCTTCGGGCTCAGTTACTGCAGTGATTACCGATGAATAGGGGCCGTAGTTTCTTTTACCCTTGACAAGCTCATAGGCTCTGACCTTAAACTTATAAACCTTTGCGCTCTGAAGTTCATCTACTTCCATATAAAGCTTCTTTGTTGACCAGTAGCCTCTCCATTTATTACCGTCGTGGATATAAACCGAATAACCGTCAGCATTTTTCACTGCATTCCATTTAAGATTGATTTCATCATCATCGATATTGTAGGTGCTCACCTTTGTCACCTTACCGGGAGTTGCCGCAAACGCAACCGTTGAAAGAGAGAAAACGGTTATCGCCGCAAGAACGAGAGAGAGAAGTTTCTTTAATTTGTTTTTCATAGTCTTTACCACCTTTCGTGTGTTAATTTGTTTTGGTTTCTTTCTCTTTACACCTGTATAATACACCCGCAAGATTAAAGAACGATTAGAAAAAATTAAAAAGTCACCAAAGCTTTTCAGACCTTGGTGACTCTGTTACTATTCAGCTTTTTTATTCCTCTTCAGCTTCATCTGTCAGCTCTTCCGTATCAAGAACACTGTCTCTCTTTTTCTTTGTCATAAGGAAGCCGGCGATTGAGCCGAGAGTTGCAAGAGAGGCAGGTGCAACAACTATACCCGGATTTTCCTTTACCGCCTGAGAAACGTTATCAATAAAGGAAGCCTCTGTTGTTTCTTCTGTTGAATTGCCGATGAATGAGGTGGTTGTGATGATATTACCCTCTGCGTCGGTGGCATAGAGACCTGCAAAAAGCTCCTCAAGATAATCGAATTCATAGCTGCTTGTTGTTCTTATCTGGGGAACCTCGCCGACACTGCCATCGCCTGACACGGCAAAGGTTGTAAGAACATCCTCACTCTGAGTAACGGTTTCATTAAGCTTATTGTCTACCGCATTGAAAATGCCGTCAACTATCTCTGATACCTTCTCGTTATCGTTGGGCACGATGGTGTTGACAAACTGCTCAACATCTGCGACCATATCGTTCTGTAAATCAGAAGTACCCTGAGAATTGAGAGAAGCATCTTTTTTAATAATAAAGCGGTATGTTGCATTGTCGTTTCTTATATCGTCAACATATGCAACAGACATTGTAATTTCTTCCTGTCTGAGATTTTTATTGAGAGCAACGCCTACTGTAGCCGAGGGCTTCATAAGAGTATCGCCGAGAAGAATTGAAAGGGAATTCTCATTACCGCCGTCGAGCTGACCCGCAAGAGCAAAGGGGGTGAACCATACCTTTTCACAGCTTTGTGCAACTGTGATTTCATAAGTGAGAATATCACTGTAAAATTCTTCCTCAAGCTCGAAGCAGCCGTGCTGTGAAGCAAGATTGAAAAGCTCCTCACAGCTCATATCACGGTCATAAAATACTTCCTTTGAATCAAGCATTGTGGTAAGAATAAGCTTCTGCAAAGCCAGTTCATCCTCACTCTGAGAGGCAATAATCAGATAAATCGGGTTAACGTTGATATCGTAGACCATATTTATAATAGTGGCATAATAAGCATAGTCAACATATTCCTTCTGAGCCGCAGAAGCAACATCGTAGGAGACCACAGGCACCTTGTAATCGTTGCTTGCGGCCGTTATCACCTTAGCCCAATGAAAAATTTCTTCCGTGCCGGGATTTGCACTTAAGGGAAGCTGCTCAAACTGAGTGACATACGATTTAACCATATTGACCGCCATACCCGTGAGTGTATCCACACCCGAGGGAAGCATTGTGCCCGTAAGGGCGGAAAGAACGATAACAAGAGCACCCTCAAGAGAAGTTCCTACGGGAATTTCGGCCTCTTTGCCGTAAAGAGTGTAAACCGCATTGTATTTGAGAGCGGCATAAACCACCGCTGTTTCTGCCGTGTACTCGGCACCCTCAGAGGCGGGAAGTCTGATGCCGTAATCCTGAAGATACTGACACATAGCGGGAAGCTCGTCCGTCATTCCCATTGCGGCAACAAGATAGTAAAGAGTTCTTGTCACCTCTGAATATGCGGCAGCAACGGTGTTTTCGTCAATATCAAAAATAACACTGTACTGCTCTGCTTCTTTTATGAATTCATCGTATGTATGGCTTCCGGGATAATCCTCGGGCTTGGGAACGAGAGTGGTTGACGTAACTGCCATAGCATCGTCACGCACAACAACATTGTCAAGCCATGCATAGTTGTATTCGGGGTTTGATGAACGGGTATTACCGGGAAGTACCGCAATAACACCGGTGTATGCTGTAATGATTGCCGATGCGGTCATAGGGCAGACCGTAAGTGCAAACAGTAAAACCGTTGCAAGAAGCAGAGAAAGAAATTTTTTCATTATGGGATTTCCCCCTTACATATTTATATCTTAAAGGTTATACAATCTCGCTATTATACATAGTATATAATACAACTATATTCCCCCGATGTCAACCTAAAGCATCAGAATTTTCAAAAATTTCATCCTCTTAAGGTGACAATAAGACCTCTTATTATCTTTATGCAAAGTGCATAGTTTTTGACCTCGATTTTATACTTGATTTTTTGCCTTAAAATTGTTAAAATAAACAGGATAAAACAGAAACGGAGATTCTCTATGTTTAAAGGAGAAGCTTATTGCAAGCCCACCTTCAACAATATTCCTGAGGAAAAACGTAAAAAGATACTTGATGTTGCCGTCAACGAGTTTGCCAATGAGGGCTTTGAAAACGCCAACATCAACACCATAGCAAAAAAAGCTCAGGTCAGCGTGGGTGCGCTTTATAAATATTTTGATACAAAATCTGACCTTTTTCTTATGAGCGTCAATTACAGCATGTCTGTTCTGGACTCGGTGATGGAATCCATTGTTTCCTCTGACGAGGATGTGCTCATAAAGCTTGAAAAGCTCATAAGAAGCGATATAGAGTTTTCGCGTAAAAGCAGAGTGCTTATCAAGCTCTATAACGAGGTCACCAGCGAAGGCAACAGCGCCCTTGTGGAAAAAATTGCCGCCGATATAGAAGAAAAAAGCTGTGCCGCCTATAAAAAAACCATTGAAGACGGTCAGAAGGCAGGAGAAATAAGGCGGGACATCGACCCGGGAATTGCCGCCTTCCTTATCGACAATATACTTATGAATCTTCAGTTTTCCTATGCCTGCGATTATTATTCCTACAGATATAAAATCTATGCAGGTGACGATATTATGGAAAGAGACGATTTTGCAATCAGTAACATTTTGCGCTTTATAAAAGGCGCTCTTAAAACAGATAAAAGCAATAAAGAGAAATAAAAACCGTGAAAGGAATGTAAATATTATGAAGTACGCACTTTCTTACGACATCGGTACTACCGGCGTTAAGACCTGCCTTTTTGAAATCGGCGACCAGATAAAGCTCATCGCTGATGCCAACGAGGGCTATGAGCTCTATATTCTCCCCGACGGCGGAGCAGAGCAGGACCCGGATGAATGGTGGGAGGCTATGCGCAAAACCACCGCAGCAGTTTTCAGCAAGACCAAGGTAAAGCCTGACCAGGTTGACGGTATCTCCTTCTGCTCACAGGCTCAGGGTCTCGTTCTTGTTGATAAGAACGGTATGCCCGTTCGCCGTGCTATGAGCTATATGGACCAGAGAGCAAGAGAGGAACGCAAGCAGCTTATGGCTCACGGTATCCAGATTGCAGGTGCAAGCATCCCCAAGCTTCTTGTTTCACTCGCAAAGACAGGTGCAGTTGCCGCCAGTGTTAAAGACCCCGTTTTTAAATACAACTGGGTAAGAAACAATGAATCTGACAATTTTGAAAAGGTACATAAATGGCTCGATGTCAAAGAAGCCCTCATCGCAAGAATGACAGGTAAATTCGTTATGACCGAGGACTCCGCCTTCGGCACACTTCTTTATGATATCCACAAGAAGTGCTGGAGCCAGGAGGTCTGCAAGATTTTACACGTTGATATGCGTCATCTTGCAAAAATCGTCAAGTCAACAGATGCAGTCGGCGGTCTGACAAAAAAGGCAGCCGATGAGCTCGGTCTTAAGGAAGGCACCGTCGTTTTCGGCGGCGGTATGAACGCTTCACTTATCGGTGTAGGTGCAGGCGCTGTAAACAAGCACGAAACCCATGTTTATATGGGTACATCAGGTTGGGTTTCAACCGTTGTTGACAAGAGCATCGTTGACGCTTCGGCTATGATTGCCGCAGTTGTAGGCGCACGTCCCGGCTATTACAACTACTTTGCAGAGCTTGAAACTGCAGGTAAGTGTCTCGAATGG
>JAZSQD010000025.1:0-3380 GCA_045537815.1 Acutalibacteraceae bacterium | reverse complement strand
ATATCACATCCGCGAAGCGGATACATCACTAAAAAGCTCCCCGCCAAAAGCGGAGAGCTTTTTATCAGTTATTACCCATTGAATAGTTGGGAGCTTCTTTTGTGATTGAAATATCGTGGGGATGGCTTTCGATAAGACCTGCTGAGGTGATACGGATGAACTGAGTCTTTGTCTTGAGCTCGTCGATTGTAGCACAGCCGCAGTAGCCCATACCTGCACGAAGACCGCCCATCATCTGATATACGGTTTCGCTGAGAGTTCCCTTGTAGGGCACACGGCCTTCAACGCCTTCGGGAACGAGCTTTTTATTGTTTGCCTGGAAGTATCTGTCCTTACTGCCCTTATTCATAGCAGCGATGGAGCCCATACCGCGGTAAACCTTGTACTTTCTGCCCTGATAGATTTCTGTTTCGCTGGGTGATTCCTCACAGCCTGCAACAAGTGAGCCGACCATGATAGCGGATGCACCTGCGGCAATAGCCTTAACGATTTCACCTGAATACTTGATACCGCCGTCACCGATGACGTTGATACCGTACTTTGCAGCCATTTCTGCACAGTCATATATTGCGGTAACCTGAGGAACACCGATACCTGCAACAACACGGGTTGTACAGATTGAGCCGGGGCCGATACCTACCTTGACGCAGTCAGCACCTGATTCGATAAGAGCCTGAGTAGCGGCGGCTGTAGCAACGTTACCTGCAATAAGTGAAATATGGGGGAATGCAGCCTTAACCTTTTCAACAGCCTTGAGGATATTTTTGCTGTGTCCGTGAGCTGAGTCAAGAACGAAAGCGTCAACACCTGCAGCTGCAAGGGGAGTTGCTCTGTCGAGCACGTCGGCGGTTGCACCGAGAGCGGCAGCGCAAAGAAGTCTGCCCTGAGAGTCTCTTGCTGAGTGGGGATACTGAACTGCCTTTTCGATATCCTTGATGGTGATAAGACCTGTAAGGTTGCCCTTATCGTCAACAAGGGGAAGCTTTTCAATTTTATGCTTCATAAGGATAATCTTTGCTTCCTCGAGGGTTGTGCCCTCTTTACCTGTAACAAGATTGTCCTTTGTCATAACCTCGCTGATTTTGATATTGTAATCTGAAAGGAAACGAAGGTCGCGGTTTGTAAGAATACCTACAAGCTTGCCGTTTTCGTCACAGATGGGAACACCTGAAATACGGTAGTTGTGCATAAGGTTTTCAGCTTCATAAACATAGTTATCCGGAGCGAGGAACATGGGGTTTGTGATGATGCCGTTCTCGCTTCTCTTAACCTTGTCAACTTCCTGAACCTGAGCGTCGATGGGCATATTCTTGTGGATAACACCGAGACCGCCTTCACGGGCGATGGCAATAGCCATTCTTGATTCTGTAACTGTATCCATAGCCGCAGTCATAACGGGGATATTGAGTCTGATACCCTTTGTAAGCTGTGTTTCAAGGGATACGTCGGCGGGGAGAACATCGCTTTCTGCAGGAATGAGAAGCACGTCGTCGAAGGTAAGGCCTTCTTTTACAAACTTTGAATTGTAATCCATAATTCTGTTTCCTTTCTGATGAATTATTTTTTGTCGGAAAAGGGTACTCCGATTAAATTAAGTAATTATAACATACTCAATCTTAACTATCAAGTCGGTTTTAAAAAAATTTTTGAAAAGGGCAACGGTAAAATTTGTAAAATAAACAAAAAATCCGGAAAAATTTTTCTTATAAAAGTTCGGAATCAGAAATATAAATACTTTTCAACACTCTGTTGAAAAAGCTGTCAGAGGTTTATGTGTGGAAAAAACCGTGATTTATAGCCTGTTTTTAACTTTTTCCACAGACTTTTCCACACTCTTCGGTTAAAAACTGTGTGGAAAACGTGGAAAAACTCACATTATTAAAATGATACAAAAATTTTCAGATTAATTCTACAAATTTCGTCAGCCGCCTCTGCGACAAAACCGCAGCAAAGAATATTTTAAGGTATAAAACGGGGGACTTCAAGCAAAAATAAAGATAAAAAATATGACGGGGGAGGAAAATTTTTATGATTAAAGGTATCAACCGACAGGTTGTTGAGGTCAGAGAGACGGGCAGTGACTATTTTGAGAGGATACTTTTTTTTGTAAGGCCCGAATATGCATCTGTCAGCGAGGGCAAAATCAGAGAAAGAGCGAGTCTTATTGCGGGCAAGAGTGAAAAGCCGCCTGTTACAAGGCGTAAAAAAGAGGGACTGCGACAGTTGGCTATGCTCATAGCTTCGGCGGTTCTGGGCTTTTGCGTAGGCGTGCTGATTATGAATATCATATGAAAAGAGAAAGCAGGTGCATCGGGGTTAACCTTACACCTGCTTTGTTTTATATGTTAATTCAAATTACTTCATCCTGATATTTTTATGTTACTCTGACTCTTTGCACCGGCTATCATGGTGTAAAGCCTTTCTTCTCTGTCGACCATTGTGATGGGAATATCCGGGATAAGCATACGGATAACGGAAAGAAACTCATTGCTGTTTTCACCGGGGAAGCCTGTGACAATGGTAACAGGCTTTCTTTTTGCAATGTGAGCCGCAACGGTGAGAGTCGGGTCATCGCTGAAATAAACTGCCATTTTACCGCCCTGATTTTTTGCCGTGCGATAAATATTTTCCAGCACCTCCGGGTCAGTCTTAAGTTCACCTGACTCAAGGGGGAGCACGGACACAACTTCAAGCTCGGCCTTGTTTTTATCAGCGAGAGCTTTACCCGCTCTGACGAGAGCCTCAGAAGACTTCTGAGCCGTAACGCAAACAAGGACAGTTTTTGTGTTGTTCATTCTAATGTATACCTCCTTTCTATACTGCAATTATATATATGCATCTTAAAAGGAACTTAAAACAGGTTTTTGAGGGATTAGAGAGTAGGGGCGGCCATTGGCCGTCCGAGCAGTCAGTAGCCAGTAGTCAGGGGAACGCCCGACGGGCGTTTTTTTAATGCAAAATGCAAAATGCAGAATTGCGATGGACAGACATCAGACGGAAAGGTTTTACCCGCCCATTCAGGTTGATACCGTTGGGACACGGTGAGCCGTGTCCGCTAACCTGACCGATAGATGTATTTAATTTAACACGGTAGGGGCGACCATCGGTCGTCCGTGACAACCTGACGGGTAGGTGTATTTTATGGTAGAGGTGCTTGAACCCTTCCGTCACTTCGTGCCACTTGCCTCTTGCGGTTCCCAAAATTGCCATTCGGCTTGGAGCGCCGGGCAATTTTGACTGCTACGCCTCGTCGTCACAAACTGCATATCACTCATTTTCGCACAAATACGAAAACTCGTTCATTTCGTTGCTCCTCCTCTTCCCAAAAAGTCTTAAGGACTTTTCGGGAACCCTATATATCTCGCTTCATCCTCCACCGG
>JAZSQD010000075.1:0-7234 GCA_045537815.1 Acutalibacteraceae bacterium | reverse complement strand
ACTCTATTTTAGGGCAACCTGTACAAGTCCGTCCGCTACATCCGTCATATCCCTTAACTTCGTAATGGTCTCCTTTTCTCGTGTTACTTCAATCACCGCGGAACCCGACATTCGCCGCCGCTCCTCGGGTGCTTTCAGATGCACCCGTCCTCGGAAGTTCTACGGACGGACGTGGGCGGTTTCAGTGGTGTCCGTCCTCGGAAGTTCTACGGACGGGCGTGGGCGGTTTCAGTGGTGTCTGTCCTCGGAAGTTCTACAAACGAACGTGGGTTATAGTAGGGACACGGCTTGCCGTGTCCGCTTTATTTATTCTTTTTCTTGAGTGAATAGTGAGAGACAATAGTGTAGATTATACCAACTATTCCGACGGAAGCTGATGCATATGTAAAGGCATCTATTGAAGTCAGTGCTCTCAGAAGGTTGAGAAGACTTACACCGGTAAGGAAGAAAAATATAATTGCACTCTGAGTGCGGTAGGCTTTTTTATCCATTGTTTCTCTTTTTTCTTTTGATGCTTTGATATATTCGTTGTCGAGAATTATATCCTTACCCTTAAGGGCGAGAATACCGAAAATAAGTGTGGTGATTGTCATAAGTGTAAGATATATAACGCCAAAGTCAAGTATAAATTTAAGCATAATCAAACCTCCGTAAGCATTATAGGATTATTATATCAGTTTAAGAAAAAGTAAATACCCCGCAATAAAAAAAGCACCGACGAATCGGTGCTTTTACTTTTATGCGGAAACTGTTTCCTTTTCTTCTTCGGTTACTGTAACTGCGAGAGCCTTCTTTTCCTTATATCTCAGGAAAAGATAAAGACCTATCATAACGGGGATTATACCCGCAACGGCACAGATCATATCGGTCAGTGTATCGAAAAGGGAGTCAATACCGAAGCTGTCAAGACCCTTGTCGTAAATGCCAAGGTCCTCAAAGACGGTTTTGCTGAAGTTTTCACTGGGTCCGCCGTAAAGCTTTACAAAGAAAGGATCCTGCTTTACGGGATTGTTTTCGGGCATACGGTAGGCCATATTGCCTGACTCGGGCCAGAAATAGTCGATAATAAATTCATAAACCTCCCAGATTACTATCGCAAAGAAGGAGAAGCCTGTAGCGTTGAGCGTTCTCAGGAGAGGAGAAACCTTGTCGCCCTTTCTCAGGAAGGGCGTTATAAGCTCGTTACCGATAAGAAGGGCAACGGAGCCCATCATAACATGCAGAAATTTATCCCAGCTCGTAACCGTGTAGGACCAGTTGAAGCCGTGGCTGAGGAAGGACGCAAAAACAATGATGAAGTTTATCCAACTCTGGCAACGGAAGGGTATTTTTGTAACAACTCTCTTGAAGGGAATAAGTATTCTCACAAGCGGAACAGCAAAGGTTGCAATAAGGTTGAGAGTCATAATAAGTATGGTAACACTGCCGGGTCCGTTAAGCTTATAGCGGTAAACGAGCATAACTGTCTGACCGATTCTGAGTACCCACCAGAAGATGTATTCGGGCAAGGTGATTCCTTCACGCAGAGCCTTGATTTCACTCTTTATGAAGCCTGCAATACCACCGTAGCGTACCTTTTCTTCCTTGGGAGCGGGAGCGATACCGTTCTTTTTATCCTTTGCTTTAAGGTAGAAGTAAAGGAAGATTATTGCCGGAATTGCACCGACGACGGCACAGAGCATATCGATAACAGTGTCAAACACCGCGGCAAAGCCTGTTTCAAAATTTGCACTCCTTCCGCCGAAAAGCATAAGTATAAACGGATCACGGTCAGGATCTAAAGTGTATGCCATATTTATAGAGCCGGGCCAGTTATAGTCAACGATGAATTCGTAAACCTCCCAGGCGACGATTGCAAAAAAGGAAAAGCCCGTTGCAGTAAGTATTCTGAAGCCATTGGACACACGGTCCGTCTTTCTTATAAGGGGCTCTGCAATTTCGTTGCCGATGAGAAGCAGGAAGAAGCCTGCCATAAAGTGGAGGATTTTATCGTAGCTTGTGACGGAATGGTTAAAGCCGAAGCCGTGGCTGAGGAAGGACGCAAAAACGATAAGCAGATTAAGCCATGTCTGACATCTGTAGGGAAGCTTGCCGAAAAATGCTTTCGGGAAAAGAAGAATACGCATAAGACCGACGGCAAAGGTGGCAACTGTATTGAGGACGAGCATAAGCACCGTCATTGAGCCGGGGTCTTCATTGTAGTGATATATAAGACAGCCTATCATACCCAGACGGAGTAACCACCAGAAAATATATTCAGCAACGGTGATTCCGTCGCGTAAAGCACGGTACTCTGATTTGAAAAAACTCTTTAATTTATTCAAAAACATCAGTCCTTTCATAAAATCCATTAAAAGAATATCATAAAATGTAAGATGAATAAACCTTTGTTACAATATTGTAACTGTAAAAGATAAATGGCGGATTACAGGAAAAATATATCCCTTAATTTGCTGTTGAGTTTTTTGCTCTTTTATGATACAATAAGCTGACTGAATTTTAATATAATCGGGGGAAAAGCAATGAGCAAAAAAACTTTAGACAGAAAAACCCTTAAATATTATGCAAAAATGGCGGCAGAGGCTTATGTCGACGACCCTGTACATTCCTATGCGACAAAAAACGAAAAAATCAGAAAAAAATACGTTTACCATTTTATGATGGAGCGTCTTTCCACCTCAAACCGTGAGGATATAATCTATGAGGATGAGGAAAAGAGAGGCATCTGTGTGTGGAGAGATGCCCACAATGAATACGATATGTTTGATTTTCTTATGTGTCCTCACTGGGTCTTCCTTTGTATTTATCTGCCCAACACAATCAAGACGCTTATGGCATACAGCCATCTTGATGTTAAGGTTTTTCCCGAAAACACAAAAATAATTTCACCTGTTTTCACAGATGTTAACCATCAGGGTAAGGGCGTGGCGACAAAGCTCATCAGAAAGGGCATAGAGGACCTTACCGCTCAGGGATATAAGCTTGGTCTTGAGGCTCAGAGGGAAGACAATGTCAGATTTTATGAAAAGCTCGGCTTCAGAGTAATCAAGCACGAATATTTTGAAAGAGAAAAAATGCACAGCTATTATATGATGTATGAGCCTGAATAAAAATTCCCCTGACCGATGGCTTCGGGCAAGGGAATAAAGACTTTGGCTGTGTTTATGCTTCTCCCAGGTCTGCATCGGGGATATCAACCTGCAGGTTATCACGGGCAAGATCGTTGTCGATTTCAGGAAAAGCGTCTGAAATCGGTTTGTCAATACTGCTCATAGATATGGGGTCGGTGTGATACACCTTGAGCGCTGACGGGTCGGAAGGCTCTGTTATGGGATTTGCTTTTGCCTTTGAGTTTTTTGCTTTTCCCTGAATTTCATGAACGGGAGGCTCTTTTTTCTTCTTCCTTTCGGGGAATTCTTCGGGCCGTTTCATACCCTGTTTAGCCATATTATCACCTCGTAATAAGTATTACTCTCATAAGGTCTGTTAAACATAAATGTGGAATACTTAAAGCAAAGGATATAAAAACAATAATAGATACCGTATAAATAAGGAGGATATTCTATGAAAATAACAAATGATATTTATTACATCGGAGTCAATGACCGCGAAATTGACCTTTTTGAGGGTCAGTATGTTGTGCCTGAAGGAATGGCATATAATTCATATGTGATTGTTGACGAAAAAACTGCAGTTACAGATACTGTTGATGCCCGTTTTGCCGATGAATGGCTCGGTAACATAAAAGAAGTTCTCGGTGAAAAAGCACCCGACTATCTTATCGTTCACCACATGGAGCCCGACCACAGCTCAAGTCTCAGAGCCTTCTGTAAGGCTTATCCCGATACAGTTATCGTGGGTAACGTAAAGACCTTCGGTATGATAAAAGCCTTTTTCGGTGACATTGCAAACGAAACTCTCACTGTAAAAGACGGCGAAGCACTCAGCCTCGGCAACCATGAGCTTACCTTTGTTTTTGCGCCTATGGTGCACTGGCCTGAGGTTATGGTCAGCTTTGACAGTAAGGATAAGGTTCTCTTTTCTGCTGATGCTTTCGGCAAATTCTGTGCTCTTGATGCAGAGGAGGAATGGGCTTGTGAGGCGAGAAGATATTATTTCGGCATCGTAGGTAAATACGGTGCTCAGGTTCAGCCTCTTCTTAAGAAGGCGGCAGCTCTTCCCATTGAGATTATCTGCCCTCTTCACGGCCCCATACTTACCGAAAATCTCGGCTATTATCTTGATCTTTACAACACATGGTCATCCTACGGCGTTGAAAGTGAAGGTATCTGCATAGCATATACCTCGGTTTACGGCAACACAAAAAAGGCGGCAGAGCTTCTTAAAGAAAAGCTTCTTGAAAAGGGCTGTAAGAAGGTTGCTCTCAACGACCTTGCCAGAGAGGATATGGCTGAGTGTATTGAGGATGCTTTCCGTTACGGTACTCTTGTGCTTGCCACTACTACCTACAACGGCGATATTTTCCCCTTTATGAAGCAATTTATCGACGGACTTACCGAGAGATTCTATCAGAACAGACACCTTGCCTTTATTGAAAACGGAAGCTGGGGACCTGTTGCAACAAGAAAGATGAAAGCTCATTTTGAAAACAGTAAGAATATAACCTTTGCAGAAAACAACGTAACAGTAAGGTCGGCTCTGAATGCAGAGAGTATTGCTCAGATAGAGGCTCTTGCTGACGAGCTCACCGCATAAGGAGCGTTTTTATGATAATATATTTCAGCGGTACCGGTAACAGCAGCTACTGTGCAAAGAAAATTTCGGGCTTTACAGAGGATATAATCACATATTCAAATCCGCTTATAAAGCGCGGAGAAAAGGGCAGCTTTGTTTCTGAGGAGCCCTATGTTTTCGTTGCACCTACCTACAGCTGGCAGCTGCCTCATGTTTTTACGGCATTTCTGAAAAGGTCATCCTTTGAGGGAAACAAAAATGCTTATTTCGTTATGACCTGCGGCGACGATATCGGTAACGCGGGTAAATACAATAAGGCTATATGCGAAAGCATCGGACTCGTATATAAGGGTACTGCGGCCGTGAAAATGCCTGAAAACTATATAGCGATGTTTGATGTGCCTGAAAAAAGTGAAAGCCTTAAGATAATAGAAAACACAGAAAAAGAGCTTGCGGAAATTTCAAAAACCGTTGCCGACGGCGGTATTCTCACCTGCGACAACGGCGGTATTGCCGGTAAGCTCAAAAGCGGAATAGTCAACACTTTGTTTTATAAGCTTTGTGTCAGCGCAAAGGCTTTCAGGGCTGATGGCAAATGTATTTCCTGCGGGAAGTGTGAAAGGCTTTGCCCGACAAATGCAGTAAAAATGCTTGACGGCAAGCCTGTCTGGGGTGAGGGCTGCACTCACTGCATGGCCTGTATCAGCTATTGCCCTGCAGAGGCGATAGAATACGGAAAAAAGAGCGTAGGTAAAAGAAGATACACCGTGGAAAGTGAGCTTAAGAACATATAAAAAGCTGCTCCTGTTATCGGGAGCAGCTTAAGTTTTTTACGGTATTTATGATAAATCAGCCGTTGATTCCTACTGCTTTGCAGTTTTTCTGATGCTCACTGTAGGTCTCAGCGTAATAGTAATTCCAGTCTGCATCGGTGACAAAGAAGAAATAGCTTGTATCTGCCGGATAGAGGGCGGCTTTGATTGCGTTGAGCCCCGGGTTGCATATTGGCCCTGCGGGAAGACCCTTGCATTTATAGGTGTTGTAATATTCCGCATAAGCGGAAGTGTCTCCCTCTATATAGGGTGAATCGGTGATGCAGTTATTGACATAGTGGATGGTAACATCACACTGAAGCATACCGTAGGAGGGGTCTGTGAGACGGTTGTGGATAACAGAAGAAACATAGGGCATTTCGTCCGGGTCGCTTGCTTCTTCCTGAATGACGGATGCTATGGAAAGAATATCGGTCACCGTGTAGCCTAATTCCGATGCTCTTTGACGGTATTCCTCGGTGAATTTGTTTTCTGTGTTTTTAAGAAAACGCGAAAGAGCCTTTTCTGCGCTTTCTCCCTTATAAAAATCGTAGGTGTCGGGAAAAACAAAGCCTTCAAGGAGGTAAGCAACGTTTTCGGTTTCTTCAATACCGTCGAGGATGCTGTATTCCAGAGCGGAAAGATATTCTCTGTCTGAGGTCAGAGCCATAAAGTCGGCGGCGGGGCACACGCCGTTTTCTTCCAGCTTTTCTGCAATTTCAATGAGTGTGTAGCCCTCGGGGAAAGTGACCCGCACGGTGAGACTTTCGGTTGTAGACTCAGTTTCGGAAGAGGTAGTCTCGGTTATCGGGTCGGGTGAAGGCTCCTTGCCGCTGCAGGCGCATAGGGTAAAAAGAAGAACGGCAGAAAGAAGAATTGCCCATATTTTTTTCATATTAACACATCCTTTGCTTTGTCTTTCAGATTATAGCATACTTTTTGTTAAAACTGAAGTAAAAGGGACATATTTTTATAATTTTGTAAGAAAATAGATATTAAGGGTTACGGATTTTCAAAAAAGACTTGAAAAATATATAGTTTTAGTATAAAATAGTGTGGTAAAAAAATAATCTTTTTTATTCGGAGGAATATAAAAATGGTATCAGCAGGCGATTTCAGAAACGGTGTAACATTTGAAATGGACGGCAACGTTCTTCAGATTGTTGAATTCCAGCACGTTAAGCCCGGTAAGGGTGCAGCCTTTGTTCGTGCAAAGGTAAGAAATGTAATTACAGGCTCAGTTATTGAGCGTACCTTCAACCCCAGTGAAAAGTTCCCCACCGCTTTCGTTGAAAGAAAGGATATGGAATATTCATATAATGACGGCGGTCTCTATTACTTCATGGATCCCGAAACCTATGAGCTTGTTCCCATCAATGAAAGTGAGCTTTCAGATAACTTCAAGTTTGTTAAGGAAAACATGACCTGTAAGATTCTTTCCTACAAGGGCAACGTTTTTGGTGTAGAGCCTCCCAACTTTGTTGACCTTCAGGTTACAAAGACAGACCCCGGCTTTGCAGGCAACACAGCTACCAACACAACAAAGCCCGCTACTCTTGAAACAGGCGCTGAGGTTAAGGTTCCCCTTTTCATTGACGAGGGTGAATATATCCAGATTGACACAAGAACAGGTGAATATCTCGGACGTTCAAAGAGCGAATAATTCATTTAACTTAAGAAAGGAGATACTACCATGTCAGTATCAGAAAAAGTTGCATATTTAAAGG
>JAZSQD010000125.1:0-9144 GCA_045537815.1 Acutalibacteraceae bacterium | reverse complement strand
AAAAGCTAAAGATTTTGCAAAAGAAATAGTTTTTACTTGCCGAGATATGAAGAAAGATAAAAAGGAATCTGTTCTGATAAATCAGATTCTTCGCTCCGCAACCTCTATCGGTGCAAATATACACGAAGCACAATATGCACAAGGAACTAAAGATTTTATATCGAAACTTGAAATAGCACAAAAAGAATGCTATGAAACAGAATATTGGTTAGAACTTCTTTTTGAAACAGAGTGTATGCCTGAGAAAAAATATAAAAAGTTGCATAATGATTGCGGTGCTATCAGAAGAATGTTGATTTCTTCTTTAAAAACAGTTAAGGCAAATCACACATAAGGAGGAATTAAATGAACGGTTACAGCTTCAAATGTGAATATGTATTTTATACATTTCTCAAAAAGCATTATTGTCCGAATTGCGGAAATAAATTATTAAGAAAAAAGGTTTCTGCAGTTATTAATTCTGAATCCCCTGAAGCAAAAGATTATGATTTTGAGGTCGCAGATATTACTGTAAAAGGTGATATGAAATTTACCCATATTGAATTTTATTGTAATCAATGCCATAAATACTATACTGTAAAGGAAGCAAAAAACAATAAATTTTAACAGTACACTTGCTCACCGATTGTGGAAGTGTAAAAAAAACGGAGGTAATACGGAATTGTCCGCATTACCTCTTTTTATGCCTTTAGAAACCCCATTCTTACGAGGGTGATTTTTTATGTTTTGTATTACCTTGACACGCTGCGTCCGTTAATGCTATAATTTTCTTATAAAACTTGAAGGAGAAAATATATGAAAAAGACGAAGAAAATTATATCTCTTTGCCTTGCGACGGTCATTTTTATGTCCTGCGGAGTAAACTGCTTTGCAGTTGGCGGAAGCAGCACAGGCTCAGCTAAGGGAGGTTCTGAAGGTATGTGGGATAAAATATCGGCATTTTTTGAAAAAATCATCAACGCAATCAAAGAATTCTTTAATAAGGTCAAGGGCTTTTTAGGCATCAGCGACAACTTTACGGGCAGTGACTATACTATCCCCGAAATTGACCTGAGCACTCTGCCTGAGGAGCTTAAGGGTACCGAGTATGAATACCTTTACGATCTTTACGTTATCGACGACAGCAGAGACTATATGGCACATCCCGACAGTGTGCTTTTAAAGGACGGCAGTATTCTCACCGTTTACCCTGCAGGGCACGGCAAGGGTGCTGTGCTTAACAAGGTAAGTGCCGACGGCGGTATTACCTGGTCGGGTTCTGTAGAAAACACACCGAAAAGCTGGGAAAACTCACAGGAAACACCAACAATTTATCGCCTCGAATTTTCAGACGGCAGAGAGGATAAGCTCATACTTATCTCCGCAAATCCAAAGTGGCCTAACAGCAGCACCGTGGGTGGCTTTGAGTGTTCAATTTCTGACGATGAGGGCAAAACCTGGTCTGAATTCAAGCGTTTCTATTCTCTTGAGGATGAAAACAGTGTAGTACCCATTGTTGCTATGGCAAGCCTCACCAGACTTAAGGAAAACGGCGAATTCGTAGACAAGTGGATGGGCTTCTTCCATGATGCAGACTTCTATAACTATAAAACTATCCTTACCTTTGACGAAAACGGCAATATGCAGTGGAGCGTACCTGAAAAGTATTTTGCCGCTCACCGTGAGATTGAAAAGAAAACCAATATGTGTGAGGTAGAGGTTATCCGCTCTGATATGGGCAAGGGTGACGAGCTGTGCCTCATTACAAGAAGCAATGCAAAGAATGTGAACTCCCTTATTTCCTTCTCACAGGATGAGGGTAAAACCTGGAGTGAGCCCGTCGAAGCTCCTGCTGCACTCAACGGTGAAAGGCACAAGGCAGAATACACTCCCGACGGAAGACTTGTTATTTCCTTCCGCTCCATCGAAAGAGGCGAAAAGGCAGAGAACAACGCCAAAAACCGTACCGATAAGAGCAGAGGCTGGATAAGTGAAGGCCTTGTTGCCTGGGTCGGCACCTATGATGACCTTAAAAACGGCTCTGAAGGTCAGTACCGCATCAAGCTTGCTCACACCTACGTTGAGGGACAGACCGAGCCTGAGTATTATGCAAACGCCGATACGGGTTACTGCGGTAATGTTGTTCTCCCTGACGGTACGGTTATGATTTGCAGCTACGGCAAGTTCAGCCCCGATAAGCGGACAGAAAACGGCAAGGAATATAAGACAAGCATCTGCGCAAAGAGAATAAGGCTCGACGATCTCGATGAGCTGTTAAACAGATAAAATATAAGGCGGCTGTTATGCCGCCTTTTTTGATACAAAATCCGCAGATGTGTGAAGAAAAAGGTCAGCGGCACGTATCAGATGGGAAAAACCGGAGCAAAGGGACAAATCCTGCTGATTTTATGCAAGTGCATGCAAGTGTAAGCAAGTGATGCAGATAATGTAAATGTAAATGATAATGTAAATGTCCCTGCGCCAAAAAAATCTATTAAAAAAAGGTAGAGCAATTTGAAAAGACAAAAAAGGCAGTTTTCCACAGAAAAATGCGGAAAAGCTGTGGAAAGAGTTGTGAATTTAACACAGTTTTCAACATGGCACAGGTATTTGTCGGTTGGGGTGACGGGTCGCCGTGGGCGTCAATCCCTACGGTGTCGGTTTTGATTGGAAAAAAATGAATTGCTACGCCGTTAAGCCTTGGCTGCTGATTACTCGGACGGCCAATGGCCGCCCCTACTCCCTAATCCCTCGGCCCTTATTACTAATCCCTAAAAAAGGCACCCTCACGACAGAGGGTGCCTTTTGCTGTTATTCGTCTTCTGCAGGCTTTTCAACGGGAGTAATTTCAACTCTCACCTTGCCTATTCTTCTTTCCTCAACGTTGAGGATGGTAAACTTTATGTTTTCGTAAATGACCTCGTTCATATCGCCGTCCTTGGGCAGGAAGCCGAGCTGACTTATTATGAAGCCGCCGAGTGTATCGTAATCTCCCTCGGGTATAATATCGCCGACAAGCTCATTGACCTCTTCGATGTAGGCAGTGCCGTCCACGGTGAAAAGGTTTTCGCTTTCTTCAACGATTTCCTCTTCCTCGTCATCATATTCGTCGCGGATGTTACCCATAATGGCTTCGACAAGGTCTTCCATGGTTACGATACCTGCCGTGCCGCCGTATTCGTCAACAACAACCGCCATCTGAACTCTTTTTTCGGTAAGCTCGGTGAAAAGCTCGCCGCAGTTTTTACTGAAGGGTACATAGTGGGCGGGGCGCATTATGTCGGTAGGACTTTTTGTTTTGGGCAGAGCCTTCGAAACATACTGCAAAAGGTCTTTTATATAGATAATACCGATAATATTGTCCTGGTCCTCGTGGAAAACGGGGATACGGGAGTAGCCGTGCTCAATAGAAAGCTTGACAACATCCTCAAGTGAGTCGGTGTCTTCCACGGCAATCATATCCGTTCTGTGAGTCATAATTTCGGTAACGTCAATGTCATCAAACTCAAAGATGTTGTTTATCATTTCCTTCTGGTGGTCTTCAATAACGCCCTTTTCCTGGCCTACATCAACCATCATTCTTATTTCCTCTTCGGTGACGCTTTCCTCGTCTGCGTTGGGGTCAAAGCCGAAAAGACGGACGACGATGTTTGTTGAGAAGGAAAGCACCTTTACAAAGGGCTTGCAGACCTTTCTGACAACAAGAACAGGGCCAACAACCTTATAAGCGATGGCTTCGGGCTTTTGCATAGCCATTCTCTTGGGAGCAAGCTCGCCTAAAACAAGCGAGAAGTAGGATATGATAACGGTAATGAGTATAACGCTGACACCGTTGATGACACCTTCAAACTTCGCTAAGCCTTCGTTTATGCCTAAAATAGCGGTTGTCAGCATATCGGCAAAGGTGGTTGATGCACTCGCAGATGTAAGAAAGCCTGCAAGGGTAACACCTATCTGGATGGTTGACAGGAAGTTTGACGGGTTATCTGTCAGCTTTTTGATTTTTTTAGCTTTTTTGTGGCCTTCTTCGGCAAGCTTGTCTATCATATTGTCGTTGAGTGAGACAATCGCCATTTCACTCATTGCAAAAAAGGCGTTGACAAGAATAAGGACAAACAGTAAAACTATGCTGAAAATAAGACTACCGGGGTCATCGGGCATTTCTGATATATCTCCCTTCGGAAATTGAAAATATTTGCACCTGAAGTACATCGGTTATCAATTATACTACAAAAAAATAAAAAGGTCAAATGTTTGCGGCGATTTTTTATGCTGAGTGCAATATTTTGTTTTTTCGAAAAGTAAAGCATGATTTTCTATTGACATTTTTTGCGCAAATATATAAAATATAAAAGTGCATTTATGCGATTTTTTATATCAAAAATAAAATTCAGAAAAGGGTGTTCAGATGGCAGCAAAATGTCCTAAATGCGGTGAAAAGCTCCGCTGGTACGATATCAAAGCCGAGTGTAAGCACTGCGGTGCTAATATTCCCAACTATAACTGGGAAGAACGTCTTGAAGAAGATAACAAAACAGCAGAGGAAAAATTCCAAAAGCTTTATTACAAGCTTAACGACTTCCGTTATACGACAATCGGCACAAAGCTGAGAATATGGCGTATAGTTATGTCCTTCCTGCCTGCAATAGGCTTTATTTTGCCCTGGGCACAGATAAGCAGTGATGCTGATACTCTTAATTTTGAGGTTATCGGTATTTTCACCAAGGGTACCTCGCTCATAAAGTTTTTCCCCGTTCTTTTCGGTGACATCGGAGGAATTCTCGGTTCTGTTTTTGACGCAAGCAGTCCCGCAGCCTATGTGTTTTACGGATTCCTTCTTTTGCTTCTGAGTGTAGTATCCATCGTAATCGCTTTTTTCCTTATCTTTATCACCTTCAGAAAATTCAAAACCAAGGCGGTCTGCATAGCTGACGGAATCAGCATCATTTTTGCAACAGCCGCAGCGGTTGCTTTTGTAATGAGCGGAAATGCCGTAAGTGCTGCCGAAAGCTTCAATATCGGTACTCTTCAGTTCACTAACGCTTCCTCGGGAGCTTTGTGGGGCATATATGTTTACATAGCTCTTCTTTGTGTTGCACTTGTCGGTAATATTCTTGTTCTCAAGGCCCCTGTAAAGAGCAAGGAGCTTCTCGAAGAGGAAAGACTCGAAAGAGTAAGAATCAAGGAAGAAAAAGAAGAAGCAGAGCGTATCAGAAAAGAAGCCGCAAGAGCCGAGGCTGCTAAAAAGGCTGAGGAAGAGCAGGCTGAAAAGATACGCAAGGCAAGAGAAGCTCTTGCTGAAAAAGAGAATAAATAAGAATTTCTGAAAATACCATTGAAATGAGTGATAAAATGTCAGATATAAAAGAAAACACCGCGTCGGCTAATGAGTCACAGCTTGAGACTCTTGATAATTTGGCGCAGACCAAAAAGAGATATCTCAGACCCAAGGAAATCTTTGCCTATGTTATGGCAAACTTCGGTCATAAGGCCCTTAATCAGTTTATGGGCACACATCAGGACTTCTTCCTTGTTAACATTATGCGCGTTAAGCCGGCACATCTTGCCGCCGTCAACACCTTTGCAACACTTTATGACGCCTTAGACGATACAATTTCAGGTCTTATAATCGACAGAACAAGAACCCGTTGGGGCAGAGTAAAGCCCTTCTTCATTCTGCCTCTTCCCATATGGATTATCGGCGGTATAATGCTTTTCTCCACACCGAATCTTGCTCCGGAAAGCGTAGGCCTTGCATTTTATGCCCTTGCCGCGGTAGTTATATACGGTCTCGGTATGAGCTATTTCAATGCCTGGAATCTGATGTTCTATAACGTCACACCGAATAACAAAGAAAGAAACCGATTGCTTACGACTACTAAGTTTGTCGAGCTTTTCGCCGTGTGGATTCCCTCTCTGGTTGCACCTATGCTTGACCTTTTACCGAAATTAGGCATACCGCAGTCAAAGGTTTATGCAGGCTCTTCATACCTGATGTTTGCCTTCGCTTCGGTGTTTGCAATCAACGCCTTCTTTAACCTGAGAGAAAGAGTCCCTCTTCAGAGCCGTGAGGAAATGAAAAAGGTTCCCGTCATGACATCTTTCAAGCATATTTTTAAGAATAAGCCTCTTTTTGCGATTATCCTTGCCGACTTCTTTAATAACTTCAAGGCGGTCGGCGGCTCAACAGAGCAGTATTTCTGGTATAACAACGTTGGTGCCTTTACATATCAGACCATATGCGGTCTTTTCACGGGTATTCCGAACTACTTTATGATTCCCGTAGCATCAAAGATGGTTAAGAAATTCGGTGCGAGATCAACCGCTATTTTTGCAGGCCTTTTAGGTCTTGGTGCTTATGCTCTTCTTTTCATAGCCGGCTTCCCCAAGGGTGCGGTTATGAAGGGCGACTTCACAGACCATATTGTGATTAACCTCGCAACCGTTATAGTTCTTCTTACAATTGCAGGTCTTCCCAATAAGATTATCCAGATCTGTAATCCTATTCTTACAGCAGAAGCAATCGACTATATGGAATGGAAGGACGGCAGCCGTAACGAGGCACTTGTTACCACCGTTCAGGGTTATTTTGCAAAGCTTGCAATCACAGTAACAAAGTGGCTTTCGTCAATGGTACTCGTATGGATGAACTACAAGCCTCAGTACACAGCTGACGGTAGGCTTATCCCTAACACCGAGGACCATATTCAGCGCGGTATCTGGATAGTATTCTGTATTCTTCCTGCTCTTGCAAGAGGTCTTTACGGAATCTCATTTATTCTTTATCCCATCCACGGAAAGCTTCAGCAACAGCTGATTGTTGAGCTTGCAGATAAGAGAGCGGCAGTTCTTGAGGATAAATAATAATCAAATTATTTTAAAAAAACTCTGTAAAGGTATTGACTTTTACAGAGTTTTTTAGTATAATATCCGAGCTGTAAAGGAAAATCTCTTTACACAGGCGGGAGGGAAGTGTAAAAATGGCGAAAAATCTTGAGGTTACAATGCTTTTTGATATTTACGGCGGAATGCTCACCCAGAAGCAGCAGGATTTTATAAGCTATTATTACGATGACGACCTTTCCCTTGCCGAAATCGCTGAAAATGAAGGCATAACCCGTCAGGGTGTACGTGATGCCATAAAGCGTGCCGAGGCTCAGCTCTTTGCTTTTGAGGAGCAGTTAGGTCTGCAGGCAAGGCTCGAAAAGCTCCGTGAGGGTATGACGGAAATCCGTGAGCTGTGTGACGTTATCAATGAGGTTAACCGCCGCACAGTGCTTTCAAGAGAAATCAACGATTCAACCGCACGTATCGACGTGCTTACAAGAATGCTCAGCGAATAAAATAAACTAAAAGGATTGATTCAAGTGGCATTTGAAGGTCTTTCAGACAGACTTGAAGCCGCCTTTAAAAAGCTCAGAAGCAAGGGTGCTCTCACCGAGGCCGACGTTAAGGAGGCTATGCGTGAGGTAAGAATGGCTCTTCTTGAGGCTGACGTTAACTATAAGGTTGCAAAGGACTTTACCGCAACAGTAACCGAAAGAGCAATCGGCTCAAAGGTTATGGAAAGTCTTACTCCCTCGCAGATGGTTATCAAAATCGTCAATGAGGAGCTTACAAGCCTTATGGGCGGCACAAAGTCAAGACTTAACACTGCAAACCATCCGCCAACGATCGTTATGATGTGCGGACTTCAGGGTTCAGGTAAAACCACTCACAGTGCTAAGCTGGCACTTATGCTTAAAAATCAGGGTCACAGACCTCTTCTTGTAGGATGTGACGTTTACAGACCTGCGGCTATCAAGCAGCTTCAGGTTGTGGGTGAAAAGGCAGGCGTGCCTGTTTTTGAAATGGGACAGATTGATCCCGTTGAAATTGCGAAGCAGGCAGTTTCCTACGCTAAGGACCACGGTAATGACTATGTGTTCCTTGACACTGCAGGCCGTCTTCACGTTGACGAGGAGCTTATGACAGAGCTTAAAAACATCAAGAGTGAGGTTCATCCCCACGAAATTATGCTTGTAGTTGACTCGATGACAGGTCAGGATGCAGTTAACGTTGCAACCTCCTTCAATGAGGCGCTCGGTATAGACGGTCTTCTTCTTACCAAGATGGACGGTGACACCCGAGGCGGTGCGGCACTTTCTGCAAGAGCTGTTACAGGCAAGCCCATAAAGTTTGTCGGTACCGGTGAAAAGCTCGGCGACCTTGACGTCTTCCATCCCGACCGTATGGCTTCAAGAATCCTCGGTATGGGTGATATGCTTTCTCTTATCGAAAAGGCCGAAATGGAGCTTGACGAAAAGAAGGCAAGAGAGTTAGAGCAGAAGCTCAGAAAGAATAAGTTTGACCTTAACGACCTTTACGACCAGCTCAGTCAGGTTCGCAAAATGGGCTCGATTAAGGATATGCTTAAAATGCTTCCCGGTGTGGGAAGAAAAATCGACGATGTGGATATCGATGAAAGACAGTTTGACAGAATTCAGGCATTGATTCTTTCCATGACACCTCAGGAAAGAGCAAAGCCCGACATCATCAACCCCTCAAGAAAGCGCCGTATCGCAGCAGGTGCGGGTATGCAGGTTGAGGATGTCAACAAGCTTCTCAGTCAGTACAGACAGATGCAGAAGATGTTCAAGCAGTTTAACGGAAAATCCTCAAAGAAGATGATGAAGCGTATGAGAAACATGCCCGGCGGTATGGGCGGTTTCGGTGGTATGAACGGCTTCGGAATGTAAAAGTAAACAGCACGAAAGTGTTAGATAAAAAGTAACTGCTTTTTAAATCTGAGTGTGAATATCATCGAGGAGATTTTTCGGCAGATTGGCGAAAAAACGCAGGCAATACTCGATGTATTAACGAGGCTTTTTCGACAAAAATGGCGGAAAAGGTACCGATGAGATTGGCGCTTGAGATTTAAGAAGCAGTTACAAGAAAAAAATATTTTTTTGGAGGTCATTAAAATGGCAGTAAAAATCAGACTTCGCCGTATGGGCGCAAAGAAAGCTCCTTTCTACCGTGTAGTTGTAGCAGATTCAAGATATCCCCGTGACGGTCGTTTCATCGAAGAAATCGGCTACTACAATCCTATGACAAACCCCGCAGACATCAAGATCGACGCTGAGAAGGCTCAGAAGTGGATTGCTAACGGCGCTCAGCCCACCG
>JAZSQD010000047.1:0-3911 GCA_045537815.1 Acutalibacteraceae bacterium | reverse complement strand
CTTCGCAGTGATATATTTTCCTTCGGAAAATGTTGTGGGTCTGCGACGCATTGTAATGCCCTCTGTCAGCTTCGCTGACATCTCCCACGGGAGATTTTTAAAATGCGCAATGCAAAATTGCGCCCTGCGGTGTGCTGACCGTCAGGGCGCTCCCCTGACTACTGACTACTGACTACTGGCTACTTGTGCAGACTGTTTACCTCTACACAGAGCCTTCGTCAGCCTGATGAACTTCCCCGGCTCCCTCCTACTTTTTTTGTTATTTGACTTGATTAATGCAAATTTATGTAGTATAATACCAACCATAGTCGCTGGAATAGCTCAGTTGGTAGAGCAGCGCATTCGTAATGCGCAGGTCGCGTGTTCGAGTCACGTTTCCAGCTCCAGAAAATCACCCTTGTCTGACGGCAGAGGTGATTTTTTTGTGATAATTTCACTCCGATAAGAAAAAACTATTTACGAGGTGATATTATGGAAGAAAAGCAGAAAAAAGACCCGTATAATTTTGATGCCACAAAGGAAGGCCTCGAAAAAAGGTTCAGAGTTATTATTTCTGAAAGGAATGCTTATAAGCTTAAGGAAAAAAGAAAAAGCAATAAATCAGACTGATTTATTTTCAGGCTGATAAAAACCGCCTCTGTTTTTCGGCAGAAGCGGTTTTGTTTTTTTATTTATCAAATATACGGTAGGTTTTTTTGGCCCAATCGTTTGTGCAGTGAAGCTTGCAGAACTCGTTTCTTGTAAGCTTCAGCTCGTCCTCACTGACGGGGATATCCTCTGTTGTGCTGCTTATAGGCTTATAGTCCCATCTGAGTGAGGCTTTGCGCCTTAAAAAGTATTTACCCTCTTTTATTATAAGGGAGCAACGGCAGCTTTCCTCTTCATAAACAGAACCGTCATAGTCGTGACAGTAATCGCAAAGCTCCGCAGCTGCTTTTTCTCCCGGAATTCCGTCAATAATTTCAAAAACTGTTCTGTTATTTTCCATGGTTTTCCTCCGTTTACGATTTTTTTCATTATAACATATTTACCCTGTTTTTTCAAGTCAGCGGATATATTTCCAACCGCAATCGTTTTCTATAAATTCCTCTAATGGCTCGATATAATCACGGTCACCTTCACAATAGTTAATATATGCGATTTCTTTTGTTTCATCGTTTGTTGCTACATAAATAATATTCTTAGGATAATTCAGTTCATATTCTTCTTTTGATAACATCCTGAACTCGTATCCGTCTATTGTTATGGGTGCCCATACCTTCATACCGTCCAAATCCTGAAAAACATATTTTTTATCCAAAAGCTCCTTTTGCTTGGCATATTCAGCTTCGTCGTATTCACAAATCAGAATATCAGTATCATAATGAAAGACGGCATAGGAAGAATAATACTTAAACAGTTCAATATTAACGGGATTTCCCAATTCATTCAATTCGGGCATAGAATCATTCATAATTTTTGAATAAGGTGTTTCAACTTTTTCGTTTTTATAGCTTGTAAGCTCTTCAAAATAGCCAACCATAAAGAAACCGAAAATCAAGGCTAATGTAAGAACCGCCGTTACAACAGACAGAACTGTCTTTGCAATAATCTTTTTATCAGAAAAAATCAGACGAAAAATTAAAAACAGTCCTATAAACGGCAAGGCAAAAAATGTCAGCACAAAGGAAATGTTGATTATCGAGTGTCTGACTAACACAATGCTCATATCAATGACCAAGGTAATTATAAGGCTTAACAGAAATGAAGCTGTTTTCCGTGACTTTAAAAATCCTTTCAGCTTTTCCATAACAAACCTCTTTTCATTATATATTATTCCGCTTTTATTATAACAAAGAAATAAAAAAACGCAAGCGGCACATACTTTATGTAAGAAATTCTTAAGAATCGCCGCTCTGTGAGAAAGTGCATTGAAAATCGGGCAGATGCGATATGCCTATGGTGCGGTATATTTTACTTGAGGCAAATGCGGACACGGCGAGCCGTGTCCCTACCGTATCAAATTTAACTGAATGAAAATGAATTGGCTACGCCATGAATTGACCTTGTCATGAATTGCCTATGGCATGAATTGGCTTACGCCATTAGTTACTGGCTACTGACTACTGACTACTGGCTACTGACTGCTCGGACTCCCTCGGCCCTCGGCCCTTGGCCCTTACTAATCCCTAACGCCTAGCCCCTGCTAATCTCTTGCTATTTTTTCTAAAATATGGTATAATATATAGGTATGACTAAAAAAGGAAGTGATTTAATGATAAGCACCAACAATGTTACTCTGCAATACGGCGGCAGAGAGCTTTTCAAGAGTGTTTCAATCAATTTTACAAAGGGTAACTGCTACGGTCTTATAGGTGCAAACGGAGCAGGTAAAAGTACCTTTCTTAAAATTCTTTCAGGTGAGATAGAGCCTAACAAGGGCTATGTTACAATCACCCCCGGCGAAAGACTTTCAGTTTTAAAGCAGGACCATTATGCTTATGATCAGTATGACGTTATCCGTACGGTGCTTATGGGTAACCCCAAGCTTATTGAGATTATGGATGCCAAGGAGGAGCTTTACTCCAAGGAGGAATTTACCGAGGAGGACGGTATCAGAATCAGTGAGCTTGAGGAGGAGTTTGCCGAAATGGACGGCTGGAGCGCAGAAAGCGATGCGGAAATTCTGCTTAATGCTCTCGGTATACACAACGAATTCCACTACAGCCTTATGAGCGAGCTTACAGGTGAGCAGAAGGTTAAGGTGCTTCTTGCTCAGGCTCTTTTCGGAAATCCCGACATCCTTCTTCTTGACGAGCCGACCAACCACCTTGATGTTGCGGCTATAGCTTGGCTCGAGGAATTCCTTATGAATTTTGAAAATACAGTTATCGTTGTCAGCCATGACAGACATTTCTTAAATAAGGTATGCACCCATATCGCAGACTGCGACTTCGGCAAAATTACAATGTATGTGGGTAACTACGATTTCTGGTATGAATATACCCAGATGGCACAGCGTCAGATGCGTGAGCAGAATAAGAAAACCGAAGCCAAGATGAAGGAGCTTCAGGAATTTATCGCACGCTTCAGCGCCAACGCATCAAAATCAAAGCAGGCAACAAGCCGTAAAAAGCTTCTCGATAATCTCGTGCTCGAGGATATGCCCGTTTCCTCAAGACGCTTCCCCTTTGTCGAATTCAAGCCCGACAGAGAAATCGGTAACGATATGCTTATTGTCGAGGGCCTTTCAAAAACTATCGGTGACAGAAAGGTGCTTGACAACGTAAGCTTCACAATAAGACCCAATGAAAAGGTAGCCTTCGTAGGTACCGATGCAGTTGCAAAAACCACCTTCTTCAAAATCCTTATGGGTGAGCTCGAGCCCGATGAGGGTACCTTCAAGTGGGGTATCACTACCTCTCAGGCATACTTTCCTGCCGACAACTCCGCATTTTTTGACGGCGTTGAGGAAAGTCTTATCGACTGGGTACGCCGCTACTCCGACCTTCAGTTTGAAACCGATGTAAGAGGCTGGCTGGGCAGACTTATGTTCTCGGGTGAAGAGGCAACAAAAATGGCAAAGGTGCTTTCCGGCGGTGAAAGAGTACGCTGTATGCTTTGCAAAATGATGCCCAGCGGTGCAAACGTGCTTATCCTCGACGAGCCCACCAACCACCTTGACCTTGAATCCATCACAGCACCCAACAATGCGCTTATCCGCTTCAAGGGCTCACTTCTTTTCACCTCACACGACCATCAGTTCGTGCAGTCCATCGCTGACAGAATCATCGAATTCAGACCCGAGGGTCTTTACGACCGCAAGGAAACCTATGACGAGTTCCTTGAAAATAACGATTACTCGTTACTAAATAAGTAAGAGGCATGGCGAGTAGTCAGTAGCCGTTTTTAGTAGTCAGTAGCCAGTAGCC
>JAZSQD010000163.1:0-2223 GCA_045537815.1 Acutalibacteraceae bacterium | reverse complement strand
GCCTCCGACTTCGTATCTTCCTTGAGAGTTTCGGCATTGACTGCATAGATGAAGTTCTGGCTAGTGATGAGGGTTCTTTCTGTTCCGACAACCTTTGAAGGCTGATTTCCGCCGTGGTGACCGTGATGAAGCTTCACAATTTCAGCACCGTGAGCCATTGCCATAAGCTGATGACCGAGACCTGCACCGACGATTGCGATTTTACCGCTGAGCTTTCTGAGCTCCTGTGCAACCTCTGCGATTTCTTCAGGGTTACCGGGGCCTTCCGTAACAAAGAGCACCTTTGCGCCTGTTGCGAGAATATCCTCAGCCTTTGTGCTGTAGGGAAGCACGGTAGCCTTATAGCCCTTTTCCATAAGTGCGATTTCAAGGTTTTTGCTTGAGCCGAGGTCGAGGATTGCAACCTCGCCCTTTGTCTCACCCTTGGGAGCAAATACGCTCACCGCCGAGGCTGATGTGCTCTTGACCGCATCGACAATCTTAAAGTCTGCGATTGGCTTTAAATCTGCGGGAATTTCGTCACACAGAGCCGCATTCATAACGCCCTTATCTCTGATGATTGTTGTTATTTCACGGGTATCTACGCCGTAAATACCGGGAATATTTTTATTTTTAAGGAAGGTATCAAGGTCGTATTCACATCTGAAATTTGAGGGATAGTCGCAATATTCTCTTACAACATATCCGCTTAAGGCGGGCTCACCGATAAAGTCAGACTCGATTATGCCGTAATTACCCATCATGGGGAAGGTCTGAACAAGAATCTGACCGAAGTAGCAGGGGTCTGTGAGAGTCTCAATGTATCCCACTACATTTGTTGAAAAGATAAGCTCACCTGCGGTACACTTATCCGCACCGAAGGCATAGCCTTCAAATACTGTTCCGTCCTGAAGGACAAGATAACGTTTTTTCATTCTTTTAACCCTGTTCACGATTAAACGTGAAGCTTCCTTTCTTATATATTAAGTTGATTGTTTACAAAAATTAATTAATCCCTGAAATTCCCGAAGGGAATTCCCCTGACCCCTGACTACTGACTACTGACTACTCTTGCAGACGAGTAAAGTTTTCATCAAGCCTCAGTCAGTCTCATCCACGTAAAATCACTCGGTGTAGCACTTAACGAGCACTGCCTTCTGAGCGTGAAGACGGTTTTCTGCTTCGTCAAAAATTTCGGCAGCGTGCTCTTCAAGCACCTTGTCGGTGATTTCCTCGCCTCTGTGAGCAGGCAGGCAGTGAAGCACCATAACGCCCTCGTTAGCGGCATTAACCGCGTCGTCGTTAATCTGATAGGCCCTGAAAATCTTCTGTCTCTTTTTGGCTTCGCTTTCCTGACCCATTGATGCCCACACGTCTGTATAAAGCACGTCTGCGCCCTTTGCGGCCTCAAGAATATCCTCAGTAACGAGAAGCTCGCCGTTTTCCTTCGCCCAGGCAACAACGCTTTCGTCAGGCTCGTAGCCCTTGGGGCAAGCGATTGCTACGCTCATACCAACCTTGATGCAGCCGACTATAAGGCTGTTTGCCATATTGTTGCCGTCACCGATATAGCAGAGCTTTTTGCCCTTTAAATCCTTGCCCTTGTGCTCACGGATTGTCTGAAGGTCAGCAAGCACCTGACAGGGATGGCAGAAATCCGTAAGACCGTTGATAACGGGGATTGAGCCGAACCTTGCGAGAGCTTCAACCTCCTGCTGCTCAAAGGTTCTTATCATAATACCGTCAAGGAAGCGTGAAAGAACTCTTGCCGTATCCTGAACGGGCTCGCCTCTGCCTATTTGCAAATCCTTTGAAGAAAGGAAGAGAGCCTGACCGCCAAGGTCATACATACCTACCTCAAAGGAAACTCTTGTTCTTGTTGAGCTTTTTTCAAAAATCATACCGAGAGTCTTACCCTCAAGGATATGATGCTTTATACCTGCCTTCTTTTCAGCCTTAAGCTTATCGGCAAGGTCAAGACAGCTGAGAATTTCTTCCTCAGACCAGTCGAGAAGTTTTAAAAGATGTTTCATTGAAATTTCCCCTTTCGCAAAAGTGTATATGCTTAAAAGCACACTAACGCTTATAATTTATCATTAACTTATATTATAATTAATATTATATATTTTTTCAACATTTTTCGCATAAAAATACAAAAAAATAACGGGTAACAAAGAAGTTACCCGTAAAAATTAAAGATAATATCACAAACAGAAATATTAATGGGAGAAAAGGAAGTGATAC
>JAZSQD010000051.1:0-2770 GCA_045537815.1 Acutalibacteraceae bacterium | reverse complement strand
ATGGCTACGATCCGACTTGGTGATAATAACTATATCTGAATTTTTTGCATCTGCATAGCTGCCTGCATAAACAGAGCAGGGGGCACAGAAGGGCGTTCCCTGACGGATATCAAGTGCCTCACCCATGGCCTTTTTTATGTTGACGTCAATCATTACGATTTCTGATGCAATTCCTGTTGCAGAGAGTGTATAAGCGATTGTTGAACCAACGCTTCCTGTTCCTATAATTGTTACCTTGTTCATACTGACACCTCAATTAATCTTTTCCTGACCGAGATACACATTGATATATTTATAAAAAAGCTCATCGGCAATTTTCTGGTTTTCGGCATCGTTGTCCAGACCGTGGCCTGAATCGGGATAGCTGTTAAAGTCATATTCCACACCGAATTCTTCAAATTTTTCAATGATGGCAGTTGCATTTGAATAGGGGACAACAGTATCCTTTTCACCGTGGTTTATAACAGTAGGCACTGTGCCTTCATTTACATAAAAGAGAGGCGAAACAGCCTTTAATTCGTCAATAACACCGTCTTTGTCAGGGTATACAAAGGTTTTACCGCAGGCGTAAGAAAACAGCTGAGAAACGGTTTCCGGGTCACCCAGGTCACTGTTGATAAAGTATCCGTCATCTGTAAGGTCTGTAGGTCCGCAGTAGCTGACGACTGCCGCAGGCTTTATAGGTGAGCAGTCAGCTCTGGAATAAGCGTAGAACATTGAAAGATGACCGCCCGCAGAAGAGCCTGTAAGAAGCATTTTGTTTATGTTAATATCCTGCTTTTCGGCTTTTTCTTTAATTGTGCCTACCGCCGCTTCAATATCGTCGGCAATATCAAAAAGGTCTATATCCTCTGAAAGATATCTGTAGTTGATTGCCGCGGCCGCATATCCGTATTTGTTGCAAAGGTCTCTGATGCCCTTGTAATAGCCGTCCTTTTCACCTGCGATCCAGGCACCGCCGTGAATGAAAAGCACAAGGCCTACCTCACCGTCGCTGTCCATCGGTAAAAACAGATCGAGAGTCTGCCTTTCGTGATTGCCGTAGGAAAGATTTTTATAAATATAATCGGATTTTATTTCTGCATCAAATCCGAAAAGACTTGCAAAAAAGGCGATAATTGATATAAAAAACGCTGTGATTCTCTTAAACATAAGCTTTTATCTCCGTTATTAAATATTTGATAACTGTAAGAAAAATATTACAATTAAATACAGATTTTGTCAAGTGGAATGTCAGACAAAACCCGCTTATGTCAGTGCTTGTTCACGGCAGCTTATTAAAAAAGAACGAAGCGGTGATAGTGTCAGATATCAGTTTTTGCCTTTGACGGAGCTTCTTCAACGGTTTTTATGTTTTAGTTGACACTGTTTTGATTTTAGTATAGAATGAATTAAAACACAAACAAGAGGGATATTTATGAAAAATTATATTGAAAACATCATAAAGCCGAAGCTTCAGGGCGACGGCGGTGAAATTGATTTTATATCCTATGAGGGAGGTGTTCTCACCGTTATTTTACAGGGTGAGTGCTCAAAATGCCTTATAGTTGAACGCTGTATCTCATGGATAGAAAGTGAGATTTTGCGTGATATGGAGGAAAAGGTAAGGATTGTCGCTCAGAAGAAAAAGCCATTCTTCTGGGATAAGGATTAAGGCGGTGAATCGGTATGGCACACATTAAAGTTGTAAGAAGAAGTATGCGGCCTGAGGAGTGGACGGATTTACGCTTCGGCTGGCTTAAAAGATACATATATCAGGAAAAATTTGAAATAGAAAACCTTATGGTGCGTGATGCAAGGCAGGTTGCGGAAATGCAGTATGAGTTCTATCCCGAGGGATGGAGAAATCTTCGTAAGGGTGATATGTATTTCACACCCGACGGAACTGCATTTTTTGAGGCAGAGGTTAAAATTCCCGATCACCTTAAGGGTAAAGAGCTGTGGTTTTCACTCAAAACCGCCGCTGAAATTATTGTGAAGGTCAACGGTAAATATGTGGGCGGCGTTGACCCTAACCGTGACAGAATCCTCCTGTCTCCCTATATCGACTCGGATGTTCTTCACTTTGAAATGGAGGGCTACAACCGCTCAAAGCCTGATGATGAGCGCAACCCCGAGTCACTTTCCGTGCGCGGATGCCGTCAGATTTTTGAGGGTGCATATCTTGCCACTGTTAACCACACTGTGCTCGATTTGATTTATGACCTTGAATTGCTTCTTGATATTGCCAAAAGTGAGCTTTTCAACGAGGATTACCGTTCTTTTCTCAACCGTGAAATCAACAACGCCCTCAACCTTATTGACTTTGACGACTTAAAAAATGACGATGTGGCAAAGGCAAAAAAATATGTTGACGATGTAATCTATGCCAACGATGACTATAAGGGTAACGGCGATGTTGCCCTGATTGCACATTCACATCTTGATATAGCATACTATTGGAGAAGAATCCACAGTGTTCAGAAAAATCTCCGCACCATTCTTATTCAGCTTAGGCTTATGGACAGATACCCCGATTTCAAATACACTCATACTCAGGCATATACCTACGAAATGCTCGAAAAGTATTACCCCGATGTTTTTGAGGAGTTAAAAGAAAAAATCGCAAAAGGACAGTTTGAGCCTGTGGGTGCTATGTATGTGGAGCCTGACTGTAACATTCCTTCGGCTGAAAGTCTTATCCGTCAGTTTATGTACGGTCAGCACTACTTCCGTGAAAAGTTCGGAAAGACAAAGTCGGAGGCCAAGCGGTCTTAGGAAGACAAAGGGC
>JAZSQD010000137.1:0-20866 GCA_045537815.1 Acutalibacteraceae bacterium | reverse complement strand
AGTAAGATGTTGGATTGAGCGAAACATCGAAAGATATCGGATATTCGGCTTTGGCCTGTGGGCAGTATGTTTGAAAGAAACAGATGAAATGATAGGTGACTGCGGCTTGACAATGCAACTTATAGGCGGAGAAATAAAACCTGAAATCGGATACCATATCAGAGTTGACAAGCAACGAAAAGGATATGCAAAAGAAGCGGCGACTGCTGTCAGAGACTGGACATTTAACAACACTCCTTTTAACATAGTTTATTCTTATATGAAGCATACCAATGTAGCATCAGCCAAAACTGCTATGTCATATGGTTGCAAACAAGTAGATGAGTTTTCTGATGAGATAAACGAAATTACAAAGGTATTTGCGATTTCAAGATACGAGTGGATTAACCGATAAATAAGAATTTGTGAAAGGAACTTTTTATGGATAGTATTACGATACGTTTAGAAACCGAAAAAGATTATAGAGCCGTTGAAGAATTAACCAGAGAAGCTTTTTGGAATGTTTATAAGCCGGGTGCTGATGAGCATTATTTTGTACACAACATGCGAAATCATCCTGATTTTATACCTGAACTTGCTTTCGTTCTTGAAAAAGACGGTAAAATTATTGGTAACATTATGTACACAAAAGCTTGGCTTGAGGATGAAAAAGGCAACAGAAAAGAAATACTTTCTTTTGGTCCTCTCTGCGTTGCTCCCGAATATCAGCGACAGAAACTCGATAAAATTTTGATTGAACATTCTTTTGAGGTTGCAAAAAAATTGGGATATGAAGTGAACATCAACTTCGGAAATCCCGGTAATTATGTCAGCCGTGGATTTGTCAGTTGCAAAAAGAAAAATGTAAGTTTTGTTTTGGATGGTAACTTTCCGACAGCTCTTCTTGTGTGTGAACTTGTACCAAATGCCCTTGACGGCAGAAAGCTGATGTATATTCCAAGTACCGCTGCTGATTGTTGCGAAGACACAGATGCAGTAGAGGCTTTTGATGCAACTTTCCCTGAAAAGGAAAAGAAGTGGATGCCGAGTCAGGAAGAATTCTATATTTACAGTCATTCTTCAGTGGTAAGATAATCAATTCAGCAAATTCCAATTTTACGGGGTGAGATTATGTCAGAAAAAATTAACTGCAGTGAAGTTTACAAACAGTATTTTCCCTTTTGGGATAGATTAAGTAATGAGGACAAGGAATATCTTTGTCAGCACTCGTCACTTGAGCATTTTGAAAAGGAGCAGCCGGTTTACGATAACACGGAATGTGCGGGACTTTACATTGTCAAAAGCGGTAAGCTTCGTTTGTATATGCTCTCTGACGAGGGCAAGGAAATCACTCTTTACCGTCTCGGTGTGGGTGATATCTGTATGCTTTCTGCATCATGCGTGCTCAACAGCATCACCTTTGACGTCTATATTGACGCAGAGATTCCGAGCGACTGCTATATGATAAGCGGTCACGCCTTTAGTACCGTCAGCGAAAGAAATCTCGAAGTGAAAAACTTTGCTCTCGAAACTGCGGTGCAGAGGTTTTCGGATGTTATGTGGATAATGCAGCAGATAGTTTTTATGAGTATGGATAAGCGCCTTGCGATTTTCTTGCTTGATGAGTGTAACGCCGTGGGGGAAGATTTTATTTCTATGACCCACGAACAGATTGCACGTCATCTCGGTACGGCAAGAGAGGTTGTGACAAGACTGCTTCGCCACCTTGCCTCTGACGGTGCGGTTGAGGTTACACGAAAGGGTATAAACATTCTTGACAAAAAGAAGCTACGGGATATTGCCTTTTAACAATACCCCGTAACGATTATTCACTTACTGTTTCATAGGGCCAGTCAATAATACCGCCGAATTCTTTAATATTGGTATAACCCAACGCCGCAAGCTCATTTGCGGCGATTTTGCTTCGCCTTCCGCTTCTGCAATAGACCAGGATAAGCTGCTCCTTATCGGTCAGTAGCCTTTCTGCCTTTTCACCTATTTCGTAGTCGGGGATAAGAACAGCACCTTTGATATGAGCCTCGTTAAACTCCTCCTCGGTACGGACATCGAGAATAATATATTTTGCCTCACTGTCCATTATTGCTTTTGCTTCGGCAGATGTTATCTGCTCGTATGTGTTTTCTTTTTTTCTTTCGGTTTTACTGCAGGCAACAAGTGAAAGTCCGCAAAGTAAAACTGCAAAACTGACAATCAAAATATTTTTCATCTTTCAAGCTCGGCAAGAATTTCTTCTTTCGGTCTTACGCCTACAAGTCTTGACTTTTCCTTTCCGTTTTCGAATACTAAGAGTGTAGGGATACTCATTACACCGTATTCTAACGCAAGTTGGCCCTCATCGTCAACATTGACTTTGCCTACTGCAATATCGGCTCTTTCCTTTGCAATCTCGTCTATGACGGGAGAGAGCATCTGACAGGGTCCGCACCAGTCGGCGTAAAAGTCAACAAGAGCGACACCGTTTTTGTCAAGGATTTCGTTTCTGAAGTTATCTGAATTTAATTTCTTCAACATAGCTTTCTACCTCTTTTCTTTTTTTATTGTGGCTTAATTATAGCTGATAATTCATAGCTTTTCAGTGACTTTTGTCACCTTATGGATAAGTGGGACAATTACGGCGATGCCTTATATGAAGAGTTTGCACCTTTATTTGAAAAGGCCGCTCTTGACGGTGACGGCAACCCGAAGTTCGGTACCGGCGTTTCACCGGAGGTTCTGGCTGAGTCTGAGTACAATGCTGCCAATATCGACTTTAAGAAGAAAGACGGCAGATACTATCTTGTACAACAGTATTCCTTCTGCTATGACTGGCGTCTGTCACCCTATGACCACGTAGACAGACTTCACGAATACATCAAAGCCGTTATTAAAACAACAGGTTCTTCTGAGGGTATCTGTATTGCTGCAAGATGTCTGGGCGGCAGTCTTCTTAACGCATATCTTGATGTTTACGGCCATTTAGGTCACGTTAAAAGAGTTTTCTACGGTGAAGTGCTTTCAAACGGAAGTGCTTATATAAGCCAGAGCTTCAGCGGTAAATTTGAGTTCGATGCTCAGCATATGCAGATGTATCTTAAATATGCGGAAGAAAACGGTATGATCGGATTTACTGATCTGGTGTCCGAAATTGTTTCAAGGTCAATGGATCTTTTTGTGCAGATAAACGTTGTGGGCACAGTTTTCGGCGGAGTTGAGGAGCTTTACGGCAAGCTCTACAAGGCACTTGTACCTGCACTTCTTCTCAGCACCGGTATGGCAACAATGCCTAACTACTGGACATGTGTTTACGAGGAGGATATGGACGAGGCTCTTGATCTTATCTTCGGTAAAGAAGGTTCAGAAAGACGCAAAGAATATGCAGGCACTATCGAAAAAATTCAGCGTTACAGAAAGAACATTACATCTGACCTTACAGGCTTCTATGACAGAATTTCAAAGGATTACGGTATTGAAGTAGGTGTTCTCGCAAAGTACGGATATCTTTCAATGCCTATTATTGAGGATTACGATGAACTCAGCGACTCCCTCATAGGTCTTAAAGATGCTTCCTTCGGTGCAACCTGCTCAACGGCAACAACTACTCTTTCAGATGAATATATTAATGCACGTATAGCTGAAGATCCCGAAAATGCAAAGTATATTTCACCGGATAAAATGGTTGACGTTTCAACCTGCTATTTCCCCGAAACTACATGGATTGTCAAGAATTCCATACATGCTTTTGATATGATATTTACGGAGCTCGGTTCTCATTTCCTTTCACACAAAAATCTTACTGTAGAAAATGATAACAGAGTGGCACAATTCTCCGTGTATGCATGGAGCGGAGGAAATGCGGCAAACTGTTATGTTAAACCTTTGACGGAAACTAACGGCGGAGGTTTCGAATGGATAGACTCAGTTGAGGAAAAGCCTACCACAGAAACAAAACTTGCTGCTCTTATAAGATTCTTTACAGTAATTTTTGATTTCCTTGTAAAGCTCTTCAGAGGTGAGATTAGCTTCGGCTGAGACAAATAATATTTCATCATTGTCGAGCTTATTGATAGGGACTGTAAAATAGTGCAGACCGCATAAAACAAGAGAAATAAAGGGTTTCTTCGGTTTTTAAATGACCAAAGGAGCCCTTTAAAACATAAAAAACGATGAAAAACAGACAAGAACATTGTTTTTGTGTTTTTTGCTATAAACAAACCGAGCACTTAAAAAAGGAGATGTAAAAAAACGAGTTTTTTTACATCTCCTTTTATGTCTGATTATGTGACAATAAGGGAGTTTTATTTCTTTGGTTTCAGAGGTGATTTAAAATCATTAACAGACAAGTCATTGTTTATTTACATATATTTTCTCGAATGTGTTGACTTTTTTTGTATAATAAAACCATAGAAAAAGCGGAAAGGTTTTTAAAATAACGAAATGAGAGGATATTAAATATGAAAATTACTTGGTACGGAACGGCGACCATCGGAATCGACGACGGAAAAACGAAGCTGCTTTTTGATCCCTTCGTGCGGATGAATAAGCGCATTGAAACCACACCCGTTGAGGGCTTTGTGGGTTTTGACGCGGTTTTTGTCACACATGGGCATTTTGACCATATATACAGCATCCCTGACCTTGCGGAAAAAGACAAAGCCGTTCCTATCTACTGCACCGAAACACCAAAGAAAACGCTTATGGGCAGGGGCGTACCCGAGGAACGGTTTAAAGCCGTCAGACCGGATGAAGAGATTCAGATCGGTGATTATACCATCCGCCCGCGTCGGTTCAGGCATATTGTTTTTGACCCTATTTACATTCTTACTGTCGTACCGCAGAGCATTATGATGTTGCCCCGTCTGTTCTGGCAGGCATATATGAATCGCAAAATGCCGGAGGGCGGAGAGATCGTTGCCTATGAGATTGAAGCCCATGGCAAAAAAATCTTCTTGACGGGCTCCTTCCGTGAGCATCCGTCGGAGCAGTATCCGGAGGATATCGACCTTTTGATTCTCGCTAACGGGGGAAGTATTTTTGTGCCCGAAAAAACAAAAGGATTTATAGACAGGTATCATCCTAAGAAAATCTTTGTTGACCATTTTGACAATGCGTTCCCGCCTGTTACAAGAGAGGTCAGCGTCGAAAGGCTGAGACGTATGACAAAAAAGAACCATCCGGAAATTGAGTTCATCATTCCGGAAATCTGCAAGGCTGTTGAATTATAAGCACAAAAGCGATGCCATCCGAGAGGGTGGCATTTTTTGCTTCAATATGTTATAATCAGCTTGATAAATTTAATATGCAGGAGGTTACAGTAATGGCTAAGGATAAAAGATTTGTAAAAGTATACAGTCAAGGTGCAGGCTCTGTCGAAATTTGGGTTGACAAAGAAACAGGTGTTAATTATTTGTATCATGCAAGCGGTTATGCCGGCGGGCTGACGGTTTTATTGGATAAAGACGGAAAACCGATAGTTACACCCGTTGAAAAATGACAGCTTCCGACTGACATATTGCAACCAAAAGGAGTAAGAGCATGGAGAGCATAACCGAGATAATTAAAAACACAACCGAAGAAAATCAGGCGAAAACAGACTGGACAAAAGCCTGGAGCACTAAATATCCCGTTCTCAAAAGGTATCAGCAGGAGGTAGATATACCGAAGTACGCCTCTGAAATCAGAAGGCTGTTTACCTCTTTGCAAAAGGATTACGGTTACAGCGAGCTTGATGCAATGCTTGTGCTCAAGGATATCCTTGCCCACGAATATACGGATAACAGGAAGTAGTATCACTGTGCAAGAACTTTAGGCTTTTATCTTTAAGGAGAATTTTTATGAGAAATAAATCCGCACTGAAACTTGTGTCGACTGATTCTGATACAGTCCGCTGCTTTGATGCTGCTTTGCATAATGTCGTAAAAGTCAACACCGTGCGCTGCAGATACAAACGGTATAACAAGACAGGCCTGCTAAAGCACCGTTACATGCTTCGTGCAGGAAGAAACTACAAAACTCCCTGGACCCGTGATGCTTCAATCAACACCTGGCAGGCGATGAACTTTTTAAATCCCGAGGTGTCCCGTACCACTCTTTTGGCTGTCTGTGATTTAAACCGAGAGGGAGAGGCTGTAATTCAGCCTGATGTGCAGACCTGGGATCAGATTGTATGGGCGACAGGCGCTTATCATTATTTTCTTACAACGGGTGACGAAGAGTTTCTGATGATTGCTCACGGTGTAATCCGTCGGGCTCTTGAAGCTCACCGAAAAAACCGATTCAATGCAAGATACGGACTTTTTGTCGGAGGGTCATTTTTTAATGACGGCATTGCAGGTTATCCTGTTTCTTGCCATCAGGAGAGCCTTTGCGACTCTTTTGCACCGGCACACCCCGTTGTAGAAACAATAATGTGTCTGAGCACAAACTGTCTTTATTGTGAAGCTTACAGAGTTTATGCAGAGATTTCTGCCCGTTTAGGCTTGCCTGAAGAGGCGGAAAAAGCCCGCCTGCATCACGGTGAGCTCAAAACTGCAATTAATAGTCTGTTTTATAGTGATGAAGCGGGACGTTACAGATATATTATTTTTCCTGACGGCAGTACCGATGAATCTCAGGAGCTGAGCGGTCACGCCTTTGCAGTGCTTTTTGATATCTGCCCGAAGGAAAAACAAGCATCGCTTTTTAGAAATATTGTGAGCTGTGAAGGGGGAACAGCTTCAATCTGTCCGCCCTTTGAAGGCCTTTTCAGTGATGATAAGCCGGGGCGCCATAACAATGTAGTGTGGCCCTTCCTTAACGGAATGATAATTGAAGCTGCGGCAAAATGCGGTCTTGACTCTTTCGCAGGTGAAGAGCTCCAAAAAATAACAGCTCTTATTAAAGGCAGTAAATTCAGATTTTTCGAAATTTACTCACCTTACACCAAAAAGCCCTTCGGCGGTTGGCAGGTTGGCCGTGTGTGGGATTCCTGCCGTGACCAGACCTGGTCTGCGAGCTGTTATATAGGTGCCCTGATTCACGGCGTTTTCGGAATAAAGCCCGAGGAAACGGGCCTGCGATTTGCTCCATGCGTTCCTGAGAAGCTTAAAAATTCCGAGCTGAAAGAGCTTAAAATTCGCGGCCGGGGTTTCTCGGTAAAAATAAAGGGTTACGGAAGCAAAACCAAAAAGTTCATTCTTGACGGTAAAGAGTGCGAGCCTTTTATTGAGTGGGATAATAAGCACCACGAAGTTGAGATTATAATGGAGTAAAAATACCGTAAAGATTACTTTATTCGACCAATCTGCCGTCAGTTGTCACCGTAACAACTCTCCAGGGGATAAACTTACCGCTTGCCATAAGGGCTCTTTTAACGGCGTTTTCAATGCCGCCGCAGCAGGGCACCTCCATACGGATAACGGTGACGCTTCTGATGTCGTTGTTTCTGATAATTGCCGTCAGCTTTTCGGTGTAATCACCCTCGTCGAGCTTGGGGCAACCGATGAGAGTAATGCGGTTACGGATAAACTCATTGTGGAAGTTGCCGTAAGCATAGGCAGTACAGTCTGCCGCCACAAGAAGATTTGCTTTGTCAAAATAGGGTGCGTTGACAGGCACAAGCTTAATCTGTACGGGCCACTGGCTGAGCTGACTGCTTACGGGCGCAGAAGCGGTGCCGCAGTCACAGCCTTCACGGTTTATTGCCCTTGACTGTGTGCCGGGGCAGCCGCAGGGCAGGGGAGCAGATGCTTTCTTTTCCTTTGCCGCAAGCACGGCGGCTTCATCGTAGGCGGGGGCTTCCCTTTCCTCAAAGGTAATAGCATTGGCAGGACAAGCAGGAAGACAGTCACCGAGACCGTCGCAGTAATCCTCACGGGTGAGCTTTGCCTTGCCGTTAATCATTTCAATGGCACCCTCGTGGCACGCCGCGGCACAGGCACCGCAGCCGTTACATTTTTCTTCGTCTATTTTGATAATTTTTCTAATCATAGATATAACTCCTCTCTTGACTTTGTGAGCCTATTATATTACAATAATTATCACAAGTCGGTTGTTTTTACAACGGAAAAGAGGATTTTATGGAGAAATATATTCCGATTTTAAAAAGAACTAAGCTTTTTTCGGGCGTGGGAGAAGAGGATATCGCTTCTCTGCTTTCCTGTCTGGGGGCAAGAGTTAAAGAATATAAAAAGGGTGAATATATCCTTCGAGAGGGTGAGCATATGTCTGATATTTTCATCCTTGTCAAGGGTAAGATATATATTCAGAAGGATGATTACTGGGGCAACCGCAGTATTCTTTCCGTCATTTCCGTGGGAGAGATGTTTGGCGAAGGCTATGCCGCCCCCGAAAGCGGCGTGCTTTTAAATGATGTTGTCGCTGTTGAGGAAAGCTCCGTTATCTTCTTTGATGTCAGGAGAATACTTACAACCTGTTCTTGTGCTTGCCGTTTTCATAATATTACCCTGCAGAATATGTTCTTTGCCATTTCAGATAAGAACAGAGTTTTGGTACAGAAGCTCGGTCATATGTCGGGGAGAACAACCCGTGCAAAGCTGATTTCTTATCTTTCCGAGGAAGCAAAACGGCAGGGCAGTTCTGCTTTTACCGTACCCTTTAACCGTCAGCAGCTGGCGGATTACCTTTGTGTTGACCGCAGTGCAATGTCAAACGAGCTTTGCAAAATGCGTGACGAGGGACTGATTAATTTTGATAAAAGCAGATTTGAATTACTGTGATATGTCAGATTGATAAGAATTTGCGGAGGTGTAAAAATGAGTGACGAATGTTTAATCTGTAAGGCGCCGTTAGAATATCTTGATACGGATATTATTATGGAATGTGAAATCTGCCGCAAAAAAGAAGATAGTAAAACAAGGTGCATCAACGGTCATTTTGTTTGCAGTGAATGTCACACAAAGGGAACAGATGAGATTTTTTCACTGTGCTTAAAGCAAAAATCAAAAAATCCTTTATATATACTTGAAAAAATGATGTCACTCGGTTTTTGCCATATGCACGGGCCCGAGCATCATATAATGGTCGGAGCATCGTTGCTCACTGCATATAAAAATGCGGGCGGGGACTTAGATTTAAAAACAGCACTTTCAGAAATATTCAAAAGAGGGAAGCAGGTTCCGGGGGGAGCTTGCGGCTTCTGGGGCGCTTGCGGAGCAGGTATCAGCACAGGGATGTACGTGTCTGTTGTTACAAAAGCTACACCGTTAGCAAAAGAAGCGTGGGGACTTTCAAATCGGATGACATCAAGTGCCTTGGAAGCAATAGGAAAAAACGGAGGCCCCCGTTGCTGCAAAAGAGATTCCTATCTGGCAATTATTGAGGCTATAAGATTTACAGAAGAAAAATTAAATGTTAAAATGGAAAGTGACAGAGTTTACTGTTCCCGCTCACATCTGAATAACCAGTGCATACATGAAGAATGTCCGTTTTATAAAAGGGAAAAGAAAAAGGTTGCCTTTATTTGTGTTCACAATTCCTGCCGCAGTCAGATTGCTGAAGCCTTGGGAAAGCATCTGGCATCGGATGTGTTTGAAGCATATTCTGCCGGAACAGAGACAAAGCCCGAAATCAATCAGGATGCAGTCAGAATTATGAAAGAGCTGTATGGGATTGATATGGAGCAAACACAGTATTCAAAGCTGATTACAGATATTCCTAATCCCGATGTGGCAATTTCAATGGGCTGCAATGTGAGCTGCCCCTTTATAGGCAAGGCATTTGATGATAATTGGGAGCTGACAGACCCGACGGGAAAAAGCGACGGGGAATTTAAGATAATCATCAAAAAGATTGAAGAAAAGATTTTAAAGCTTAAAGATAAATACAGATAAAATTTGATTTATCGGGAACAAAACATTACTTTTCTAAATATTACGGGAAACACTTTTACCGAAGGTATAAAAACGAGGTTGGGCAATGAAAACAAAAAGAACAGTAAAGGATAAGCTTAATACATTTTTTTTCGGCAAGGATTTGAGAGTAACCGAGGGCGAGCCCTATACCGAGGTGCGTGAGGGCGATTATTCATCCTATTACCCCTTGGAAAGGTATATAGATTTTACTCAGAAGCCTCAGGGTAAAATTTTTGACGTGCGCTCTTTCGGTGCCGATGCCGCAAAAAGCGAGCAGGAGAACACAAGGGCAATTCAGTCCGCTATTGATGAGTGTCATAAAAACGGCGGAGGTACGGTTTTGATTGAGGGAGGAAGCTACACCGTTACAACTCTTTTTTTACGCTCTGATGTTACATTGTTCATCGAGAAAAGCAGTGCAGTTTCTGCCAATACTACCGGTAAGGGCTACAAGCACAATGCTCTAATTTATGCTCTTGATTGCGATAATATTACCGTCACCGGCGGCGGTAAGCTTGTGGGCAACGGCACACTTTTCGGCCTTAAGCCCGTCAGCGAAAATATGTTTACTCCCGCACCCGTTATTGATGTTATTCAGATGCGCCGTGACTACCGTGCACAGCTTCGCTTTGCCCATAAATCAAAGTACGGCTCAATACTTCTTACTGAAAAATGCAGAAACGTAAAAATACACAATATAATTTTTGAGGATTCTCCCTGGTGGACCTATAAAATGCTGATGTGTGACGGAGTTAAAATCACCGATACCGTTATATGGAACAACCGTAACGTGGCAAATTCCGACGGCTTTGATATCACGGGCAGCAGTAATGTTGAGGTTGACCACTGCTTTGTTTCTGCCGCTGACGACGGCATCGTGCTTAAAAATGCAATCTGGTGCGGCTGTGAAAAAGAGATGCATAATATCCGCGTAAAAAACTGCGAGGTTATTTCGAGAACGAACTGCTTTAAAATCGGCACGGAGACCACCTATGACATCTATGATGTGACCGTTGAGGATTGTTCATTTTTTATGACCGACCTTTACCCCGGTGCAGTATCGGGTGTTTCTATAGAGTCCTGTGACGGAGCAAAAGTGCACGATGTAAAAATCAGAAACATCACTATGGACCGTTGCACCTGTCCTCTTTTCATCCGACTGGGCAACCGTAACAGAGCCGCCGAGGTAACCGCCTCAACGGCAAACAAAACCGAAATCGTAAAGCCCGATGACAACACAAGGCCCGTGGATAAAAGCATCTTTGACGGCAAAAGTGAGCTTTACAATATAACGGCGGAAAACATCAGGGCAAAGGAAGTCGAGCTTCCCGTTATTATTGCGGGATATAAGCAAAAGGGGACAACAAAGCGCTGCAGAAGTATTACTCTTAAAGGCTTTGATATTTCTTACCGCGATGCAATCGAGATAAAAGACAGAAGGCTTTTCATACCCGAATATACAAAAGAATACCCTGAGTGCTGGCGCTTCAGAAATCTGCCCGCTTACGGTATCTGGGCGAGACACTGTGAAAATCTGCAAACAGAAGATTTCACGTGTAAGGGCATAGCGGGAACCCACAGGAAAGAAAAGATTTTTATTGATTGTAAGTGATAATCAGGGGATGAAAATATGAATAATCTTATCATAAAGGAAAACGAGCTTCTTTTTACACGGTATACCGAGCTTATCCGCATCAGTGCCTGCGGCAAGAATGCAATACGCTTTCAGGGCTTTCCCGATAATCAGGTCATTGATGAAAACTATACTCTTATGCCTCAGAGGGCTGATGCCGTAATTGAGGAATACGACCACTATGTTACCCTCACCTGCGGTACTCTTAAGGTAAAGCTTGAGCCAAGCGGCAAGCTGACCTTTTATGTAAATAACAAAGTCATTATGGAGGAAAAGCCTGAGCTGACCTTCCACAGTAATTTCCGTCACTTTGATAATAAGGGAAGCGGTCTGTGGTCTGCAAGGGTTACCTTCGAGCCCAACAAAAATGAGCATTTTTACGGTCTCGGTCATAGCTGGGATAATGAATTTGACCTGAAAGGCTCATCAATCGATATCCGCAATGTCAATGCAAAATGCACCATTCCTTATGTTTATTCATCTCTCGGCTACGGCTTTTTGTGGAATAACCCCTCAACAGGACTTTGCGAGCTTTCAAACAACCGCACCCGTTGGAGCAGTGACTGCTGCAGATTTATGGATTTTGTGGTAATGGCAGGCACTCCTAAGGAGGTCTGTACCACCCTTTCTGATTTAACGGGCTATGCGCCGAAAATGCCCGAGTGGGCAACAGGCTTCTGGCAGAGCAGACTCCGTTATGAAACTCAGGATGAGCTTCTCTCTGTTGCAAGAAGATACAAGGAGCTTGGCATACCTCTTTCGGTTATTATCGCAGATTATTTTCACTGGACAGAGCAGGGTGACTATAAATTTGACCCGAAATACTGGCCCGACGTAAAGGCTATGACCGATGAGCTTCACAGCATGAATACAAAGCTTGTTGTATCTATGTGGCCCACTGTAAACGAACACAGTGAAAACTATTGGTATATGAGAAGCAACAATATGCTTATGCGCACCGCCAGAGGCCCTGACAGAGTTTTTGACTTTTACGGTTGGCAAAATGAAATTGACGTTACCAATCCCGCCACAAGAGATTTTGTGTGGAGCAAGCTTAAGGAAAATTATATAGATAACGGTGTTGATGCACTCTGGTTTGACGAGGCTGAGCCTGAAATTCACCCCGAGCATTTTGATAACCTGATATGGTATAAGGGCAGGGGAGACACGGTGGGGCTTCTCTATCCCTATTACTACTCAAAAATGGCCTATGACGGCTTCAAGTCCATGGGCAGAGATGATATAATCACCCTTACACGCTGCGCCTATATCGGCAGTCAGAAGTTCGGCTCGCTTGTGTGGTCGGGGGATATTGAATCCACCTTTGAGTCTCTTGCCTGTCAGGTAAAAGCCGGACTAAATATGGCAATGTGCGGTATTCCGTGGTGGAACACCGATATCGGCGGCTTTTACGGTGCGGATATAAGAAGTGACTACTTCAGGGAGCTTATTGTACGCTGGTTCCAGTACGGACTTTTCAGCCCGGTTATGAGACTTCACGGCTCCCGCATCAGACACTTTGAGCCTACTCCGGGTCTTAAAGAGCCGAGCGGTGACCCCAACGAAATCTGGAGCTTCGGTGAGGAATGCTTTGAGATACTCAAAAACCTTATTCTCATCCGTGAAAAGCTCAGACCGTATATACTCTCTCAGACGGATATTGCCTCAGAAAAGGGTTATCCCGTTATGCGGCCCATGTTTTTCGAATATCCCGAGGATGAAATCTGCTATACCCTTGACAGTCAGTATATGTTCGGCGGTGACATAATCTTTGCCCCGATTGTAGAAAGGGGTCAGACCGTGAAAACAGTCTATATCCCCGACGGTGAGTGGATTTTAACCAAGAATAAGACGGTATATACCAAGGGCACTTATGAAATCACGGCAGAGCTTGACGAGTTTATCGCTTTCGTAAGAAAGGGCTCTGATGTAATAGAATGCTTCTGATGAGGTATACTGCTCCGAGCTTGCAGCTTTAAGTTGATTTTTTATCGGAAAAACGCTATAATGCTAAAAAATAACAATGACAAGGAGAAAATTATGAAATACATAAAGCTTTACGACAATCTTCCCGAGGCATCACAGGTGGCTCTCGGCTGTATGAGAATAGCTGATATGACCGACGGTGAAGCGGATAACTACCTTAACACTGCTCTTGAAAGCGGCATAAACTATTTTGACCACGCCGACATTTACGGCAGAGGAAGGTGCGAAGAGGTTTTTGGCAAGGCTCTTGCCCGTAACAAGTCCCTTTGTGATAAAATGATAATACAGACCAAATGCTCAATCGTGCCCGGTGTTATGTATGACTTTTCAAAGGAGCACATTATTTCCTCGGTTGAAGCCTCACTAAAAAGGCTCGGTATCGATTGCATTGACGTGCTTCTTCTTCACCGCCCCGATTTGCTTATGGAGCCTGAAGAGGTGGCAGCTGCATTCACTAAGCTTCAGAATGAGGGTAAGGTAAAGAACTTCGGTGTTTCAAACCACAGTCCGATGCAGATTGAGCTTCTCAAAAAGTACGTTGAACAGCCTTTAAAGATAAATCAGATGCGCCTTAGCATTGCCAATGCAACGATGATTTCAAGCGGTGCAAATGTCAATCTCTGCAATAATGACGGCATAAATTATGACGGCTATCTGAGAGATTACTGCAGACTTAACGAAATCACAATTCAGCCTTGGTCACCTCTGCAGCAGGGCTTTATCAAGAGCTGCTTCCTCAATGAAGAAAAGTTTTCGGATATTAACAAAACCCTTGCCGAGCTCGGTGAGAAATACGGCATAACTCAGGCGGGAATGGCAATTGCATGGCTTCTGAGACTCCCCGAAAAGACTCAGCCTATCGTGGGTACAACAAAGCCTGAAAGAATCAAAGCCGTAGCCGAAGCCGCAGATGTCACTCTTTCCAGAGAGGATTGGTACAGAATTTACCGCGAGGCAGGATACCCTTTACCCTGAGGCTATGCCTCAGGAATGCAGAGTGCAGAATGACGTGTCAGACTGCGCAAGCAAAAAGATTTATTCCGCTGAATGAAAAACATTTAAACACAAAAAGTCGTCTGAAATTCACAATCAGACGACTTTTTAATTGGTGCTTTAGCGTAAATAAACCACTGGTTCTGCCAGTGGTGGGTAAAAAAAGCCTTGGCAAAGGAAAAAACCTCCAATATAATGCAAGTGAAGGTTTACCAGACAATCACTACAAAATAGAGGAGGTTTTTTAATGAAAAATGAGATAAAGCACACTGCCCATTCGAGTTACAGGTGTGAATATCACATAGTATTTGCTCCGAAGTATAGAAGGAAAGTTATATACAGGGAGCTAAGAAAAGATATAGGGGAAATACTCAGAAAGCTATGCAATGAAATGAAAGTGGAGATAATCGAAGCAGAGGCATGTCCTGACCACATACATATGCTAGTGAGTATACCACCGTATATGAGTATAGCACAGTTTGTAGGAACACTCAAGAGTAAAAGTGCATTGATGATATTCGACAGACACGCAAACTTAAAATACAAGTATGGAAACAGACGCTTTTGGTGTAGGGGATATTTTGCAGATACAGTAGGGAAGAATGAGAAGGCAATCAAGAACTACATAAGAAACCAGTTAGAAGATGATATGGCGAAGGATCAGATAACGATGAAAGAGTATATGGATCCGTTTGCAAAGAAGCAAGTAAAATAAAAAGCACAGACAGCCACTTGTAGTGGCCGCCTGTGATAGCGATGCTATGGTAAACCTTCAATACCCCTTTTAGGGGTCTGCAAGTATAAACCCTTATAGGGTTCGAGCAAACCACTAGTTCACTAGTGGTTATGATATTGGGGCGGGTAGCAGCTTATTTTTATTTGACGAGTCGGACGCAATTCTGTACTCTGCACTTTGCATTCTGCATTTTAAAAAAGCACCTTTCGGTGCTTTTTTCAGAAAAGTATAATCAGGAACTGTGATACGAGCACAACAGCGATAAGAGCGATGGGATAGGTTGCTGCATAGGCTGCTGCAACGTCCTCTGTGCCTGCAGTACCGATGAGAGTACCGAGAGCGGGGGTTGATGTCATACCGCCTGTGATTGAGCCGAGGTTATTGAGAAGGCTGAGCTTGAGAACGTACTTTGCAAATAAGAAGCCGATAACAAGGGGAACGATTGTCATGATGATACCGTAAACAAAGTACATAATATCGAAGTTTTCAACGAATTCCGCACCGCCGGGGATACCTGCACCCACAAGGAAGAGAACAAGACCAAGCTCACGGAAAAGCTTGAGAGTGCTCTGCTCGGGCATGATGTTGATTTTACCGATACGTGAGAAGTGACCGAGCACAAGACTTACAAGAAGACATCCGCCTGTTGTTGTAAGTGAGAAGCAGGTGCCTGAAAGACCTTCACTTGAAAGGGGAACCTTAACACCGCCGAGAAGTGCACCGAGAATAGCTGCAAGGGAGAATGCGGCAATACCCATATGGTCGATATGGAAAAGCTTACCCTTGAATTCTTTCTTTGTGCCTTCTTCCTTTATAATGAGCTTTGCTCTTTCTTCTTCCATATTAGCCTTTGTAAGCTTGGGAATGAGCTGAACAAAAAGAACAACGCCGATAACACCGAAGATGTAAGCAATACCGTGACCTACCGAAACGAGTGATTCGTAATCGGGGTTAACAGTAGCCTTTGCTGCTGAGAAAGCAGGTGTTGATGTAAGTGAGCCCGAAAGAAGACCGACAATCATAGCAACGAAGCCATCCTGGTCTGTAATTGAAGAGCCGTAGCCGAAAACCTCGCCGAGGCCGATACAGCCTGCAGCTGAAAGACCGCCTGCAAGGATGATGATAACACCGAGAAGAACGTATGACTTGAAGTTTCTTTTGAAGTTGCCGAAGAATTTGGGGCCTGCGATAAAGCCTACTGATGTTACGAAAAGAACAAGACCGAGAGCCTCAACGATTTTAAGTCCGCTTTCAAAGTTGTAGGTGCTGTTTGAAAGCTTGAAAAGAAGCTCATTGCTTTCATTAACATGGAAAGCAAGTGCGCCTGCGATAAGAGCGATGATGAAAACACCTGCATCGCCGAGAGAAATCCCCTTGACGGTGATTCTGCCGAGTGCATAGCCGCCGAGAAGAACAGCGAAAACTACAAACAATAAGGTATAAACGTTACTGATAGAGAGAACTCCGCCTAAAAAGCTCATAATATAACCTCCTGATTTTACATATTTATACTATTTTATAAGCCTTGAAGATTTTATCACTAAGCGGTCTTAAACTCAAGTATAATACTCAACAAAGTTACTAAATGTTTATTTGAAGTTTTGGTAAGTTTGTATAATTGAAATGGAGCCGTAATTAATGCTGCGGAATCCGCAACAGGCTTTCTTGTTTATTCACGCCATAAGCATTTTTTCATATCAACAGTATTGTCATCGTTAAAGATGACGCCTTCCTTTTCGAGAAGAATTTTTTGCATATTTTCTCCTCCGAAGGCAAAAGCGGGTGAAAGCCTGCCGTCTTTTGTCACAACTCTGTGGCAGGGGATAGTATCAGGGTCAGGATTGTTATGAAGAGCATAGCCTACAACCCTCGCAAGGCGGGGATTGCCGGCAAGAAGGGCAATAAGACCGTAGGAAGCAACCTTGCCCTCGGGTATTCTTCTGACCTGCTCATATATTTTTTCAAAGGTATTCATTTTAAAGCCCCCTTTTTTATATTATAGCATAATTTGCACTCTTAATGTAGAGCGATTTTAATTTTTATTAAATGTAGGGTTTTTCCTGCGCATTTTTTTATACCTTGAAATAAGTTCGTCTTAAATGTTATAATTAGGCTTACTGACTTAAGAAAAAATTTTTTGATAATTGTTGTAACGAAAGTGATATAATCCGCATTAACATACAGACCAAAGGAAAGGAGATGGTGAAATGCAGTCTATGGAGGAGATTTATCAGAGCTATGCACTGACCGTTTACAAATATCTTCTCTCTCTGTGTAAAAGTGAAGATATTGCAGAAGAACTGACACAGGAAACCTTTTATCAGGCTATAAAGAGTATTAACAGATATGATGGCTCCTGCCACATTTCAACATGGCTTTGTGCCATAGCAAAAAATCAACTGTTATCCTACCGCCGTAAGCATCCGATTACAGAAAGTGCAGGAGACATTGGTACTGTGACAGATTCGGCAGAAGAAGCTGTTGCATATGAAAACCGTATTGAGCTTCTCCGACGGCTGCATTTGTGTGACGAGCCTTATCGTGAGATTATGTATCTGAGGATATTCGGAAGCCTTTCATTCAAGGAAATAGGAGACATTCTCGGAAAAACTGAAAATTGGGCGAGAGTAACATTTTATAGAGGTAAAGAAAAACTGAGAAAGGAGCTTGATGAAAATGAAGAATAATCTTAGTTGTGAAATTATTGAAGATTTATTGCCGTCTTATATAGACGGACTTACATCAGCGGTTACTGACAGTGCTGTTCGTGATCACATATCTCATTGTGACAGATGCAAATTAATACTTGAAAATATGAAAGAGCCGTATAATGAAGAAAAAATATTCCGGGAGAAAAAAGAAATTGATTTTCTTAAAAAAACGAGAAAAAGAAATATAAGAGTTATTGCTTCGGGGTTTATCATTTTTATCCTTATAGCTGTAATTACTATAGCTCTTTCCCATATTTTGTTAGAAATGATCTTGGTGCTTCTATGGTTTTATATAACCTTAATGTTGATGGAGATACTTTTAGTATAACAGCTACCGCAGACCACAAAAATTGTGTAATAACTGACATATGCTACGAAGAAGGTGATGGCGGCATACTTGATATTTCTTTTAAGGGCAGAGAAAAAACAAACTTCGACGGAATAAAAACGCTTTCTGAAAGCTACACTTCCGATAAAGTGAAAACAGTTGTGTGCCAGGGGAAAATTCTGTGGGAGGACGGAGAATACATTCTTCCTATTGTGTCTGCATCCTTTAAATACAGAACGCCTTATATTGGTGATATGTCGCACAATTCTCTTGTTGCAGGTGCTTTGGAAATAAGAGATAATCTTGGTAGTTTTACCAATAAGCTGACAACGGCAAAGGAGCCCTATGGGTGGGAATTTATATTTAGCTATCCGTTTATGGAAAAGCAGAAACCTGAAAAAGAAAAACTGATGAAAGAATACGGATATGTTTTATTGGGACTTATAGGGAATCTTGGTGAAGTAAAATTCACCTATGAGGTTATTACGTCTGACGGTGATATAAAAGAGTATTCGTTTACTGTAACAGAAAAAGAAGCAACGGCATTTTTTGGTGAAGAAATCAAAAAATGTTCAGAAGACATAAATATATTACAGTCTCTTATTGAAAAGATGTACCTTGCAAAAATACCTTATATTAATTCAGATGATGCGGAAAGCTTTGAAGCAGAGGTAAATCAGATTGTAAAGCTGAGAATTCTTAATACCAGTCGGTCTCCGATAAAAAGAATAGCAGTTGTATGTGTGCAAACGAAAGAGGGAAGCGCAACGGGCTTTGAAGAATCTTATTCGGGCTCAGCGAAAAAAATGGCTATACCCTTGTCTGAGCATAGCTTTTCTCTGGATCTGTTATCAGAAAATGCATACGATGAAAAGCGTCTGGGAGAGATGACATTAGATGTTCAGATTTATGATTTCAACGAAAATGTGTATTCTTTAAAAAAACCTGTCAATGTCAGTGCATTTTCGGGAGCGATTTATGACTACACTCTTACCGGCGATTTTGAAAATGGATTTGAACTTGCACAAACCCCTTGACATATCTGTCGTTTAATAGTATAATTCATTCAATATCGTTTAAATGCTATGAATGAGAAAACAGTAATTTGCGGATAAGACCTTTAAAGAGAGGGATTTCACCGGCTGAAAGAATCCCACCGTCCCCGTAAGTGAATTTCGCCTCAGGAGCTGTCTGTGAAAAGCAGACTGTATTTGCTGCATTAAAGCAAGAAAAGCGGCAGGGGAAGCCCTGCAAATTGAGTGGTACCGCGGAATTTATTTCGTCTCATCTTTTTGGTGAGACGATTTTATTTTTATATGGAGGTTTTAGTTGCTATGAACAGTAAAATTCTTGCAGTAAAAGAACAGTTTATTGAAGAACTGAAAAGCTCAGAGAATACTGCCGACCTTGAAGCGCTGAGAGTAAAATATCTCGGTAAAAAGGGTCTTGTAACAGAGCTTATGAAGGAAATGAAGGATCTTTCCAACGAGGAAAAGAAGTCCTTCGGTCAGGAGGTTAACACTCTTAAGGGTGAGGTAACCGACTGCCTTGCAGAAAGAACAAAGGAACTCAAGGAGCTTGAAATTCAGAAGGAAATTGACTCAATGCCCGATTTTGATATTTCAATGCCTCCCGCAATCAACGAGGGCTCATATCATCCCGTGACTCTCGTTCAGCGTCAGGTTGAAAACATCTTCAAGTCAATGGGCTTTGCCGTTGAGGATTATTCCGAAATCGTATCCGACTACGAGTGCTTTGAGGCTCTCAATATTCCGAAGCATCACCCCGCAAGAGATATGCAGGATACCTACTATCTTGAAAACGGTCAGCTTTTAAAGAGCCACACCTCAGCAGCACAGAATGCTATCTATAAGAAGTATAAGGATGCTCTTATCAATGACGGTGTACCCATCAAGGCTATCTTCCCGGGCCGCTGCTTCAGAAACGAGGCAACAGACGCCTGTCACGAAAACACCTTCTTCCAGATGGAGGGTGTAATGGTTGATAAGGATATTTCAATCTCAAACCTTATCTATTTTATGAAGACTATGCTCTCAGAGGTGTTCAAGAAGGACCTTAAGGTAAGACTTCGTCCCGGCTTCTTCCCCTTCGTTGAGCCCGGCTTTGAGCTTGACATCAGCTGTCTTATCTGCGGCGGTGAGGGCTGTCCTTCATGTAAGCACAGCGGCTGGCTTGAGCTTTGCCCCTGCGGTATGATTCATCCCGAGGTACTCAAGGCAGGCGGCATTGACCCGGATGAATACACAGGCTTTGCTTTCGGTCTCGGCCTTACAAGACTTGTTATGATGAAATACGGCATCAAGGATATCCGTGACATTAACTCAGGAAGTCTTAAAACACTCACACAGTTTATCGACGAATAAGGAAGGAGGAGCAGAATTATGTTTTTATCAATGAATTGGATTTCAGACTTTGTTGATTTTGAAGGTATTGATAAGCTTGACCTTATCCACCGTTTTTCACTTTCAACGGCTGAGGTAGAAAATGAAATTTTCTTTAAGGGCAGTGACATTTGAGGTATCGTTGTTGCCGAAATCAAGGAAGTAGCAGATCATCACGAATCAAAGAAGCTCCACCTTTTAAAGGTTGATGCAGGTGACGGTGCTCTCACAGATGTTGTCTGCGGCGCAC